>CAZGYQ010000004.1:0-69033 GCA_964530695.1 uncultured Caulobacteraceae bacterium
TCTCAGGCAGAAATTCCACTTAGCCCCGTGTCCAGATTTCCCGAGCCACCTCTAAGGAACCTGTGGATATCATGTGGGCGGGGCAGTCTTGCTTCCAAAGCGCTTCCACCCGCGGAAGGCCTCGAAAACGCCGTTCACCCTCCTAACAAGGGCAGCGCCGGCATTGCGCTGTCCGCCTGCCCGGATCGACGACGGAGGCCGCCGCCGCGTCTCGAAGAGATCGACCTAATACGGGGCATTCGCCAAATACTCGATGCGCGCCAACCGATTTACGGTTCTCAAGGCCTCACGAAACCCGCCGGACTGGCGTCAAAAGTCCCAGATGACACACCGATCAGGAGAGAATTTCTTCAGTTCAACCAGGCCGAGAAGCGGGAAAAAACCCTGCAATAACGCGATCAAGGACCCGGCGTAGCCACTGGCGCGGGGGGGCGAAGGGGGCTATACGGGGTTCATGGCGGTTGGCGCTTCAAGCGACTTTCGCCCTCGCCAAATCGTTCTGAGCGCTCGGCGATCCGGGCGCTCTATTTGTTTCAGAGGACGCGCGCGCATGTCCACTACTGTCCTTATGCCGAAGGCCACCGCCGTCTGGCTCATCGAGGAGACCGCCCTCTCCTTTGACCAGATCGCGGCGTTCTGTGAATTGCATCCGCTTGAAGTCGCGGGCATCGCGAACGAGGAAGTCGCCAAGGGCATCCGCGGCGTCGATCCGATTGCGGCCGGGTTCCTGTCACGCGAGGAAATCGCGAAGGGTGAAGCGGACGCAAGCTACCGCCTGCACGCCGCGGAACAGAAGAAGATCGAGCTGCCGGAGCGCAAGCGGAAGGGCGCGCGCTACATCCCGACGATCCGCCGCGGTGACCGCCCCGACGCCATCGCCTGGTTTCTCCGCAATCACCCGGAAGTCTCCGACGCGCAGGTCGTGAAGCTGATCGGCACCACGAAGTCCACCATCGAGCAGGTGCGCACGCGCTCGCACTGGAACGCGACAAACATCAAGCCTGTCGACCCCGTGTCGCTCGGCCTGTGCTCGCAGATCGAGCTGGATGATGTCGTGCGCAAGGCGGCGGAGGCGAAAGCCAAGGACGATCTGAAGCGCAAGCGCGCCGACGATGGCCCGGGTCTCAAGCCGGCGACTGAATCGGTCGACCCCGAAACGTACCAGCGGCGCGACCAGGAAGACGTTTGAACCCGTCACGCCAACGCCCGCGCACGCCTTGGTTCTGCGCGCGAAGGCATGAGCCTTGAGGACGCTTCGAGCCACTTGATCGCCTCCGCGCCGAAGCGGCGCGCGCGCATATGCGAGCGCTGCCCTGAACGGACGGCCGTCGACACATTTGCTCGATGGGGAGGTTAGTGGCGCGCGTCGCGTCGCCGGAGACTGTCGAGTTCTTCTTTGAGCTTCAGTTTCACGCGCTTCAGTTCGGAAATCTGGGTCCAGTCGATCGAGGGATGCTTCTTGGCGTCTTCGATGCGAGCTTCAAGATCCCGGTGTTTGGAATCAAGCTCGCGCAGCCGCGATTCGATGGCCATATTTCGCCTCCTATGCTGGCCCGCAGATGCAACCACTGAAGCCGACGATTGTCCGATCACAACTTGTTGCAATCGACCGCGGACAATGGAAATGGTGAATTTCTGTGCATCGAGACCCAGCTTTACACGCGCGAAGGCGCATGTCTTAGCTGCGCGTCGGCCATTAGGAGCGCGGAGCCTCATGGGGGCCGACAGCGGCTTTGACGACAGCGAAGAGACGCGGGCGCTCAAGCGCCGGCTCGAAGAGCTGCGCGAAAAGCATAGAACTCTGGACGAAGACATCGGCGCCCTGCTCGCGGGCGGGGTTGTCGATGCGTTGCAGATCGCGCGCCTGAAGAAGGAAAAGCTCGCCCTCAAGGACCAGATGGCCTGGATCGAGGACCAGCTGATGCCGGACATCATCGCCTGAGGCGGGAGTCCGGAGGCGGCGGCTTGCGTGTGGACGCTTGCCCCTGCGGACGCCATGGCTATTGTCCGCCCTCCCCATCACCCGTGAGCCCTGCCCTTGACCCAGTATCTGGACTTCGAAAAACCGATCAAACTGATCGAGGAACAGATCGACCAGCTCAGCGCCAACGCTGAGTCTGCAGGCGCTGCGGCCATGAGCCTTCAGCTCACCCGCCTCAAGCAGAACGCCGAACGCCTGCTCGTCGAGATCTACTCAAAGCTCGACCCCTGGCAGAAGACGCAGGTCGCGCGGCACCAGGAACGCCCACATTTCAAGGACTACATCGCCGCGCTGGTGACCGACTTTATCGAACTGTCCGGCGACCGGAAATACGCGGAAGACGCCGCCGTCGTCGGCGGTCTCGGGCGGTTCCTCGGGCGACCGTGCGTCATCATGGGCCACGAAAAGGGCCGCACGACAGCCGAGCGCCTGAAGCACAATTTCGGCATGGCGAGGCCCGAAGGCTATCGCAAGGCCATCCGCCTGATGGACATGGCCGAACGCTTCGGTCTGCCAGTAGTGTCGCTGGTCGATACCGCAGGCGCCTATCCGGGCCTTGGCGCGGAGGAGCGCGGCGGCGCGGAAGCGATTGCGCGCTCGACTGAGCGCTGCCTCAGCCTCGGCGTGCCGATGATTTCGGTGATCGTGGGTGAAGGCGGATCGGGCGGCGCCATAGCGATCGCCGCCGCCAACACCGTGCTGATGCTTGAGCACGCGGTCTATTCCGTCATCAGCCCGGAATCCGGGGCATCGATCCTGTTTCGCGATGCGGGCCGCGCGAAAGATGTCGCTCTCGCGATGAAGATCACCGCCGACAGCTGCCTCGACTTCAAGATCATCGACGGGATCATCAAGGAGCCGGTGGGCGGCGCGCACAGGGCGCCTGAACAGGCTGTCGCCGGTGTCGGGGCCGCCGTGGCCAAGGCGCTCGACGACCTTGAAGGCATGGATGGCGACGCACTGCGCCGCCAGCGCCGCCAGCGGTTCATGGCCATCGGCCGCATCGCCGAGACTGGCGCGCCGGCGCGGTAGCGGTGTGAGAGGACGCAACCACGGGTGCTTTCGCGTTGCAGGCGTCACAAGCCGCCACTAGGTTCGCGCACCGTCCCTCTGGTCAATTCAGGTGCCGCCATGCGCGTTCACATGCTTGCGTTGCTTTCTGCACTGGCGCTCTGCGCCTGCGGCCCTGCGGCCGAAAACACTCCAGCGCCGTCAACGCAGACAGCGCCTCCCGCCGAAGCGCCTTCCCAAGCAGAACCTGCTCCTTCGCCGGCGCCCGAGGAAGGCGCGCTCCCCGAGCCCACGCTGGACGCGCCAGCCGCCGAGGCCCCCTCAACCGAAGCCGCGAAGCCGCCGGCCGCCGACAACAACGCCGCGCCGGTGCAGACCCGCAGTCTGCGCGTCGTCGCCACGCCCGTGATTGTCGAGATCAACCGAGACCAGGCGCGCACCGCGGCCAACGGCGGTTCCTCGGTCGTGCTGTTCACGCCCGGCGCGGCGAACACCTACCGCAACACGGTCACCTGCCTCAACGTCTGGAACCTGATGGACACCGCGACGACGCAGGAAGTACGCGTCGGTCTGCGCAAGGCCGGAGATGGGGTCGTCGAAGCGTTGCGTCCACTTTACTGGATGAACCAGACGCCGACGACGGCGGCGGAACCGAGCTGTTCTGACCGCCTCGCGCGCTACGACTACACACGCGCGAAAACCATCAAGGACAAGTACGGCCTGAACGGCGCCGGCCCCTATTTCCTGGTGGCGCGCGGCGACGAAAAGATGGCCGCGCTGATCGATCTCTCCGGACGCACCGATCGCGAGGTCGCAGACCTCGTGCGGTATTTCCGGGATGGCTTTGCGTTCCAGAACGACATCTGGGATCCGACACGCGCCGATCCGACAAAGAAGCGTGAATCGCTCACCGCCTTCTTCGGAGGACGGTTCCGCGAAAACCTGGTGGCGGCGCTTGGCTTCATCTCCGCGCCAACCGCGCGCGCGGGTTGCCGCCTCGGCGATCTCAGGGACGCGCCGTGCACCTGAACAAGCCCCAAAAATGGCGGCTTTGACCTTGAAGACCCGATCGCGTGGGACCGGAGGAACCGTGGAATGATGATGCGCAATTCGTTCTTTGCGGTCGCAATTCTCTGCATGGGCATGATGGGCGCAGCGGTTCCCTCGCGCGCCGATGACCGTGCGGCGACATCGGCGGGGCTTACGGCGGACGAGCGGGCCCTCTACGCAGACGCGGCCAGGCAAGCGGGCGTCAACGCGCCCAACGATGAGGACCGCCCGTGGTCGATCAACGGCCGAAGCGGCATGGCGCGGTTTTCAGAGGCGGACGCAGATCAGTGCCGGAGCTTTTTCCTGCGGCAACTAGCGCCCGAGGTGCGGCCGCCCGTGACCGGAAAGCTCTGCGCAGGCGCAGGCGTCGTGGTGTCCGATATCCGCCCGGCTGCGACGGCCGGGCCGACCGGCGAACCTCGCGGCGCAACTACTGGATCTGGCGGCGGCAGTCGCGGAATAGTGGCCCCCCCGCGCCGGCCGGCGCCGCCGCCCGCGCCGCCTGCGACGTCAAGCGGCCCGCAGATCAACATCAAACCTGTGGTCGTGCAGATCAATCGGCAGACACGCCGCGAGAACCAGAATGGCGGCCACGCGGCGGTCCTATTGCGCGACACGACAGCGTCGCGCCCGCGCAACGCCGCGACCTGCGAGTCGCTGCTGCGCCATTTTGATGACGCGCCGATATCGGAAATCCGCGTCGGCGTGCGGCGGGAGGCGGATGGCTCGATCTCAGCGCTGCGCCCGATCTACTGGCCCGTGGACGAACGGGTGACGGTGGTCGGCGACCGCTGCGCGCAACGGCTGCAGCGGTACGACTACGCGCGCGCGACCACGATCCGCGACAAGCTGCGGCTCACTGGCGAGGGCCCGTATCTTGTCGTCACCCGCAGCGACGAACGGCAGGCCGCGGTGGTCGATCTCTCGCGCCTGTCCACCGCAGAGATCGACAAGGCCGTGATCTACTTCCGCGACGGCTTCAGCCAGCGCGGCAACGTCTGGAATCCGCAGGACTTCACGCCGCAACAGCGGGAACGATCGCTTGTCGCGACGTTTGGCGCCAATTTCCCGAGAGTTTTGCTGGCGGCGGTCGGCTTCTACTCGGCGGCGGCGGCGAACGCTGGCGCCGCCGCGAGTTCGTGCCTAGGCGATCTCAGCGACACCCGGCGCTGCTGAGGCGGCTCACGGCGTTGCGCCATTGAAACCGTCATTGACAGCCAGGAAGAAGGACTCGATTGTCAGTCCCATGCTGCCCAGGGCGCTGATGATCAGGGTCGCGACGAGCGACGCGATCATGGCGTATTCGATAGCGGTTCCACCCTCGCGGGCACGCAGGAAACGCTGGATCATGAGAAGACCCCCTGGCGCTGGAGAAGCGCGACGAGTGGAAGGTCCGCCGGCGGCATCTGATAGCCGGAAAGTTCAGCCGGGCTGACCCACGCGAGCGCCTGCGCCTCAACGGCGCGCGGCGTTCCCGCCCATTCCCGTACGAGATACAGCGGCATGAGGAGGTGAAAATCGGCATAGGCATGCGATGCAAACGTAAACGGCGCCATCGCTTCCCTCTCGACCTGCACGCCCAGTTCCTCCTTGAGTTCGCGCGCGAGCGCGGCCTCCGGCCCCTCGCCCGGCTCGACCTTGCCGCCAGGAAATTCCCAGAGACCGCCGAGCGTCTTGTCAGCCGGCCGCTGCGCAATGAGCACGCGACCCCGCCCATCCAGGAGCGCGGCCGCAACCACCAGCAGGAGCCTGCGCGAAGAGTTATCGACGATCGGCATTAAGGTCTGGTTCGCCGGAATGGTTCACGACGATTAACGCTGGGGCGCCGGCGCGCCTCAACTGCGGTAATCACCGTTGATCTCGATGTAGCGCTTGGTGAGATCGCAGGTGTGCATCACCGCTTCGCCCTCGCCGACGCCGACATCGACTGTGATCTCGAGTTCGCTTCGCTTCATGTAGGCGCTCATGGCGCCCTCGTCGTAGGTCTTGGACACTGCGCCGTTCTTGGCCGCCCAGTGCGGTCCGAACTTCACGGAGATCTTTTCGCGCGCGACCGGTTGGTCGGCGCGCCCGATCGCCATGACGATGCGTCCCCAGTTGGCGTCCTCGCCGGCGATGGCGGTCTTCACCAGCGGACTTTCGCTGATCGTGCGGGCGATGACCTTCGCAGAGGCGTCGGACTTTGCGCCCTTCACCTTCACCGCGACGAGTTTCGTTGCGCCCTCGCCATCACGCACAATCTGGATCGCGAGGTCGACAAGCACTTTCTTCAGCGCCTTGCGGAAATCGGCGAGACGCGGATCGGCGACGGATTTCACCGGCGCATGCTTCGCCGCGGCCGTGGCGAACAGGAGCACGCAGTCGTTCGTGGAGCGGTCGCCATCCACGGTGATCGCGTTGAAACTGGCGTCGGTCTCTTCCTTGAGCACCGCCTTGAGCGTTGACGCGCTTATCGCTGCATCGGTGAACACGAAAGCGAGCATGGTCGCCATATCCGGCGCGATCATGCCGGAGCCCTTGGCGATTCCGCTGATCGATACCTTGACCCCGTCGATCTTCGCCGTGGCGCCCGAGCCCTTCGGGAAGGTGTCGGTCGTCATGATCGCGCGCGCCGCGGCGGGCCAGTCGACCTTTGTCGGCGACATGTCCGGCAGCGCCGCTGACACCTTCGCGGCATCGAGAACGACGCCGATCACGCCCGTCGACGCGAGCACGATCGAATCGCCGCTTGCGCCGATCAGTGCGCCCGCGGCCTGCGCCGTTCGCTTCGCCGCGGCGTCGCCCGCAGCGCCGGTGAAGCTGTTTGCGCAGCCCGCGTTGACGAGAAGTCCGCGCACGGCGCCCGTTCCCTTCAGCACCTGCTTGCACCAGTCCGTGGGCGCCGAACCTACGGCGTTGGTCGTGAACACGCCGGCAGCCCGGGTTGCTGGTGGGAAAGCAAAGAGCGCGAGGTCAGGACGCGCGTGTTTGTAGAGTCCCGCGCGACCGATGGCGGAAGTGACCCCGGCGATAGCTGGAAGCTCGGGAAACTCGGCCGGGGCGAGCGGTGAGACGGGCGTCGCCTTTGTGGCGGCAGGTTTCGTTGAGCTCATGTTTCACGCTCGCCGGGTCCCAACGGGGGCGGCGGGCCGGTCAGGGGCGCGTCCTGTGGCGCAGGAACATCAGACTCGGGCGCCACGACTCGCGGCCGCGGTGGCGCCTTGGGTAGTCCGGCGACACCGGTCTTGGGCGCCCCGGCCTTCGGCGCCGCGCTCGCCGGGGGCATGGCGGTCGGGGGCGTGGCGGTCGGGGGCGGCGCAGCATTCGGCGGCGCCTCCTGTCCGGCCGCCGACGCAACGCCGCCGGGCCCCATGGGCGCTTGCCCCTCTCGCCGCCGGGATTCGGGGCGAGCGGAGGCCGAGGGCGCCGAGCCGCCCTGGCCGGCGGCGACACGGCCCTCCTCCATGAAGCGCTCGATGCGGGACTGCGACTTGAGCTTCTCGACAATGCGCCGGGTCTCCTCGAACATCAGCCACTGCTCGATCCGCGGCCGCAGGCTCTCGATGCTGGGCGGTGCTTCTTCGCGACGCTCCTCGATCTTGATGATGTGCCACCCCTGAGAGGTCTGGATGGGGCCGGCGGTCTGTCCGACCGGCGTGGCGCCCGCCGCCTCGCGCAAGCCGTCCGGCAACGATTCCGGGAGCTGGAAACCCATGTCGCCACCCTCCGTGGCGGTCGAACGGTCCAGCGAGAGTTCATATGCGAGCGCTTCGAACGCTTCGCCCGCGTCGAGCCTTCTTTTCGCCGCCGCAGCAGCTTCTTTGCCGCCCAGAACGATCTGCCGGACATGCACCTCACGGCCGTTGCGCAGGAGACGCACCTGTTCCCGATACATTCTCTCGACCGCGGATTCGTCCAGCGCGGTATCGCGAATTTGGTCGTTCAGCGCGCCAGCGAGGATCAGTTCGCGCGCGCGCTCAAGCCTGTGCCTGACGTCGGCGTTGCGGTCGATCTGGCGCTTTTCAGCCTCCATCGCGAAGAGGCGGGTCTCGATCAGGTCTTCCAGGACCTGGAAAAATTCGTCCGCCCCGGTGTCGAACTCCTCGCCTTCACGTATGATGCCCCGAACTGTGGCTTCCGCCTCGACATCGCTGATGTAGATCGGTTTGCCGTTGACCGTGGCGGCCACGATCGGATCGGCCATCGACCCGCCATCTCCCGGGCGGGCCGTACGCGTCCGATCACCGCAGGCGGACAGGCCGGCGACGGCGACAAATCCGACGACGGCGAGACAGATGGCCAGTGGCCGCCAATACCGCAAGGTGAGGCCCATTCGTCTCGCTCTCGACTGTGGATCCAGTTACGTTCGCGACATGGCGATGCAGCCGCGCCGGGCGTCTCATTGACACCGCGTAATCGCGTCCTTAAGTCTCGCCGAAGCGCGAGTCGAGCCTCTTTTCGCACGCGCGCCTGTCGGGGTGCGCCGTCACTTTCCGATCTTTTTCGGGACGCTCCACGGGTAAAATTCGCATCATGCTGAAACTTGCAAAGCAACTGTTCGGGTCCGTTAACGACCGCAAGGTCCGGGCGCTCAAGGGACAGGTCGCGCGCATCAATGCGCTCGAAGCGAATTATGAGGCGCTGTCCGACGAGGCGCTGCGCAACAAGACGGCGGAGTATCGCCAGAAGCTCGCCCGCGGCGCCAAGCTCGACGACCTGCTGCCGGAAGCATTCGCCACCGTGCGCGAAGCGGCCAAGCGCGTCCTCAACATGCGCCACTTCGACACCCAGCTGATGGGCGGCATGGCGTTGCACGAAGGACGCATCGCCGAGATGCGGACTGGCGAAGGCAAGACGCTCGTGGCCACCCTGCCGGTCTATCTCAACGCGCTTGAGGGCAAGGGCGTCCACGTCATCACCGTGAACGACTATCTGGCCAAGCGCGACTCCGAGTGGATGGCGCAGATCTACAAGTTCCTGGGGCTCGGCGTCGGCACCATCGTGCACGGACTCTACGACAACGAGCGACGCCAGGCATACGCGGCGGATATCACCTACGGCACGAACAACGAGTTCGGCTTCGACTATCTGCGCGACAACATGAAATACTCGCTGGCCGAAATGGTCCAGCGCGGACACCGCTACGCGATCGTCGACGAAGTGGACTCCATCCTCATCGACGAAGCGCGCACGCCACTGATCATTTCCGGGCCGACGGACGACCGTTCGGAATTCTACCGCACCGTCGACAGCCTCATCCCCCTGCTCGACGCAGAAGATTTCGAACTCGACGAAAAGCAACGCTCCTGCGTCTACACGGAGCGCGGATCGGAGCACCTTGAGGAACTGCTGCGCGAGCGCGGACTCCTTGAAGGCGCGCTCTACGCCCCCGAGAACGTTTCGATTGTCCACCACGGCAACCAGGCGCTGCGGGCGCACAAGCTGTTCTTCCGGGACAAGGACTACATCGTGAAGGATGAGGAAGTCGTCCTCGTCGATGAATTCACCGGCCGCATGATGCCGGGTCGACGCCTTTCTGAGGGCCTGCACCAGGCCATCGAGGCGAAAGAACAGGTCGACGTCCAGCCGGAAAACCAGACACTCGCATCGATCACGTTCCAGAACTATTTTCGCCTCTACGACAAGCTCGCCGGCATGACCGGCACTGCGTCCACGGAAGCCAACGAGTTCGCGGAAATCTACAAGCTCGACGTCTTCGAAATCCCGACCAACCGCCCGGTCCAGCGCATCGACATAGACGACGAAGTCTACCGGACGGCCGGTGAAAAATACAAAGCGATTATCGCGGACATCGAGGAAACGCACCGGCGCGGCCAGCCTGTGCTCGTCGGCACTGTCTCGATCGAGAAGTCCGAAACGCTCTCCGCCCTGCTCAAGAAAAAGGGCGTGCCGCACCAGGTGCTGAACGCGCGTTTCCACGAACAGGAAGCGCAGATCGTTGCGCAAGCCGGCGTGCCCGGCGCGGTGACCATCGCCACCAACATGGCCGGTCGCGGCACCGACATCCAGCTCGGCGGCAACCTCGACATGCGCGTGAAGGCCGCGCTGACAGGCGGTGAAACGCCTGAGCAGGTCGAGGGGCTGCGCCGGCAGATCGCGCAGGACGTGGAGGCCAAGAAGCGCGTCGCGCTGGCGGCGGGCGGCCTCTACGTGCTCGGCACCGAACGCCACGAAAGCCGGCGGATCGACAACCAGCTGCGCGGCCGGACGGGCCGTCAAGGCGACCCCGGCAAGTCGAAGTTCTACATCTGTCTTGAGGACGATCTGCTGCGCATCTTCGCCGCCGAGCGACTCGATGCGATCATGCGCGGCCTGGGCATCCGGGAAGACGAAGCGATCGTCCACCCGTGGATGAACAAGGCGCTCGAAACCTCGCAGCGCCGGGTCGAGCAACGCAACTTCGAGATCCGCAAGAACCTTCTCAAGTTCGACGACGTCATCAACGACCAGCGCAAGGTGATCTTCGAGCAGCGCATCGATTTCATGCGTACCGCCGACGTCGCCCCCATCATCCGCGACATGCGCCACTCGGCGGCGGAGATGATGGTCAACCGCTGCATGCCGGAGAAGGCCTACGCGGAGCAATGGGCGACGCTGGACCTTGAGGCCATGGTCGAGGACACGTTCGGTCTCCAGCTGCCCATCGCCGATTGGGCCAAGGAAGAAGGCATCGCCAACGACGAGGTGCGCGAACGCCTGACCAAGGCCGTCGACCGCAGCTACGCCGGCAAGGCCGCGACCCTCGGCGCCGAGCGCATGCGCTGGATCGAAAAGCAGGTCCTGCTGCAGATCGTCGACATGCGCTGGCGCGAACACCTTTCGCACCTCGACCACCTGCGCTCGGTCATCCACCTGCGGGGCTACGGCCAGCGCGATCCGCTGAACGAGTTCAAGACCGAGGCCTTCACGCTGTTCGAGCGCATGCTGTTCGACCTGCGCACACAGGTGACAAAGTCGCTGATGCGCCTGCAGATCGACGGCCAGGTCGAAGAGGTGCAGCCGCCGCAGGCCATCATGGAGACCCACATCGATCCGCTGACGGGCGTGAACGAGATGGAAGAGAGCTACGCGCCGCCTGCCATCGGCTTCAATCGCAACGATCCGCGCACGTGGGGCAAGATCTCGCGCAACGCGCTGTGCCCGTGCGGTTCGGGCAAAAAGTACAAGCACTGCCACGGGGATGTCGCCGCCGCGAGCGCGTAAGCCCAATGGCGGCGGATCAGCGCCTCCGCCACCGCGACGCCGCGCCCATGATCCGGTACAGATTGTCCTATCGCGACTCGACCGGCATAGTGGGTCGCGATGAATTTCCTTGAACGCCTCTACAGCGACATCTCGCTCCTCGTGGCGCTGCGCCGCGCGTTGAAGTCCTACGACCCGATCGAGACCGATCCCACGCTCAGCATCGGCAAGGACATCGAGCGGGTCGTCGATCTCTACCCAGACAACATCGCGATCCGCTTCGAAGGCGCCGACATGACCTACCGCGCGTTCGATGCGCGGGCCAACGCCTACGCGCACTGGGCGCTGGCGCAGGGACTGAAGAAGGGCGATGCGGTCGCGCTCTTCATGTCCAACCAGCCGGACTTCGTCTGCTGCTGGATGGGTCTGGCGAAGATCGGCGTCGTCGTCGGCCTCATCAACACCAACCTCACGGGCGGGCCGCTCGCCCACACGATCAACCTCTCGCAAGCCGCCCACGTCATCGTCTCCGCGGACCTGATGGCGCCGTTCGCCGCCGTAGCGGAAAGTCTCAAGCTGACGCCGAAGGCATGGGCCCTCGAAGGCGCGCCCGGCGCGGAATATCTCGGCGCCGCGCTGGCGACGATGAGCGCCGAGCGACCGGACAAGGCGTTGCGCGAGGCGATCACGCAGGATGACCTCGCGCTTTACGTCTACACCTCCGGCACGACGGGCGCGCCCAAGGCGGCGAAGATGCTCCACCGCCGCGTGCTCGGCATGATGCGCGCCTTCATCGGCGCCGGCGACGGCGGACCGACGGACCGCGTCTATCTCACGCTGCCGCTCTATCACGGCACGGGCGGGTTGTGCGGCGTGGGCTTTGCGCTGATCGCCGGCGGCACGCTGATCATCCGGCGGAAGTTCTCCGCATCGCATTTCTGGAAGGACATCGCCGAGGAGGAGGCCACGGTCTTCTTCTACATCGGCGAGTTGTGCCGCTATCTTGTGAACACGCCCTCTTCGCCGTTCGACACGGCCCACAAGATCCGCCTCGGCGTCGGCAACGGCCTGCGCCAGGAGGTGTGGGAGAAATTTCAGCCGCGCTTCGCGATCCCGCAGATCATGGAATTCTACGGCTCGACCGAAGGAAACGTCAGCCTTTTCAACACCGACGGGAAGATGGGCGCCATCGGGCGCATCCCCATGTGGCTGGCGCCGCGCCTGAACGTGCGCATCGTCAGGTTCGATGTGGAAACCGAACAGCCCGTCCGCAACGCCAAGGGCCTGTGCATCCGCGCCGGGCGCGACGAGGTGGGTGAAGCGCTTGGTCAGATCAAGACCAAGGAGGCGCGGTTCCGCTTCGAAGGCTACAGCGGCGATCCGAAGCAGACCGAAAAGAAGATCCTCCGCGACGTGTTCAAGAAGGGCGACGCCTGGTTCCGCACGGGCGACCTGATGAAGCGCGACAGGGACGGCTACTTCTATTTCATCGACCGCATCGGCGACACCTTCCGCTGGAAGGCGGAGAATGTTTCGACGAACGAGGTCGGCGACGTGCTGGCGCAGTTCAACGGCGTTGTGGAAGCGAATGTCTACGGCGTGAAGGTCGCCGATCTCGATGGCCGCGCGGGGATGGCCGCCCTCACGCTCGAGCCGGACGTCGATCTCGCGGCTCTGCATGCCTATGCGACGGCCGAACTCCCCGCCTATGCGCGCCCCCTCTTCCTGCGCATACAGCCGCGGATCGAGACGACCGGCACATTCAAATACCGAAAGGTCGATTTGGTGACCGAAGGCTTCGACCCGACGAAGACACCCGATCCGATCTGGTTTGATCACCCCGTCGAGCGCGCCTATGTCCCCATGACGCGTGAACTCCACGCCGACATCCAGGCAGGCAAGTTCAGGCTCTGACCGTCGCTTACCTGGGCGCGACAAATCCCTTGCAACTGATATATCCCCCGATGGAGAGCCCCTGAACAACAAGGGCCGGGGAGAACGCCATGATGGATATGTCGAAGGTCAGGGGACTGGCCGATGTTTCGCGGGTTCAGGCGCGGGCCTATGGCGACCGGACGGCGATCGTTTTCGAAGGTCGGCGCACGAGTTTTGCCGACGTCGATCGCGCCGCGAGCCGGGTCGGCCAGCGGCTGCGTCAGGAATGGGTTGACCCGCAGGAACGCGTGGCGATTCTCGCCAAGAACTGCGACCTCTTCTTCGAAATCTGGTTCGGCGCGATGAAGGCGCGCGCCTGTCTCGCGCCGGTGAACTTTCGCCTGGCGGCGCCGGAGATCGCCTACATTCTCAACGACGCGAAGGCCAAGGTTCTGTTCGTTGGCGGCGAGTTCTTCGAGCTTGCCGAGAAGGCGCTCGCGGAGGTGAAGGACAAACCCGTCGTCGTCTCGCTTGACGGGCCGCGCGGCGACTGGCCGGACTACCGCGCATGGCGCGACCGCGCCGAGGCGGTCGATCCGAACATGGATGTCGTCGCCGACGACGATATTGTCCAGCTCTACACCTCCGGCACCACGGGCAATCCGAAAGGCGTCCAGCTTACCAACGCCAACTATCGGGCGTTTCTCAACATGTCGAAGGACGTGGCGGGCTTCGACTACAAGGACAACGAGACCGTGCTCGGCGCCATGCCCCTCTTCCATGTGGGCGGCGCCAACCCTGTGCTTGCCGGCTACGCCAGCGGGTCGACGCTGGCGATCCCGCGCGACATCTCGCCGGCGGGCCTGCTCGATCTCATCGCGCGGGAAAAGGTCAACCACGGTTTCATCGTGCCTGCCGTGATCCTCATGCTGCTCAATGCGCCCGAGATCGAAGGCGCGGATCTTTCTTCGCTCAAGACCATTTCCTACGGCGCCTCCCCCATTGCGCAGGATGTGCTCGAGCGGGCGCAGAAGCGGTTCGGCTGCGATTTTCTCCAGTTCTACGGCATGACCGAGACCGTGGGCGCGGGCTCCTACCTTCCCGCCGCCGCGCACGATCCGGCGAAGGGCAAGCTGCGCTCTTGCGGCATACCGTGGCCGGGCGTCGAGATGAAGGTCGTCGATGCGAGCGACAACGAGGTCCCGCTTGGCGAAGTGGGCGAGATCGTCATCAAGGCGCCGATCGTGATGAAGGGCTATTTCAACAAGCCCGACGCCACCGCCGAGGCCGTCCGCAACGGCTGGATGCATACCGGCGACGCGGCCTACCAGGACGCCGAAGGCTATTTCTTCATCTACGACCGGGTGAAGGACATGATCGTGACCGGCGCGGAAAACGTCTATCCGGCGGAAGTTGAAAATGCGGTGTTCGGTCATCCCTCCGTAGCGGACGTGGCGGTGATCGGCGTGCCCGACGACAGGTGGGGCGAGGCGGTGAAGGCGGTCGTGGTGCTGAAGCCGGGCGCGAGCGCCGACGAAGCCTCGATCATCGCCCATGCGCGTGAGAAAGTGGCGGCATACAAGGTTCCCCGGTCGATCGATTTCGTCGAGGCGATTCCACGCAACGCGTCCGGCAAGGTGCTGCGCCGCGAGCTGCGCAAGCCCTACTGGGAAGGCCGCGAGCGGATGGTGGGGTGAGCGGCTGTCCGCGAGTAGGAGCGCGGGCCTATGGCCCGCATATGCCCTCGCCGCCAGACTCCGTGGAATCTCGCGTGGTCAGAACGCTGAAATGCGGGCCATAGGCCAGCGGTCCTGCTCGCATACATCATGACGTGTCCGCCGCTTCGGCGCAGCGCGGCGGCGCGTTGCAGGCGAGCGTGAGCCGCGGCGGCGCGACGGCGACGAGCGCGCCGGTCGCCGCGGATTTCGGAACACGCGCGATGAGCCGCGTGACGACGGCGTCGATGTCGTCGAGCACGCGGCGGATGTCTTTCAGCGACCTGAGCTCAAGTCCGCGCGTGTAGATCCTGCGCGGGCGGATGCTGCGCCAAGCATAGCGGAAGCCGCGCCGCGCGGACGGCGGACGCATCCAGCCGTGCTCGCGCCGCTGGAACGTCATCCTCGACACCATCATCACGAACACGAGATCACGCACCTGCGCGCGCGCCTCGATGGTCTCGCGCTGCACCTCAAGCCGCGCGTTGCGATCCCCGAACATCGCGACCCACCACGCAAACACCTCCATCACCCAGAGCCGGAGGCTCTGCGCGGCGGCGCGGTATTTTGCGATGTGCTGGCGAAGGGGACGGCGGATCTGCATGGGCTCCTCTCTGGAAAACGGAGGCATGATCTCACGCTCGGGAACCCGGTCGGATAGATTCACGTGCGATTTCGCTGTGCGCCTTGGGAGCCATGAAAGCGCATGCCGGAAATGTGTGGTGATCGATGCGCGCGTTCCCACACATTTTCCCTCGCCCGCTTGCGGGAGAGGGATGGCCGAGCGCAAGCGAGGTCAGGGTGAGGGAACAGTCGCTCAGGAAGAGTCTCGTCCTGCGACGCCGGCCCTCCCCCGGCGCTTCGCGCCACCCTCTCCCGCTGGCGGGAGAGGGAAAACGCCTCCACCCACCCTGCCCCAACGGCGCCGCTTGGCTTCGCGCCTGCCGCGCGCGTAAGGTGAAAGAAAACACGTCAAAACATGAGGGAGAGACGCATGGCCGAAGGGCTGGGCAGCGGCGCGAGCCTGCCGCCGTTCAAGAAGCTGCCGCAGAAAGCGCCCGACGTGAGCGTCGACCGGCGGCCTGACGGCACGGTCTATCTGTGGGCCAACCAGCCCCCCGGCGAACGCCCCCGCTCGATCCCGCACCTCCTGAACCAGCGCGCCGCCGAACACCCCGATCGCCCCTATCTGCGCCAGCGCCTGCCTGCGGCGCCCGGCGAGAAACTTGGCCCATGGCGGTCGGTCAGCTACGGCGAGGCCGCGCGTCTCTCGGACTCTCTCGCGCAGGCGCTGATCGATCTCGGCCTCGGCCCCGATGCGCCGCTGATGATCCTGTCGTCGAACTCCATCGAGCACGCACTCTTGATGTTCGGCGCGATGAAGGCGCGCGCGCCGGTGGCGCCGATGAGCGTGCCCTACTCGCTGATGAGCACGGACCACGGCAAGATCCGCTACGCCTACAACCTGCTGAAGCCGAAGGCGGTGTTCGTGCAGTCGTATGCGCCGTACGCGAAGGCGATCGCGGCGCTGCAGGATGAAGCGGACGGCGCGCTCATCGTCATCAGCGCCGATGACGTCCCGCCGGAAGGCGTGAGACGGTATGCCGATCTCGCGAAGACGCCCGCAACGCCGGCAGTTGCGGCCTCGCTGGATCAGGTCGGCGACGAGACGGTCGCGAAATATCTCTTCACCTCCGGCTCGACCGGCATGCCCAAGGGCGTGCCGCAGTACCAGCGCATGCTCACCGCCCAGATCGCCGGCGGCGAAGGCCTGCGCGATGAACCGCGCAATCCCGATCACATTCCCGAAGTGCTCGACTGGATGCCGTGGAACCACATCTCCGGCGCGAATGTATCTTTTAATGGAGCTCTGTATTCGGGCGCCATCTTCCACATCGACGAGGGCAAGCCGCTCCCCGGTATGTTCGAGACGACCATCGCCAATCTCTACGAGGTGAGCCCCGACGTGTTCGGCTCCGCACCCGTGGCCATCGGCATGCTCGTCGACGCGATGGAGCAGGATCCGAAACTGCGCACGTCGTTCTTCAAGAACCTGCGCAGCTGCGGCTACGGCGGCGCGACGCTTTCGGATGACCTCTATGGTCGCATCCAGGCGCTTGCGATCGCCGAAACCGGCCACCGCATTCCGGTGACGACGATGTACGGCTCCACCGAGGCGCAGGGCATCACGGTGGTGCACTGGGAAGTGGAGCGCGTGGGGCTGATCGGCCTGCCGCTGCCGGGCATGAAGCTCAAGCTCGTGCCGTCGGGCGACAAGCTCGAGGTGCGCGTGAAGGGCCCGACGGTGACGACCGGCTATCACAACGACGCTGAAAAGACCGCCGCCGCCTTCGACGAGGAAGGCTTCTACAAGCTCGGCGACGCGTGCCGCTTCGTCGATCCGGCCGATCCCGCGCAGGGCCTCATTTTCGACGGCCGCGTGACGGAGGACTTCAAGCTCTCCAGCGGCACGTGGGTGTCCGTCGGCACGCTCAGGCCCGACGTGGTCGCCGCGTGCAGCCCGTGGGTGTTCGACGCGGTGATTGTGGGCCAGGACAAGACGTTCATCGGCGCGCTAGTGTGGCCCTCGCCCGCAGCGATGCAACTCCTCGCAAATGAACCGTCCGATGTGCCGCCCCTGCAACGCCTCGTCGCGCGCATCACCGCCGGCATGAAGGCGCACAACGACGCCGCCACGGGCTCCTCGCGCCGCATCGCGCGGTTCACCGTACTGACCGAGCCGCCGTCCATCGACGCCGGCGAGATCACCGACAAGGGCTATGTGAACCAGCGGCTCACCATGGAGCGCCGCAAGGCGCAGGTCGACGCGCTGTTCGCCGAGCCGCCGGGCCCCGGCGTGATCGTGGTCGCGTGATGGCGACCCCGTGATCCGGCGCGCGCTTTTTCTCGCGGCGGCGTTGCTTGGTGCGTCCGCGCTCGCGCAGGATGCTGAGAATGCCGTCCCGCCGCCGCCAATGATCGATAGATTGCCCGACGTAGGCGCGCCCGTATCGAAAACCGATGGCGGAAACCACGCGCAAGCGTTGGCGATGATGGGGCGGGAAGACCGCGTCGACGCTACAGCTCGGCTTCGCAACACCTGCGTTCTCACAAACGACAACGACGCTGTGACCACGATCGCAGAGGCCGCAAGGACCACTCAAGTGGTCATGATCAACGAGGCCCACGATTCACCCCGTGATCGTGCGCTCATCGCGGATGTGGCGGAAGCTCTCTCGAAGATTGGCTACAATACCTACGCGGCGGAGACACTGAGGGGCGAACAACCCTTTGACATGCCCCCACACCCCGCAAAGGAAACCGGTTTCTATGCACAGGAGCCAACTTTCGGTGCGCTGTTGCGCAAGATCGGCATGTTGGGGTTTGCGGCCGTTCCGTATGAGTCCCGAGGTCCGCGATCCGAAGGTAGACACTTCACGGACGCGATGAACGCCCGCGAGAATGAGCAAGCCTCGAATCTTATAAACCGCACGGTGCGCGACCAGCGAGACCTGAAGGTCCTCGTACACGTCGGCTACAGCCATAACCGCGAACGTGTTGAATCTCGTGATCGCCGCGAGATTCGCTGGCTCGCCCTGCGCTTCAAGGAAATCACCGGCATCGATCCGCTGACCGTCGACCAGACGACCTTCGTCTCGGACAGGACTGGCATCTGCGCATCGAACTCCGACGGCTCGGCGCTGCCCATCGATCGTGACATCTTCGTCGCCCATGCACCGCTCGCGTTCGAACGCGGGCGCCCGACGTGGCGTCTCGCGCGCGGGCAGCGGTTTGCGGAGATCCCGCAGGCGCTGAAGCGGCCGAACGAGCGCGTGATCTACGAAGCGCGCTACGCTGACGAGCCCGACGACGCCGTCCCCGCCGACCGCATCCTCGTCGATCCCGGCGAGGACATCCCGCTCCTGCTCGCGCCCGGCCGCTATCGTGTGCGGGCATGGACGCAAGACGGCGCTTGGACGCGCAGCGTGCCTTTGACCGTCGCCGCGCCGACGCCGCCCGCGCCGCAGAAGGCGCGCCCGAAATCCCAACGGAGGAAGAAGACATGAGCCTTGATCCCGGACTGCGCGCTTTGCTCGATCAACTGGCGCTCGCGCCCGTGCCCTCGCCCGAAGAAGACACCCCCGCCCTCGGCCGCGCGATGTACGTGGCGATGCGCGACATGGTCTCCGGTCCCCAGCCCGACATCGGCGTGCTGCGCGACATCACCGTGGACGGCGCGGCGGGCCCGGTGAAGGCGCGCATCTATGACAGCGTCGACGGCGCCAATCGCCCGTGCCTGATCTATTTCCACGGCGGCGGTTTCGTCATCGGCGATCTTGAAAGCCACGACACGCTGTGCCGCCAGCTCGCGCTCGACGGCGGCTTCCGCGTCATCGCGGTGGATTATCGCCTTGCGCCCGAGCACAAGTTCCCCGCCGCGCCGGACGACTGCATCGCCGCCACGAACTACATCTTCCAGAACGCCGCCAAACTCGGCGTCGATCCTGCGCGCCTCGCCACAGCGGGCGATTCCGCCGGCGGCAATCTCGCGACCGTGGTCGCGCGCCACGCGGCGATCAACGGCGGCCCGAAGATCTCCATGCAGCTGCTCATCTATCCGGTCACCGAGATGATCCGCGACAAGGGTTCGCGTACGGAATTCGCCGACGGTTATTTCCTCACGAAAGAGCGCATGGACTGGTTCGACGCGCACTACACCGATGGCGCGTTCAAGCACGACGACCGCCTCAACCCGCTGCTGTTCGACGTGCCCGCGGGGCTCGCGCCCGCCTACGTCGTCACCGCCGGCTTCGACCCGCTGCGCGATGAAGGCCGCGAATACGCCGACAAGCTGAAGGCCGCCGGCGTTGCGACCGTCCACGTCAACTACGACGACCAGATCCACGGCTTCTTCAACATGCCCGCGGTGTCGCGCGTCGGCCGTCAGGCGATCACCGACGCCGCAAAAGCCGTGGCGAAGGCGTTCGGCTAGTCATCCCGATTTGCCGTGCTTCCCCGTGAGGGGAAGCTGTCAGTGCGCAGCACTGACTGATGGGGCGGTAAGCCGGCTATCAACGATCAGCCGCCGCCCCATCCGTCACGCCGCTCTGCGGCGCGCCACCTTCCCCTCACGGGGAAGGACGGATTCGCGCGTTACTCGCGTCGCACCTTCACGACGTCACTCATGTCCGGCGGCGGTCCGCCGGGCATGATCGGGCGGGCGGGCCAGCCGCCCATGGCGATGGCGCGATCGTACATCACGAGCGCGCCGGCGAGCCCGACGTTGAGGCAGAATTTCGTCGGGATCTTCACCACGTGTGCGCAGCGCGCGACGGTTTCCGGCGACAGCGATCCGCGTTCACGGCCGAGCACGTAAGCCGCCGCGGGCGGATGGCGGAAGGTGGGCAGATCCACCGCCTCGTCGAGCAGTTCCACGCCGACGAGCACGCAGCCTTTCGGCAGGCGCATATCCTCGACGGAATCGTATGGATAGTACGGCACGTGATCGAACGCCTTCGAGGTATCGCTGCGATAGGCGTCGCGGACCTTCGGCGCGGCGTTGAGCGTGAAGAAGAAGCTCGCGCCGAACGCGTGCGCGGTGCGCATCAGCGCGCCGAGGTTCATGGGCTTCGAGATTTCCTCCGCCCCGATTCCGAAATAGCCGCGCATCCGATACCCTCAAACGGCGCGGGCTCACGTTTTCCCGCACCGACAGTCTCCGCCATCAGCCAGCGCACGACTTCCTGCATCGCGCCGGCGGGGGCGGCCCCTTTGGCCCTCTCGACGCGGAAGATGTCAAGCTGACGATCGGCGCTCGCGCCGCGCGCGAGGATGACATCCACGTGGGCGAGTTCGCTCAGGCAGCCGAACCGCCGCGCATAGGGCCGCAGCGCCAGGGTCAATGCCGTGATGCGTTCGCGAACGGGCGTGACGGCGCTGGTGGCGCTGTCGATGTACGGGGCCGCGAGACCGTGACGCTGCACGCGCCAGAGATTTTCCTCCGCGATGGCGAGCTCGACCGCGCCGTTGCGCACCTCGCCGAGCTTCTCTTCGACCAGCCACGCAAGCAGGCACTGATAGACCGCAGCGATCGCCGCCGTATCGTCGACGGATGTGCATGCATCGGCGATGCGTAGCTCAAGGGTGGGATAGGTAAGAGACGGCCGTATCGCCCACCAGATATGCGAGGCGTCGGGAATGACCCGCGCGCCCACGAGCGTCGCGACGTAGTCGTCGTATTGCGCCTGCGTCGACAGCGACGGCGGCAGACCCGTGCGCGGCAGTTCGCGGTAGGCCGCCAGCCGGTAGGCGATGAGCCCGGTATCGCGTCCCTCCCAGAACGGCGACGAGGAAGAGAGCGCCAGCAGCATCGGCAGGAACGGCAACACCCGGTTCATCAGCGCAACGCGATCGGTTCCCGCCGGCGGCGCCACATGAACGTGCATGCCGCAGACGAGATTGCGCAGGCCGATCATGCCGAGATCACGGTTGATGCGTCCGTAGCGGGCCTTTTTCGTCAGCTTCTGTTCGCGCCACAACGCCACGGGGTTGGTGCCGGCGGCGGCGATGCCGACATCGTAGTTTTCCCCGACCGCGGCGACGGCGCGACGCAGTGCGCGCAGTTCGTCGCGTGCGTCCCGGATCTTTGCGTGCGGGCGGGTGATGATCTCCAGCTGGCACTGCAGCATTTCACGCTGCACGCTTTCGCCACACCGCTGCTGCGCTTCCGAGAAGAAGTTTTCGTTCATCCGCGCCAGCGGCGCGCAATCGCGAAGATCGAACAGGAAGAACTCTTCTTCGATCCCGATCGTGTAGACCATGCCGGCTCCTGTCATTTTGGCGAAGGGCGCCGTGAGGCCGCCGCGGGCCTGACGCCCTGTCCTGCAGGCGTCCGGCCACGAACGCGGCAGCCATGCCGCAGAGAGCGACGGCATGCGCCGTGCTTGGCTTTTGACATAGGCACGCGTCAAGGCGTCGCAAGGAAAAGTGACGAGAGCTTAATCAAAACCCGCCAAGGCGCAGCAACGATGGCGACCCGTCAGCCTTGCGAATTCAACTTGCAATGCGTGCGCGGGCCGCCCGGCATGCCGGTGAGCGAAACATCATCGTCTGTCATGTCCAGGACGACCCCGCCGCGCGTGTAGACGGAGGGCCTGCGGCTGTCGCGAGACTTGACGATGAGCTGGCGATCGCCCGCAGTCACCGAGAGCACGTCATCCTGCAGGAACATCGATAGAATGAATGTCTTGCCGTCGTCGCACGCATAGGTCTGCGGCGGCGGCCCGTTCGGCATCGCGTTCGTGTCGTCGTAGGTCTCGCACGCGCACAGCAGCGTCGCGACCGCGAACATCAATATCACCTTCATCGAAACGTCCTCACGTCCCGCACGCCGCTCGCGGTGGCGACCGCGCGCTTCATGCCCTCGCTGACAAAAGGCGTCGCCACCTCGCCGTCCGCATCCACCGCAATCAGCCCGCCGTCGCCGCCGAGCGCCGCCATGTCCGCAAGCGCGCCGGCCGCGGCCGCATGCAACGACTGCCGTGCGTAGAGAATGCGCGAAGTTACATCGGCGGCGACATTGGCGCGGATGAACAGTTCGCCCTGCCCGGTGCAGGAGACGGCGCACCGCGTGTCCGCCCATGTGCCGGCGCCGATGAGCGGGGTATCGCCGATGCGGCCGGGCATCTTGTTCAGCAGACCGCCCGTGGACGTCGCCGCCGCAAGACGGCCCGCGCGATCCTTCACGACGGCGCCTACGGTGCCGTGCGCGAGTTCGCCGGGCCTCACGACACGCGACGTGGCGGGCGTGTACCAGGCGTGCGGATCCTCGACGTGTTTCAGCCCGTGCTTTTCCGCAAACGCCGCGGCGCCTGCGCCCGCGAGCAGCACGTGCGGCGTGTGCTCCATCACCGCGCGCGCGACATCCACCGGCGATTCAAACCCCACGAGCGCCGCGACCGCGCCCGCCTTGCGCGTGGCGCCGTCCATGATCGCCGCATCGAGTTCCCACACGCCGTCCGCATTTGGCGACGCGCCCTTGCCGGCGAGGTGGAACCCGCACGCCTCCAGCGCCCTGACCATCGCGGTGGCCACATCGAGCGCCGCCGCGCCGCTTTCGAGCAGGTCCGCGCCCTCCTCGAGCAGCGCGCGCATGTGCGCTTCCTCGGATTCGTAGGTCTTCGAGCGGACCGGTCCCGCCCCGCCGTGCAACGCCATCGCCCAGATTTGTTTTGGGGCTTGCGCCATGTTGGTTGCTCCCGATCCTATTTTTTCACCGGCGGTGTCTTCGGCGATGAAGCCTTCGCGCCGCCGAACAGGAAGCCCTGCTTGTAGCCCACATAGACCGCGATGAGAGTCGCGGTTGGCACGAAGCCGTCGAGTTGATCGAGCGGGTCGGCGAGTTCGCCCAGATAGACCAGCCCGGGCCAGCCCCACAGGCCGACCAGCACGAGCGATCCAAGCCCTTCCCCGACCGAGCCGACGCCGGGCACGCGGCCGAGGGTGAAATCCACAAGATCGATCGCTACGGAGATCGCGAGACGGACGAAATAGCCGGTTCTGGTCATCACGATTGTTCTTCCGGGGCCTTGCTTCACGTTGCGTCGCGCCCGTTCTAACGTGTTCCGGACATCCCACGAAAGGACCACACGATGAAGGCGCTCCTCAGCACCGCGGCCGGCGGACCCGAAACCCTTGTGCTCTCGGACGCGCCCTCGCCGACCGCCGGCGCCGGCGAGGTGGTGATCTCGGTGAAGGCCGTGGGCGTGAACTTCCCCGACGTGCTGATCATCCAGGATATGTACCAGTTCAAGCCGGACCGTCCCTTCGCGCCGGGCGGCGAAATCGCGGGCGTGGTGAAGAGCGTCGGCGAAGGCGTCACTGCGCTGAAGCCGGGCGACCGCGTGCTGGGCTCCACGGGCTGGGGCGGGATGGCGGAAGAGCTCGCGCTGCATGCGGGCCGCGTGCGGAAAATCCCTGACGCCATGCCCTTCGACGAAGCGGCGGCGTTCCTGATGACCTACGGCACCTCGCACTACGGGCTGAAGGATCGCGCCGCCATCAAACCGGGCGAGAGCCTTCTGGTGCTCGGCGCCGCGGGCGGCGTGGGGATCGCGGCGGTGGAACTCGGCAAGGCGATGGGCGCAAAGGTGATCGCTGCGGCGTCGACGCAGGCGAAGGTCGATTTCGCCATTGCGTGCGGCGCCGACGAAGGCATCGTCTATCCGGCCAAGCTCGACGAGGAGGATCGTGCGGCGACGAAGGCGCTCTCGGAAGCGTTCAAGAAGGCCGGCGGCGGCGGCGTGGACGTGGTGTACGACGCGGTCGGCGGCGCCTACGCGGAACCCGCATTGCGCGCAATGAACTGGGAGGGCCGATTCCTTGTGATCGGATTCCCGGCCGGCATCCCGAAGATCCCGCTGAACCTCACCCTCCTGAAGAGCTGCCAGATCGTCGGCGTGTTCTGGGGCGCGTTCGTGGCCCGCCACCCGAAGGAAAATGACGGCAACGTCGCCGAACTCTTCGACCTCTACGCCAAGGGCAAGATCAAGCCGCGGGTGTCGGCCCACTTCCCGCTGGAGCGCGGCGGTGAAGCCATCCGCCACCTCGCCGACCGCAAGGTCCAAGGCAAGGTTGTTGTGACCATTGGGTGACACCCTGCGGAGACTTTGCTGATTCGCTCACCGGAAACGCGAATCCGGCTGTCGTGAACCCGCGACTGGCCCGATAGGCTTCACCCAGTTGTCACGTCGCCCATGAGGGGCGGCGCGCACGGCCACACGCGGGCCAGTCAGAATGGGGAAAGTCATGCGGATGATCCGATCGATGAAGGCCATGGCCGCCAATGGTATCTGCTTTGCGGCGCTGGTCGGCGCGCTCGCCCCGGCGGTGGTGGCGACCACGGCGGTCGCGCAGGAAGCGAGCGACGAGATCATCGTCACCGCGACCCGCCGGGCGGAAAACCTCCAGGAAGTTCCGCTGTCGGTCGCGGCGGTTTCCGCCGAGCGCCTTGAGACAATCCTCGCCGGCGGCGGCGATGCGCTGGCGCTCGCGGGTCGCGTGCCGGGCCTGAACGTGGAATCCTCGAACGGCCGCGTGGCCCCGCGCTTCTACATCCGCGGCCTCGGCAACACCGACTTCGACCTCGCGGCTTCGCAGCCGGTTTCCGTCATCATGGACGACGTGGTGATGGAGAACGTGGCGCTGAAGAGCTTCCCGCTGTTTGACATAGAGCAGGTGGAAGTGCTGCGCGGTCCGCAGGGCACGCTGTTCGGCCGCAACACGCCGGCGGGCATCGTCTCGATTCGCTCGGCGCGCCCGACGCAGGAATTCACCGCGCGCGGTTCGGCGAGCTACGGCACCTACGGCACGGCGAGCCTCGACGGCGCTGTCGGCGGCAGCCTCGGCCAGGGCGTCTCGGCCCGCGCAGCCGTGATCTACGCGCGCCGCGACGACTGGGTGGACAACGCCTTCACCAACACGAAGGACGCGCTCGGCGGCTATGAGGAACTCGCGGGCCGCCTGCAGTTCCTGTTCGAACCCACCGAAAACTTCGACGCGCTGCTCAACCTCCACGCGCGCTCGCTGGAAGGCACCTCGACGCTCTTCCGCGCCAACATCTTCACCACCGGCAGCAACAGCCTCAACGCCAACTTCGACCGCAACCGCGTGTCCTACAACGGCGGCGGCGACAACCTGCAGGCCTACGACAGCCAGGGCGCGGCGCTGACGCTGAACTACGATCTCGGCGGCGCCACGATCACCTCGATCACCGGCTACGACACGGCCGACGGCTCCAGCCGCGGCGACATCGACGGCGGCGTTGCCGGCACGGGCCCGGGCTTCATCCCGTTCGATTCCGACACGACGGACTCCCTGAACGACCTCAGGCAGCTCACGCAGGAAATCCGCATCGCCAGCCCCGACGAAGGCCGCCTCACCTGGCAGGCCGGCGCCTATTACTTCGACTCCGAATTCGAGGTGACCACCGTCGGCGTGGGCTTCCCGCCGCCGGCCACCGTGCGCCACGAGAACACCTCGTGGGCGGTGTTCGCACAGGCCGCCTACGACCTCACCGAGGCGCTCAACGTCACGGCGGGCCTGCGCTACACGGAAGACGAGAAGGACTTCACCGCGATCGCGGCGCCGCTCTATGGCACGCCCCCGGGGCCGGTCTCTGTGTCCGACGAGCAGGTGAGCTGGGATCTCAGCGCACGTTACACCCTCAATGACGACGTGAACCTCTACGCCCGCGTGGCGAGCGGCTTCCGCGCACCGTCCATCCAGGGCCGCGACGTGGCGTTCGGCAGCCCGGCGGCGCCGTCCGTCGCCGACAGCGAAACGATCCTCTCATGGGAAGCCGGCGTGAAGGCCGACGTCCTCGACGGCGCGGGCCGCGTCAACGCCTCGGTGTTCCGCTACACGATCCAGGACCAGCAGTTCTCCGCCATCGGCGGCGCGGGCAACTTCACGCAGCTCGTCAACGCCGATGAGGGTGAAGCCTACGGCCTCGAGATCGATTCCTCCTTCGACCTGACCGAACGGCTCACCGTCGGCGCCGGGTTCGCCTACACGCACACCGAGATCAAGGACGCCCTGCTCACGGTCGCGCCCTGCGGCTCGGGGCAATGCACCCTGACCGACCCGGTGAACGGCCTCGGCAACGCGTTCGTGAACGGCAACCCCTTCCCGAACTCGCCGGAATTCATGCTCGACCTCAACGCCCGCTACGAGCGCCCGATCGGCAACGGCGGCGCGGTGTTCGCGGAAACCGACTGGACGGTGCGCGGCGAGACCAACCTCTTCCTCTACGAGTCGATCGAATATCAAATCGACTCGCAGTTCGAGGGCGGCCTGAAGCTCGGCTACTCCGGCAACGACGGCGCCTACGAACTGGCGGTGTTCGCACGCAACATCACCGACGAAGAGAACGTGATCGGCGGCATCGACTTCAACAACAACACCGGCTTCGTCAACGAGCCGCGCATCATCGGCGTCTCGCTCAGCGCGAAGATGAACTGACGACTGCGGAGACAAGAACAAGGGGCGGCGCGGCTTCACGGCTGCGCCGCCCTTTTTCTATCTGCCGGAGGGATCGATTCGGAGGCGGCCCGTTAAAGCAGACATCTCCGAATCACGGCATGAGCCTCCTGATAGTCAGGGGCTGATCCATGCTGTTGTTCGACGTCGTCTACGCCCACCGCGCCAGCGGCAGCCACCACAAGATCGCGCTGGACTCCCTGCGCCGCATCGCCTCCCCCGACGCAGAGGAATGGCGCAAGGCGTTCTGCGCGCATTCCGACGTCTACATGAAGGGCGCCAAGGCGCCGGACGACGTGTTCCGCGATTCCCAGAACCACGTGCTGCACGTACGCGACAACTACTGGGGTGGCGCGCTGGAGACGGCCGAGGCCTGGTACGAAAAACTGCTGATGATGATGCGCGCGCAGAGCTGGCCTGAGGCCGTCTACGCGGCGGGCGTGCTGAGCCATTACGTCTGCGATCCGATGCAGCCCCTGCACACCGCGCAGAGCGAATCGGAAGGCTCCATCCACCGCGCCTTCGAGCAGAGCGTCTCGAAGTCCTACGGCAAGCTGATGGCCCGCATCGAAGAGACCGGCTGGCCGACCGTGACCGCGCCGCGCGAGACCGGCTGGCTGTCGAAACTCATTCGCTCCGGCGCCGAAGCGAGCGTCGTCCACTACGACGCGTGCATCGACCACTACAATCTCGACGCCGGCGTGAAAGACCCGCCGGCCGGCCTCGACCCGCACCTGATCGACGTCATGGCCGATGCGCTGGCGCGCGCCATCACCAGCTTCGCCTGCGTGATCGACAACGCCATCGCCGAAGCCGCAGTCGCGCCGCCGAGGACGAACGTCACGCTGCAGGGCTATCTCGCCACGCTCGACATCCCTATCCAGTGGGTGCTGCGCAAGATGGAGGACGCGAACGAACGCGCCACCGTCGAGGCGATGTACGCGGAGTACCAGGCGAGCGGGAAAGTCATCTCCACGCTGTCGCACGACGACCGCATCGTCCGCGCCGCGCACGCCCGCGACGTGCTGAAAACGCCGCTGGTCACGCTCGACGCCCAACCCGCGCGCAAGCCGGGAACGAAACACGGCGCGGGGCTGATCGACGTAGCGCCGTCCATGATGGCGCCGCCGGTCGCGCGCCGCATCGTCGAACGGGCGGCGGAAAAGCCCGCGCCCGCCGCGGCGCCCGTGGTCGAAACGCCTGTGGTTGAGGCCGTCGTCGAAGCGGCGCCCGCGACAGCCGCGCCGGGCACGAAGAAGCGTCGCACGCGCGAAAGCCCGGTGGTCGATGCGCCAGCCATCGGCGCCAAGATCGCCGCGCGGCTCGAGGCGATTGGCGTGAAGACCATCGGCGACCTGCTCGACGCCGATCCCGCAGCCCTCACCGCCATGATGGCGCTGAAATGGGTGACGCAGGAGACCATCGCCGACTGGAAGGCCATGGCGCAGCTCGCCATCGATGTCGGGGCGGTCGGCGAACAGGACGCGCAGATCCTCATCGGCGCAGGCATCCGCGACAAGGAAGCGCTTGCCGGCAAGGACGCGCGCGCGTTGCAGGATCAGGTCGCGGCCTTCATCGCCAGCGACGAAGGCAAGCGCCTGATGCGCGGCAATGGCGGCCCGAAGCCGGAGAAGGTCGAAGGCTGGATCGAAGCGGCGAAGAAGACGGCCTAATGCAGGGAGCGCGGGCCTTCAGGCCCGCAAACCGTCGAAAGTGATGCGGGCCTGAAGGCCCGCGCTCCCTGCTATCTTGCTACTGATAGACTTCAAACAACCCCGCAGCGCCCATGCCGCCGCCGATGCACATGGTCACCACGGCGTACTTCGCCTTGCGACGACGGCCTTCCATCAGCGCGTGGCCGGTGCAGCGCGCGCCGGTCATGCCGAAGGGGTGGCCGATGGCGATGGAGCCGCCGTTGACGTTGTACTTCTCGGGATCGATGCCGAGCTTGTCGCGCGAGTAGAGGCACTGCGAGGCGAAAGCCTCGTTGAGCTCCCAGAGATCGATGTCGTCGACCTTGAGGCCGTGACGCGCGAGCAGACGCGGCACCGCGAACACCGGGCCGATGCCCATTTCATCCGGCTGGCAGCCGGCGACGGCGAAACCGCGGAACGCGCCGAGCGGCTTCAGGCCGCGCTTTTCGGCTTCCTTGGCTTCCATGACGACGACGGCCGCCGCGCCATCGGAAAGCTGCGAGGCGTTGCCGGCGGTGATGAACTTGCCCGGGCCCTTCACGGGTTGCAGCGAGGCGAGGCCTTCAAGCGTGGTGTCGGGACGGTTGCACTCGTCCTTGTCGACAACGTAGTCGACGACGCTCTCGGCCTTCGTCGCCTTGTCGACGACCTTCATCTTCGTCGCCATCGGCACGATCTCGTCCTTGAAGAGACCGGCGGCCTGCGCCGCCGCGATGCGTTGCTGCGAGCGCAGCGAATATTCGTCCTGGTATTCGCGGCTGATATTGTAGCGTTCGGCGACGATGTCGGCGGTGTCGATCATCGGCATCCAGAGCGCGGGGAACGTCCCCATCAGCTTCTCTTCGGTGAGCATGTGGGTGTTCATCTTGCCGCTCATCTGTACGAGCGAGATGGATTCAACGCCCCCGCCAACAGCGGCGATCGCGCCTTCGCGGATATAGCCCGCCGCCATCGCGATGGCGTTGAGGCCCGAGGAGCAGAAGCGGTTGAGCGTGACGCCCGCGGTCGTGATCGGCAGGCCCGCCCACAGCGCCGCATTGCGCGCGACGTTGTGGCCCGTGGCGCCTTCGGGGCCGCCGCAGCCCATGAACACGTCCTCGATGATGTCCTTCTCCAGCCCCGAACGCTCGACGGCGTGCTGGATGGCGTGGCCGGCCATGGCCGCCCCGTGGGTGTTGTTGAAGCCGCCGCGCCCGGATTTGGCGAGCCCCGTGCGGGCATAAGATACGATAACCGCCTCGCGCATGGCGCTGCCTCCTCAGGGTATGGCGTTCTTGGATCGGCGCACCCTAGGCGAGCCCCCGTGCTCACGGAAGCCCTGCCGTTCGCGTCAACGTAGCCTCTTGCGATGACGCGCGCGGACCGACACTTTGCGCCGGCTCCAGCGGGGATTCATATGCCGAGCGACATCGAGATTGCGCGCGCCGCGCGCAAGCGGCCGATTGCGGACGTGGCCGCCAGGCTCGACATCCCCGCCGACGCGCTCATCCCCTACGGCGCGGACAAGGCCAAGATCGCCGCGCCGTTCCTGAAATCCCTCGGCGACCGCCCCGACGGCGCGCTGGTGCTCGTCACCGCCGTCAATCCGACGCCCGCCGGCGAAGGCAAGACCACCACCACCATCGGCCTCGGCGACGCGCTCAACCGCATCGGCAAGCGCGCGGCGATCTGCATCCGCGAACCCTCCCTCGGCCCCTGCTTCGGCCAGAAGGGCGGCGCCACAGGCGGCGGCCACGCGCAGGTCATCCCGATGGAGGACATCAACCTCCACTTCACCGGCGACTTCCACGCCATCACCACCGCACACAACCTGCTCGCGGCGATGGTCGACAACCACCTCTACTGGGGCAACGCCCTCGACATCGATTCGCGCCGCGTCGTGTGGCGGCGCGTCATGGACATGAACGACCGCAGCCTGCGCGAGATCGTCACCTCGCTCGGCGGCAACGGCGCGCCAGCGGAAAGCGGCTTCGACATCACGGTGGCGTCCGAGGTGATGGCGATCCTGTGCCTGGCGAGCGATCTCGAGGACCTGCAGGCGCGGCTCGGGCGCATCATCGTCGCCTACCGGAAGGATCGCACGGCGGTGACCTGCGCGGACCTGAAGGCCGACGGCGCGATGACGGCGCTGCTCAAGGACGCGATGCAGCCGAACATCGTGCAGACGCTGGAAGGCAACCCAGCGCTGATCCACGGCGGCCCGTTCGCGAACATCGCGCATGGCTGCAATTCCGTGCTCGCCACGAAGAGCGCGCTGAAACTCGCTGACTATGTCGTGACGGAAGCGGGCTTCGGCGCCGATCTCGGCGCGGAGAAATTCTTCGACATCAAATGCCGCAAGGCAGGCCTTGCGCCGAACGCCGTGGTGATCGTGGCGACGATCCGCTCATTGAAGATGAACGGCGGCATGGCGAAGAACGCGCTCGGCGGCGAAGACCTCGAAGCGCTGAAGCGCGGGTGCGAAAATCTTGGCCGGCATCTGGAAAACATCGCGCTCTTTGGCGTGCCTGCGGTCGTGGCGATCAACCATTTCGTGCAGGACACGGCCGCGGAAGTCGCGCTGGTGCAGGACTATGCGCGCGCGCACGGCGCGGAGGCGATCCTGTGCCGCCACTGGGCGGACGGGTCGGCGGGGACGGAAGATCTCGCGCGCCGCGTGGTCGAGATCGTCGAGCGTGCCGAAGCGCGCTTCGCGTCGCTCTACGGCGACGGGCTTTCGCTGATGGAAAAGATCGAGGCGGTGGCGCGACGCATCTATCGCGCCGACGGCGTCGTGGCGGACAAGGCGATCACCGACCGGCTCGCGCGCTGGGAGAAAGAAGGATTCCGGCGCCTGCCTGTCTGCATGGCGAAGACGCAGTACAGCTTCACCACCGACCCCACCCGCCTCGGCGCACCGACCGGCCACGAGGTGCGCGTCCGCGAGGTGCGCCTTTCCGCCGGCGCCGGATTCGTCGTGGCGATCTGCGGGGACATCATGACGATGCCAGGGCTGCCGAGGGCGCCTGCCGCGGAACGCATCGGCGTGGACGATGAGGGGTACATCGAGGGATTGTTCTAGCGCCACCGGCCGGGAGCGCCGGCTTCCAGCCGGCATGCGATGGCGAACACGCGCAACAGCCTCCCAAGACGATACACTGTGCCGGCTGGAAGCCGGCGGTCCCGGTTGGCGCTAATTGTTCACCCGCGCCACCAGCATCCCGTCGTACTTCTTCACGCCGACGGTCTGAACCACCGTCGCGCTGACGCGCGGCTCGTTCGCGATCAGGTCGATCATCCGGCGCACGCCGTCCACCTGAGAACTGTAGCCCGGCTCGACGACTTTCCCTTCGCGCACCACGTTGTCGACGATGATCAGCGCGCCCGGCCGCGAGAGCTTGAGCGCCCAGGCGAAATAGTCGGCGTTGGATTCCTTGTCGGCGTCGATGAAGGAAAAATCGAACGCAGGTTCACCCGCAAGCAGGGGCAGCGTGTCGATGGCCGGTCCGACACGGATGTCCACGCGGTCCGCGAGCCCCGCCGTCGCGATGCTCCCGCGCGCGACATCGGCGTGCTTCGGATCGATCTCCAGCGTCACGACCTTGCCGCCTTCGCCGACCGCGCGCGCGAGCCAGATCGCCGAATACCCGCCGAGCGTTCCCACCTCGAGTATGCGTTTCGCGCCAATGGCTTGCGCCATGAGGTTGAGCCACTTGCCGTGCGCCGGGGAGACGGCGATCTTCGGCAGCCCCGCCGCATCGCTCGCGGCAAGCGCCGCCTCCAGCGCCGCGTCGTCAGCGCCGAGGCGGTCCATGAAATAGGCGTCGACCTCAGACCAGCGATCCTGCGCCATGAAACTCTCCCGTAGGGTGGATAGAGGCGAAGCCGAAATCCACCATACACACGACAATCGCAAACACGGTGGATTTCGCTGCGCTCAATCCACCCTACACCAGCTCCAGCGCCACCGCCGTCGCTTCGCCGCCGCCGATGCAGAGCGAGGCGATCCCGCGCTTGGCGCCGCGCGCTTCGAGTGCGGCGATCAGCGTCGCCATGATGCGCGCGCCGGAGGCGCCGATGGGATGCCCGAGCGCGCAGGCGCCGCCATTCACGTTGATGACGTCGTGCGTGATGCCGAGGTCCTTGATCGCGATCATCGGGACGACCGCGAAAGCCTCGTTGATCTCGAAGAGATCGACGTCGCCCGTCTTCCAGCCCGCCTTGTCCAGCGCCTTCTTCATCGCGTGCACGGGCGCGGTGGTGAAGTAGGCCGGCGCGTGCGCGTGCGCGGCGGACGCCACGATGCGCGCGAGCGGCTTCAAGCCCCGGCGTTCCGCTTCCGACTGTTTCATCAGCACCAGGGCCGCCGCGCCGTCGGAGATCGCCGAGGCGTTCGCCGCCGTCACCGTGCCGTCCTTGTTGAAGGCGGGTTTCAGGGACGGGATCTTGTCGGGTCTGGCCTTGCGCGGCAGTTCATCGATGGCGACCTGCGTCTCGCCGTCGCGGCCCTTCACCGCCACCGCCGCGATCTCGCGCTTGAAGGCTCCGCTTTCGGTCGCCGCCTGCGCGCGGCGCAGCGTCTCGATGGCGTAGGCGTCCTGCGCCTCGCGGGTGAACTGGTATTCCTGCGCGATCATGTCGGCGTAGACGCCCATGGGTTTGCCGTCATAGGCGTCCTCGAGGCCATCGAGCGCCATGTGATCGAACAGCTTGTCGTGGCCGTACTTCTGGCCGGTGCGGTGCCTGGTCATCAGGAACGGCGCGTTCGACATGCTCTCCATGCCGCCGGCGATGACGATCGACACTTCGCCCGCGAGGATGGCGTTGCGCCCCATGATCGCGGCCTGCATGCCCGAGCCGCACATCTTGTTGAGCGTGGTGGCTTCCACCGAATCCGGCAGGCCGGCCTTGCGCCCCGCCTGCCGCGCCGGCGCCTGGCCCTGGCCGGCGGGCAGCACGTTGCCCATCACGATCCAGTCGACGTCCTCGCCCTTCACTTTGGCCTCGGCAAGCGCGGCCTTCACCGCCACCGCGCCGAGTTCATTGGCGGAGAAACCGCCCAGATCCCCCATCAGCCCGCCCATCGGCGTGCGCGAGAGACCGACGATGACAACCGGATCTTTTTCCATGGGGGGCTCCTTTTTCGACCTATGTTAGGGTGGATGGAGCGCAAGCGAAATCCATCCTACATCACAAAATCCACGATCCGCTCCACCACGCTCGGGTCCTGCGCGATCATGCGGTGACCGAGTCCGTCGGTCAGCGCGAGTTCCGCGCCGGGCCAGACGTCCGCGAGTTCCTGCGCGCCCTTGCAATCGCACGCATCGTCATCGAGCGAATGCAGGATGAGCGCCTTCGCCGTCATCGCCGGCGCGGCGCGGCGCAGGTCGAACCAGTCGACCGGCTTGCCGACTTCGGCCTCGTAGGTGGCGAAGATCTGTTCCACGACGTCCATGGAAATGTCGTTGCGCTCGGCGATGCGGATGATCTGCCCGCGCTGGTGCAGCGCCGAGGCGATAAGCACCACGCGCTCCGGCGCAAGGCCATGCTCCTCGATCGCCGTGACCGTCACCGGGGAGCCGAAGGAGTGCGCGACGACCGCATCGATCGGCCCCATCGCGGCGGCCACGTCCGCCACGGCCTTCGCCGCCGCCAGCAGCGGCGCGCGCTCGCCTTCGGAATAGCCGTGTCCCGGCAGGTCGAGCGCCACGACCGCGCGGCCGATCATCGAGAGCTGGTCGATCAGCGGCGTCCAGAGGCTGTTGTCGTCCTCCCAGCCGTGCACCAGCAGGACAGCGGGCCCCTCGCCCAGGCGCCAGGCGGCGATGCCGCCGATCATCCGGTGGTCGGCGTCCACGAGCCCCGGCGCAATCCGCGGCCGCGCACGCCGGCGCGGATAACCGAGGTTGCGGGTGAATTCGCGGGCGCGGGCGGCGACGTCTTCGGACATGGGCGTTTGATGGGGCCGCGCGGCGCCGGCGTCAACGAGACCGAAACCAAAGCCGCTGCTAAGAAGGGTTTATGACCCCTTCTGAACGCGCCGACTGGTGGAAACGCGCCGTCGTCTACCAGATCTACCCCAAGTCCTTCCGCGACGCGTCCGGCGACGGGGTCGGCGACATCCGCGGCGTCATCGAGAAGCTGCCGTACCTGAAAGATCTCGGCGTCGGCGTCGCGTGGCTCTCGCCGATCTTCGCTTCGCCGATGATCGACAACGGCTACGATACGTCGGACTACTGCGCCATCAATCCGCTGTTCGGGACGATGGCCGACGCGGAGGAACTCGTCGAGGAAGCCAGGAAGCGCGACATCCGTATCGTGCTCGACATCGCGCTCAATCACACGTCGACGCAGCATCCATGGTTCAAGGACGCGCTCGCGCACGGGGACAAGCGCGACTGGTACTGGTGGCGTGGCGGCCGTTGCGGCGCGGCGCCGAACAACTGGCATTCGATCTTCGGCGGCCCGTCGTGGTCGCAACCGGACGGCGACGACCAGTTCTATCTCCACCTCTTCGACGAATCGCAAGCCGATCTCAATTGGGAAAACCCGGAAGTCCGCAGCGCAATCCACGAGGCGATGCGGTTCTGGCTCGACAAGGGCGTCGGCGGCTTCCGGCTCGATGTGGTGACGGTGATCTCGAAGGAGCCGGACCTGCGCGATGTGATCGATCCGCGCCCGGCACCGCTCTATCGCCACATCGCCGGCGGTCCGCGTCTGCATGAGTTCCTGCGCGAGATGCGCCGCGAGGTGTTCGCGCACTACGATTGCGTCGCCATCGGCGAGGCGCCGGGCGTCGATCCCGCGCGTGCGGCCAAGCTCGTCGATCCCGCCGATCCGATGCTCGACATGATCTATCACTTCGATCTCGTGGCGATGAACCCGGTCGTCGCGGGCACGTGGGATCGCGTGGCGTTCAAGCGCATCTTCTCGGCGTGGGACAAAGGCATCGGCGCGGACGGCTGGAACAGCGTCGTCGTCTCCAATCACGATCTCGGACGCATTTCATCACGCTTTGGAGACGGCTCCCCCGAGAGCGCCAAGATGCTGCTGATGCTGGTGCTGACGCAGCGCGCCACACCCTTCATCTATCAGGGCGACGAACTCGGCATGGTCAATGCGCCGTTCGACAACCTCGACGAGATCGACGACGTCTGGGCCAAGACCACCTACCGCCTCGCACGCGAGAAAGGCCGCGCGCATGAGGACGCCTTTGCGGCGACCGTGGCGATGACGCGCGACCACGCCCGCACGCCGTTCCAGTGGGACGCCACGCGCAATGCGGGATTTTCCGAAGCCGAGGCGACCTGGCTCAAGGTCAATCCGAACCATGCAACGCTCAACGCCGCCGCGCAGACGCACGACGACGCCAGCGTGCGCGCGTTTGCGAAGCAGCTCATCGCGCTGCGGGCCGATCCGCTCTGGGTGTTCGGCGCGTTCGAGGATCTCGCGCCGGACGATCCGGACCTCTTCATCTACGCCCGCACATACGAAGGCCGCCGCGCGGTCGTGGCGCTCAATCTGCACGGTGAGGCGAAGGCGCTACCCGCGTGTGCGCAGGCGCAGACGCCTACGCTGCGCAATACCGGGACGGAGATTGCGTATCTGGCGCCGTGGGAAGCGCGCATCGTCCTCGCCTAGGCCGTCCGCGCGATCCAACCGCCGCCGAGCACGCGCATCGGCGCGTCCGCGTCATAGAGGACAGCCGCCTGCCCGGGCGCGACGCCTTCTTCGGCCTCATCGAGCGCGACGAACCACCCCGCACGCGTATCGAGCACGGCGGGAACCGGCGGACGCGTCGAGCGCACGCGCACGAGCACGCGCCGACCGTGGAGATCGTCTTCCGACGCCACGGCTTCGCCAATCCAGTTCACGTCCTTGAGCGCGATGCGTTGCACCGCCAGTGCTTCCCGCGGCCCGACGATGACACGTTTCGCCTCGGCATCGAGGCGAACGACGAAGAGCGGCTCGCCTACCGCGATGTTCAGCCCGCGCCGCTGGCCGACCGTGTAATGAATGACACCCTCGTGGCGCCCAAGCACACGCCCGTCCACATGCACGATCTCGCCCGCATCGATGGCGCCGGGACGAAGCCTGGCGACAACATCGGCGTACTTTCCCGTCGGCACGAAGCAGATGTCCTGGCTGTCCGGCTTTTCCGCCACCGCGAGCCCGAACTCCGCCGCGAGCGCGCGCGTCTCCGTCTTCGGCAGTCCGCCCAGCGGAAAGCGCAGGAAGCCGAGCTGCGTGCGGGTCGTCGCGAAGAGAAAATAGCTCTGGTCGCGCGAGGGATCCGCGCCGCGATGCAACTCTGGTCCCGCAGCCCCGGGAACCCTTTGAACATAGTGACCCGTCGCCATGCAGTCGGCGCCGAGGTCGCGCGCGAGCCCAAGGAGATCCTTGAACTTCACCGACTGGTTGCACTTCACGCACGGAATCGGCGTCTCGCCGGCGAGGTAGCTGTCGGCGAAATCTTCCATCACCTGGTCACGGAAGCGGTTTTCGTAATCGAGGACGTAGTGCGGAACGCCCAGCATGTCCGCCACGCGGCGCGCGTCGTGGATGTCCTGCCCTGCGCAGCACGCGCCCGCCTTGTTCACCGCCGCGCCGTGATCATAGAGTTGCAGTGTGACGCCGATCACCTCGTAGCCCTCGCGCTTCAGCATCGCGGCGACGACGGACGAGTCCACGCCGCCGGACATGGCGACGACGACACGCGTTTCAGAAGGCGACTTCGCGAAGCCGATGGAATTGAGCGGAGCGGGCGCTTCCGCGCCGGCCCGCATGGTGAGCGTGGTCATGGTTCTCCTCCCTCCGGGGTAAAGGCCCGGAGCGATGGAAACTCATGTAGCTTGGAAGTTCGCTTACGTCACTTCAGGAAGTTGAGCAGCGTCAGTTCGCGGATGTCGGAAAACACCTTGGCGATGGCCTGGTATTGGGTCTGGCTGGCCGACAGCTTCATGGCGACCTCGGCGAGGTCGGCGTCGGCGACGTCGCTCACGTGCTTCTGCACCAGCGTGCTCTGGCTCGATAGCCGCTCGATTTCGCGCCCGAGGCGATTGTTGACGTCGCCGTTGCGCCCCTGCGCCTCGACGATGGCGCCGTGCGCCGCATCAAGCGCGCCAACCGCATTGCGCAGTGCAAGATCCTGCGTCGTCGTCAGCGGCGTGCCGAAGGCGCCGGCCTGCATTTCCGCATAGAGGTCGCGCATCGCATCGAACACATCGCGGCCGATGTCGGACGCCTTGTCAGCCACCGCGAACGGCGCGCCCGTGCCGAGATCGACAGTGGCCTTGCGCACGGATTCGTTGAAGACTTGGTCGTCGGTGAATGCGCCGGCGAGGTCGTCGAGGCTCGCAATCCGGACCGCGGTTCCCGATGCTCTTTCGCCGGCGAAGAGCGCCTGCCCGTCCTCCGACTGGTTGAGCGCATCGACGATCTGCCCGAACGCCGTCTGCAACTGTTCCGCCAGAAAGCGTCCGTCGGTCTGCGACAGCGCCAGCGTCACGTCCTGCTTGAGCTGCGCGGTCGCGGCCGCGGCCTTCGACAGTGCGAGATCCTGCGTATCCAGGCGCACCTGCAGACGTTCGGCGGCGGCCTTGCGGGCTTCGGTCTGCGCTATGACGCTGCGCGCGGAGACAATACGCCCGCCGTTGTCGCCGTAACCCTTGAGATCGTCGGCAAGAAAGCCTGAGGCGGTCTGGCGTTGCAAGCCGTACAGATCGTTCGTCAGGCGTGCGAGATCGCTGCGCGCCTGGGTGGCGATGAGAAAGGTCGGCGTGACTTTCATGGTCTATCTCACCTGATTGCGAGCAACGTATCGAGCATTTCCTGCGCCGCCTGGATGAGGCGCGACGCGGCGGCGTAGGACTGCTGGAACTGCGTCATGCGCACGAGTTCCTCATCGAGACTGACGCCCTCGGTCTGTGTGCGCCGCTCGGTCGCCGCGCTCAGGACCGCAGTGGCGCCGGCCTCGGATTTCGCGGCGTTGTCGGCGAGGCGCGCGGCTTCGCCGGCGAGCCGCGACGTATAGGCCGAAAGCGACGTGGTCTGCCCCGAAAGGGCTCCTGTTGAAGGAAATGTGCGCTGCGTGTTGCGCGTGTCGATGAGCGCCTGGGCGCCGCGCGCGTCCCCGGACTCAGCGATCCGCGTGCCGATGCCGGCGGTCAGGTCTGGCCTGCCGAGCGCGAGCAACGCCGGCGCCGCGACGATCCGCTCATCGACGGCAAGCTCATGCGGCAGCGCGGCCAGCGACGAGCGCGAAAGCCCGAACAGGTCCGTCACGCCGAGGGTCGTGCCGCCGCGCTGGGTGGTGTCGGCTGTTGCGGTGATGGAATAGCCGGCGCCCGGCGCGATCGAAATCGCGCCGGAACTGTCGAGCGACGCCACGCCGTACTGGCCGAAACCATTGGCGTTGCTGTTCAACTGGGCGATGAAGTCCGCCCATGTCGTGCCGGTGACAGTGACGTTGCGGTCGAGCACGACGCGCCCCGCGGCATCGGTGACGCGAAACGTCACCGCCCCCCCGACCGCCAGGCCGTGCGCGTCCGTCGCGGACACGCCCGCGGCGCTGAAGGTCGGCTTGTCGCTGCGGATGACGTCGTTGAGGCCGAAGAAGTGCGCGAATCCGCGGCCCGCCCGCGCGCTCGGATCGCCGTCGACTTCGCCGAGCACAATGCCGCCCGATCCGTCGAGCGTCACCACGCCGTTGGCGAAGCTGGCCGTGCCTTGCGCCGGCGCGAGCTGCAGCACTGCGTTGAGCGTCGATATGAAGCCACCGACCGTCTGCGTGAAACTGCGCGTGTCCGCGGGATTTTCCGTGGTGATCGTGCCGACGTCGAAATCGACCGTCAGGCGTCGCGTAAGCGCGCCGCTGGAATCGACGATGCCGATCACGGTCTGGCCGGTGAAGTTGAGCGCATCCGCCGCGAGCAGACCAGTGTTGCGTCCGACTAGGTGGGATGCTGGCGGATCGGCGACATTGGTCGCGTGTGCGCGGTTAAGCTCGTCGGCCAGCGCGCCGGCGAGCGCGCCCACGGAATCCGCCAGTCCGGGCAGGTCGATGTCGCGCGCCTGCGTCAACCCCTTGATCAGGCCGCCTGAAAGCATCGGACCGAACTGTCCTTCCGTGGGCAGGCCCTGGTTTATGATGATGGAGCCGGGCTGGCCGTAGGCGGCGGCGTTCTGCGAATAGACGAGCCGGGCGGCGGTCGCGCCGACAAGCAGGCCGCCGGCGTTCGTGCGCAGTTCCACCGTCCCATCCGGATGCGGCGTCGTGCGCACGTCGAGCAGCGTGGAAACCTCGTCGATGAGTTGATCGCGGGCATTTTCCGCGCCGGAACTGTCGCCGCCCGACTTCTTCGTCAGCGCAACTTCGCCGTTGAGATCGGCGATACGCTGCAACAACCCGTCGGCGCGCGCGACCGATTCGCTGATGCGCTGGTCGGCCTCCAGGCGGAGGTCCTCGATCGACTGCGCGACCCGCGACAGTTCGCCGAATGTATCCTGCAGCGCGCCGATGGCGCTGCGTCGCACGACGTTCGATTGCGGGCTGAGAGCCGCAGACTGGAGCGCGGTGTAGATGTCGTCGACGCGACTGAACAGCGTCTGGGTTCCGTTGGGATCGCCGAACAGCAACTGCGCGCGATCGAGGAGTTCGGCGCGCACGCCTGCGGCGCCGTTTGCGGCGCCCGCCACGCGCTGCGCCGCCGCGAGAAAGCGGTCCGCCGCACGGGTGATGGATTCGACTTCGACTCCGGCGCCGCCGCCCGCGACCACCTGCGGCGTGAAGTGCGTCTGCGCGCGCACATAACCGGGCGTGTTCGCATTGGCGACGTTTTGCGAAATGACGCCGAGCGCCGTCTGACTCGCGTGCAGTCCCGAAAGCGCGTTAGAGAAAATCGATCCAACCAGCATATGCGGCCCCGTGCGTTCGCGATTGGCGCCCTCCGATGGGCAAGAAGCGCCGTGCTGTCGGCAAATCCTGCCGGGCGAAACGCGGGGTTCGACCGACGACCGGATTGCGCCGAACGCGCGCGGGCCCTTGGCCGGCAAGGCATTCGCGATGATCGCCACGCACCGGCGCCATGCCGGCGCGCTGCGATCACGCGCACTGCCACGCAAGCATGGGGCCGCGCCGAATCATGCGGCTGCCCCCGTCGAAACGCCCCGGCAAGAACTGCCGCGCGCGCCCGGTCAATGTTGCCGCAACCGCGCGGCGTCGTAGCGGCGTTGCTTCGCGGAGGCCTTGCGCCGCATGGTTTGCGGGCCGTTCACCAAACTGGCGCGCGACTTGCTCGGCCCGAGCGCAGCCGCGGCGATCCACGCTGCGCAACGATCAGGGGCATTGTGGAAATGGACGCGCGTCTCGTGCTCGCAAGAACTCCGACGATCGCGCAGGCAAGCGCGCCCGCCTACGAGTTCGATGCGTCAGAGGATGACTTCGCGGCGCATCTGCCGCCGGATGAGCCCGTTCAGTCCGCACCGGGCGCAGGCCGCATCGAGGAAGCTCGCAAGGAAGACGCCGCGAACGACCGCGATGAGGATGAGGAGGACGCGCCGAGCGAGGGCGAGACCGCGCTGAGCACGCCGTTCGCGCCCGTGCTCGTGCGCCCGCAGAACAGCGTCGTCACGTTCGATCTCTCGGCGCTGCTCGCGCAGAGCGCCGCCGCCGCGGCGAGTCTGGCGCCCGCCGCAGTGCAAACGCCCGCCGCCGCCCAAACGCCGGCCGATGCAACCGCCGCCGTCTCGCCCGAGATCGCGACCGCGGACCAGGCGCAGCAGCCGCAAGCCAACACGACAAAGCCCGCCGCCGATCCCGCCGCGCTTTCAGCGCTTGAGGCGCTCACCGCCAGCGCTACGGCGCAAGGCAAGACCGAAATCCGTCCGCTCAGGACCTTGCGCGCCGGTCGCGGCGAAGGCGTCGCCGAAGGCGGCCCCGAATTCAAGGCGCCCGCGAACGCCAATGCGCCCGCATCGTCCCCCTCATCGTCCCAGGTCGCCGGCGCGGCCAAGGTCCAGACAGCCAACGCCGTGCAGCCGGTCGTGGCCTCGACGCAGACGCAGGATGTCCGCCCCGCACCGGACTCCGCGCCACAGCTTGTCGGCGCGGCGCCCGCGGACCAGCGCGCGCACCGTCTCAACGAGGCCTCTGGCGCCATGGGGCATCGCGCGACGACGCCCGCCGCGCTGGTCGCGCAACACGTCATCCGCCGCTTCGACGGCCGCTCGACGAGCATCGACGTGCGTCTCGACCCCGCCGAACTCGGCCGCGTGCAGGTGACGCTCGATGTGGGCGCCGACAACAAGGTCACCGCCGTCGTGTCCGCGGAAAACCCGGCGACGCTCGCCGACCTCGTGCGTTCCTCGCGCGAGCTTGAACGCGCGCTGCAGGACGCGGGACTCAGCCTCGACAGCGGCGATCTCACGTTCGATCTGGCGCAGCGCGGCGATGGAGGGACGTCTGGATCGAAAGGCGAAGGCTCGCGCAGCGGCGCGGGCCAGGGCCAGACCGCCGAGACGAATGCGCCAGCGGCGTCGCGTCCGTTTGGGCTGGAAACATGGCGCGGCGCGCGCGTCGACGTAATGGTCTGAGGAGAACGCCCATGCCAGTTATCGGCTCAACGCTCGCCGCATCCTCGACAACCGCCCAGACCGTCGCTGCCGAGGCGCGATCGAAGCTGTCCGACAATTTCGACACCTTCCTGTCGTTGCTGACAGCGCAGCTATCGAACCAGGATCCGCTCAATCCCGTGGATTCGGCGCAGTTCACGCAGCAACTCGTGCAATACAGTCAGGTGGAGCAGCAGATATCCACCAACGACAAGCTCGAGACGCTGCTCGCGCAGAGCGAATCCGCCGGGACCGCGTCCGCTGTGTCCTTCATCGGCCGCACGGCGATTTTTTCAAGCGATGTCGCGCATCTCGCCGACGGCGCCGCGAAGTGGACCTACGACATCACCGGCGCGACGGGCGAGGCCCGGATTTCGGTGCGCGATTCAACGGGCCGGGAAGTCTATTCGGAAAACGTCACGACCGGCAACGGGGCGCAGACATTCAACTGGAACGGCGAGGACGCCAACGGGCGCGACCTTCCGGCCGGCCCCTACCAGCTCGTTATCGCCGCCACCGACTCCGATGGCGCGGAGGTCGCGGCGGACATCTCCGTCGAGGAGTCGATCACCGGCGTCGATTTCAGCACAGCAGGCGCGGCGACCGTGATGACCGTCGCCGGCATGCGCACGTTCGATTCCATCCGATCAGTACGCAGCTAGACGAAACCAGCGAGACGCCGAATGCGCCCCGCAAATGAGCGGAAGCTCGGGACTATCCCCAACACCGAACCGCAAGCGAGCAGGAAGAAACCATGAGCATCTACACAGCCTTGCGGTCCGGGGTTTCCGGTCTCGCCGCGAATTCGAGCGCGTTGGCGGTCATTTCCGACAACATCGCAAACATCAACACTGTCGGCTACAAGCGCGGGGTCACCGACTTCACGGCGATGCTGAACAGCCAGACGGGCGCAGCGACTTACAATGCCGGCGGCGTCCTTTCCTCCACACGCCGCCTCGTCGACGTCCAGGGGTCGCTGGAGCAATCGCGCTCGTCGACGGATCTGGCGATCGCCGGCAACGGCTTCTTCGTCGTCTCCGAGAACAACCAGCCGCTGACGAACGGCGGCAGCGTCGCGTTCACGCGGGCGGGATCGTTCACGGTCGATGCGGAGGGCTTCCTCGTCAGTCCGCAGGGCTATTTCCTGCAAGGCTGGCCGATCCAGACCAACGGCACGGTGACGTCGAGCCCGACAAGCCTGTCGACGTTGTCGCCGATCAACGTCGCCGAGACCGCCTCGACCGCGGAAGCGACCAGCGACGTCACGCTGACGGCGAACCTGAGTTCCACGCAGACGACCTACGACCCCACCTCCAACACCTATGTCGTCGGCGACATGGCGACGGGCGACATCTCTCCCCAGTTCGAAAGCAGCATCGAGGTGTTCGACAGCCTCGGCGCCGCGCGCACGCTGGCCATCGGCTTCCTGAAGACGGCGGCCAACACCTGGCAGGTGGAAGTGTATGCACGGCCCGCGACTTCAGCGCCCGGCAATCCTGGCGGCCGCGTCGCGGCGGGCACGGTGTCCTTCACCACCTCAGGCGCCGTCCAGGGCATTACGGGAGGGCTCGCGGGCCCCTTCACCATCAACTGGGATTCAACGACCGGCGCAGCCGCCCAGCCGGTCACCTTCAACCTGACAAACACGCTCACCCAGTTCGCCACCACGTCGGGGGTTTCGACGGTGGTGGCCGACGGCGTGCCGCCGGGCAATCTCTCCGGGCTGGTCGTCGACGACAACGGCGACCTCACCGCACAGTTCACCAACGGTCGCTCGCGCGCGCTCTACCGCATCCCGGTTGCGACCTTCCTCAACCCCAACGGACTGTTGCCGGACCGTGGCGGGGTGTTCCGCACGACGCTGTCGTCGGGGCTCTACAACATCAACGAATCGAATGCAGGCGGCGCGGGGCGCATCGAGTCATCGGTGCTGGAGGCTTCCAACGTGGATCTCGCCTCCGAGTTCACCAGCATGATCGTGACGCAGCGGGCCTATTCGGCCTCATCGAAGATCATCACGACCGCCGACGAGATGCTGGACGAGCTGATCCGCATCAAGAGGTAATCGAAAGGTAAACGCGAAATCGTTGCTCCGGCAGCAATATCCGTTACGTTTCGATACACGCTATTAACCTGATTTTACTCTGAAATTTAGGCCGATGTTTATTCCCTCGGACTATAACGGGCTTCTAGTCTGATGGGAGTTGGCGCGATGCAGAAGCAACGCCGCTATGAAGGAGTGGTGATGGGTCCTGACGGGAACCCCCTCACGCTCGACGATCTGCCCCCGGCGAACACCACGCGCTGGGTCATCCGCCGCAAGGCGGAAGTGGTCGCAGCCGTGCGCGGCGGCCTGCTCACGCTCGATGATGCGTGCGCGCGCTACAGCCTGACGTCCGAGGAATTCGACGCCTGGCGCCGTTCGATCGAGCGTCACGGCCTGCCTGGCCTGCGCACGACGCGCATCCAGCACTATCGCGTCTCGGAAGCCTGACAGGCTTTCGGGATTGCGCGCTGCAGGAAGTTGCCGCGCATTAACCATACCTTCACCGGGGTGGGAAAAATCTGCCGGGCGGGCGTCATGACGGCGCCGTGAGTGATTCGGCGGACGGCGCGTGAACGGTCTGAACGATCTGATGATGAAAATCGGCCCGATGCGCCTGTTCGCGGCGCTCGGGATCACCGCTGTCGTGGCGGCGGCGCTGTTTGCGCTCATGTTCCGCGTGGGCGGCGAGGAGAAGGCCCTCCTTTTCTCCGATGTCGACATGGCTGAAGCCGGCGAGATCGCCTCGAAACTCGACGGCGCCAAGATCGCCTACGAGCTGCGGGGGGACGGCACGGCGATCTTCGTGCCCCGCTCACAGGTCATGTCGGCGCGGTTGATGCTGTCGGAGGACGGCCTGCCCTCGCGCGGGTCCATCGGCTACGAGATATTCGACAAGCAGGACGCGCTTGGCGCGACCCAGTTCCAGCAGAATATCAATCGCTTGCGGGCGCTCGAGGGCGAGTTGGCGCGCACCATCGCCTCCATCGACGGCGTCGAGCGCGCACGGGTGCATCTGGTCTTGCCCGAGCGGCAGCTCTTTTCGCAGGACAGGCAGGCGCCGTCGGCGTCGATCGTGCTCACCGTCAAGGGCGGCCAGCTGAGCCAGGGGCAGGTTCGCGCCGTCCGCAATCTCGTCGCCAGCGCGGTGCCCGGACTGGCGGTGAACCGGGTCACCATCGCCGACGCTTCAGGAAAGCTCCTGGCCGCGGCCGAGGACGACAGCGGCGCGGCCGCCGCGGACGCAATGGACGAGCGCAAGGCCGCCGTCGAGGAGCGCCTGCGCAAGGAGGTGCAGGACATCGTCGAGAGCGTCGTGGGGCCCGGCGCCGCGCGCGTGCAGATCGCCGCCGACATAGACTTCAACCGCGTCACCTCCACGTCGCAGACATTCGACCCCGAGGGTCGTGTCGTGCGCGAAACAAATTCGACCGAAGAAACAAGCTCCTCAAGCGACGGCGCGGACGGCGGCGGCGCCAGCGCGACGCGAAACCTGCCCGACGGCGCCGGCTCCAGCAGCGGCTCCACCAGCGGCAGCAACACCGAGCGCACCGAAGAACAGGTGCGCTACGAAATCTCCAACACCACCAAGACCGAAATCATCGAAGGCGGCCGGATCAAGCGCCTGTCCGTGGCGGTGGCCGTCGATGGGGTGACGGCTCCGGCGGGCGCGGACGGCGCGCCTGGCGCGTGGACCGCGCGCGAGGCGCAGGAACTCGATCGCATCACCACGCTCGTCAAGTCCGCGGTCGGCTTCGACGAAGCGCGCGGCGACAAGGTTGAGGTTGTGAATCTCAAGTTCGCGCAATCTCCGGCCGCCGCCGGCACGGAGGCCGCCAAGCCTTCGATGTTCGACTTCGGCAAGGACGAGATCATGCGCGGCGTGGAGCTGCTCGCGCTGCTGATTGTCGCGCTGGGCGTCATCTTCTTCGTCCTGCGCCCGTTGATCACGGGCATGCTGTCCGGGCAGGGCGGCGGCGGCGGCGGCGGTCTGCTGACGGCCCCCGGAGGCGCCATGGTAATCGCGGGCGGCCACGCAGCGACGATCGCGCCGCCGGTCGCCGGCGCCTTGCCAGCTCCGGCGGGCGGCGTCGGCACGATCATCGACCAGCAACTCGATATCGCGAAAATCCAGGGGCAGGTGAACTCCTCATCGGTCAAGCGCGTCGCCGAGGTGATCGAACAGAACCCTGACGAATCGGCGCAGATCCTGCGCACATGGCTCTCGGAGCGCGCCTGATCCATGGCCCCTTCCCGCCCCAACGCAAAGAAGGCCGAAGGCGGCGCGGTGATGAGCGTCTCCGAGCTGAACGGTCCGCAGAAGGCCGCGATCATCGTGCTTTCGCTCGGCGCGGACGCCGAGGCCGTTCTCAAGCTGTTCGAGGAAGACGAACTCAAGGAAGTCTCGCAGGCGATGTCCAACCTCGGCATCGTCGACTCCAGCGTCGTCGAACAGCTGATCATCGAGTTCGTCCAGCAGCTGTCCACATCGGGTCGCGTCGTCGGTTCGCAGTCGGCGACCGAACGTCTGCTCGCCAGCTTCCTCCCGCGCGACAAGGTCGACCAGCTGATGGAAGACATCCGCGGCCCGGCGGGCCGCACGATGTGGGACAAACTGGGCAACGTGAACGAACAGGTGCTCGCCAACTACCTGAAGAACGAATATCCCCAGACCGTGGCCGTGGTGCTTTCCAAGGTGAAGCCCGACCATGCCGCGCGCGTGCTCGCGGCCCTGCCCGACGATTTCGCCATCGAATGCGTGCACCGGATGTTGCGCATGGAACCTGTGCAACGCGACATCCTCGACAAGATCGAAGGCACCCTGCGCGCCGAATTCATGTCCAACCTCGCGCGAACGCCCAAGCGCGACAGCCACGAACTCATGGCCGAAATCTTCAACACGTTCGACCGCCAGACCGAGGCGCGCTTCGTCGCCGCGCTGGAAGAGCGCTCGCGCGAGGCGGCCGAACGCATCCGCGCGCTCATGTTCGTGTTCGAGGACCTCAAGCGGCTCGACGCCGGCGGCGCACAGACGCTCATGCGCGTCGCCGACAAGGCCGACCTCGCGCTGGCGCTCAAGGGCGCCTCCGATGAACTGCGCCAGCTTTTCCTGTCCAACATGTCCGAACGCGCCAGCAAGATTCTCAAGGACGACATGGCCGCAATGGGGCCGGTGCGCCTGAAGGACGTCGAAGGCGCGCAGACGCGCATGGTTCAGGCCGCCAAGGATCTCGCGGAGCGCGGCGAGATCATGCTGGCCGGCAATGGCGGCGGCGAAGAGGAACTCATCTATTGAGCGACATCATCGCCATCCGCCGCTATGCGTTCGAAACGGTGTTCGATGCCGATGGCGCCATTCTGAGCGAAGGCGCCGCGGCGCCGATGTATTCAGCCGCCGACCTTGAGCGCGAACGCGCGGCAGGCTTCGAGGCGGGCCGCCAGAGCGAGGCCGTGCGCGTCGAAGCCGAAACAGTCGCCACGCTCGCGGCGATCGCGCAGTCCACTGCACGTCTGTGCGAGCGCACCACCGCCGACCGGCGCGCGATGGCCGAGGATGCGGCGCGTCTCGCGCTCGTGGCGGCCCGCAAGGTCGCGGGTGCTGCGCTTGCGGCGTTTGGCGAGGACCGTGTGGTCGCCGCGCTCGACGCCGCGTTCGAAACCTTCGTCCACGCGCCCCGTCTGGTCGTGCGCGTCGGCCCCGACATGGACCGACTGCGCACGCGTCTTGAGGACGTCGCGCGCGATCATGGTTTTCCGGGCACGCTGGTCGTGCGCGTCGAAGCCGGCCTGCAACAGGGCGATGTGTCCATCGACTGGGGCGAAGGCGCCATGTCGGTGAGCAGCGAGGAGGCCTTCCGCCGCATCGACGAGGTCATCGCCGCCACCCTTTCCGTGGAGCAACACGCATGAGCGCCGACACGCCGTTCGACCTGGAATCGCTTGAACACAACATGCCTGCGGGCGCCGACGACGGCGCAATGCACACCGCGGCCGAACTCGCGCCGGTTTTCGATGTGCCGGTGAAGATCCAGGCGGTGCTGGGCAAGACGAGCGTGGATGTTGCAACCCTTCTGCGGCTGAGCCGCGGATCGGTGCTCGAACTCGACCGCAAGGTCGGCGAGGCGATCGACATCTACGTGAACAACCGCCTCGTCGCGCGCGGCGAGGTGGTGCTCGTGGAAGAACGCCTCGGTGTAACCATGACGGAAATCATCAAGGACGGCGAAACGTCCTGAGGAAGAACCCCTGATGCGAATTCTCATTGTTGGTCCGCTTAACGGACAGATCGCGGCGGCGACGAAGATCGCGATGGATCGCGGCGCCAAGGTCGCACACGTCGACACCGGAGAGCAGGCGACGACCGCGCTGCGCAACGGCCGTGGCGCCGATCTCCTGATGGTCGATGTACGCATCGACATCGCCGGCCTTATCGCGGCCAACGAAGCCGAACGGATAGCGGTGCCGGTGATCGCGTGCGGCATCGAGACCGATCCCGAAACCGCCGGCCGCGCGATCCGCGCCGGCGCGCTCGAATTCGTGCCGCTGCCGCCGGACGCGGCGCTGATCGCGGCCGTGCTGCAGGCGATCTCGCGCGACACCCGCGACCTCGTGGCGACCGATCCCGCGATGAAGCAGGTCATCGCGCTCGCCGACCAGATTGCGGGTTCCGACGCCTCGGTGCTGATCACCGGCGAAAGCGGCGTCGGCAAGGAAGTGATGGCGCGTCACGTCCACGCGCAGTCAAAACGCGCCAGCGCGCCGTTCATCGCCATCAACGTCGCCGCGATCCCCGATAACCTCCTGGAATCGGAACTTTTCGGCCACGAGCGCGGCGCCTTCACCGGCGCGGTGGCGCGGCGCATCGGCAAGTTCGAGGAAGCCGACGGCGGCACGCTCCTGCTCGACGAAATCAGCGAGATGGACCTGCGCCTGCAGGCCAAGCTCCTGCGCGCCATCCAGGAACGCGTGATCGACCGTCTCGGCGGCGCCAAGCCCGTGCCTGTGAACATCCGCATCCTGGCGACCGCCAACCGCGATCTCGCGCAGTGCGTGCGCGACGGCACGTTCCGCGAGGACCTGCTCTATCGCCTGAACGTCGTGAACCTGCGCATTCCGCCGCTGCGCGAACGCAAGGGCGACATCGCCGCGCTCGCGAACTTCTTCGTGCGCAAGTACGGCGAGTCCAACGGACGGCCCGGCCGCGTGCTGAACGCCGCCGCGCTCGAGGCGGTGATGAATTATCGCTGGCCCGGCAACGTGCGCGAACTCGAGAACGCGATGCACCGCGCGGTGCTGTTGTCCAACGGCGCCGAGATCGGTCCGGACGCCATCCGCGCGCCCGACGGCGCGCCCGTGGGCTCGAGCGCGCCGCGCACGGACGCCGCCGCGCGCGCCGTCGACGCCGCGCGCGGCATGGTCGGCAAGACCGTTGCCGAAGTGGAACAGGATCTCATCCTCGACACGCTCACGCATTGCCTCGGCAATCGCACGCACGCTGCAAACATCCTTGGGATTTCGATACGAACATTGCGCAACAAGCTGAAGCAGTATTCTGAGGAAGGCATCGATGTGCCGCCGCCCCCGATGGGCGTGGCGGCCTGACAACTGAGTTTTCGCGACGTCCCGTCTTTCGATCGAGTAACCGCACATGAGCGACGCCGCACAGCCGCAAGGCATCCTCCCCGACTTGGCGACCGTCGCCAAAAGCGCGCTGCGCGGGGAAGTCTATCTCGCCGCGGCGGTGCTCTTCATCCTGGCGATCCTGCTGGTGCCGCTGCCGGCGTGGTTCATGGATTTCCTGCTGGCGATCTCGATCACGTCCTCGGTGCTGGTGCTGATGACCGCGCTCCTGATCAAGCGGCCGCTGGAATTCACCGCCTTCCCGACCGTACTGCTGCTGACCACGCTCTTCCGCCTCGCTCTGAACGTCGCCTCGACGCGCCTGATCCTCAGCCACGGCCATACGGGCCCCGACGCCGCCGGCCAGGTGATCAACGCCTTCGGCGAATTCGTCATGCAGGGCAATTTCATCATCGGGGTGATCGTCTTCATCATCCTGATCATCGTAAACTTCGTGGTGATCACCCGCGGTTCTACGCGGATCGCGGAAGTCGCCGCGCGCTTCACCCTCGACGCCATGCCCGGCAAGCAGATGGCCGTCGACAGCGATCTCTCCTCCGGCCTCATCGACGAGGCGACGGCGAAAAAGCGGCGCAAGGAACTCGAAGAAGAATCCAACTTCTTCGGGGCCATGGACGGCGCGTCCAAGTTCGTGCGCGGCGACGCGATCGCGGCGCTGCTGATCACCGCCATCAACATCGTCGGCGGCATCATCATCGGCATGGCGAGCCACCAGCTGCCGTTCGGCGAAGCGGCCGACCACTATACGCGCCTGACGGTGGGCGAAGGCCTCGTCGCACAGGTGCCGTCGCTGATCATCTCGGTGGCCGCGGGCCTGCTCGTGGCGAAGGCCGGCGTCGAAGGCGCCGCCGACAAGGCGCTCGCGCGCCAGCTCGCATCGTATCCCCCGGCGCTCGGCATGGTCAGCGCGTGCGCATTCATCGCCGGCATCCTGCCGGGAATGCCGATCATTCCGTTCTTCGCGCTCGCCGCCGGTTCGGGGCTGCTCGCCTGGCGCCTGCGCGGATCGACGAAGGCCCGCGAGGACGCCGAGATCGCGGCGACCCAACCCGCCGCGGCCCCAGTGACGGAAGAAACGCCCGCGCAATCGCTGGCGATGGACGACGTGCGCATCGAACTGGGTTTCGGACTTCTGTCGCTGCTCAACGAAGTGCAGGGCCGACGCCTCACCGACCAGATCCGCGCGCTGCGCAAGTCGCTGGCGCAGGAGCTCGGCTTCGTCACGCCGCAGGTGCGCATCCTCGACAACGTGCAGATCGGCCCGGATGAATACGTCATCCGCGTGCGCGAAATGGAAGCCGGCAAGGGCAAGCTGAAACTCGGCGCGCTGCTGGCGATGGATCCTTCCGGCGCGGGCGTGGCCATCGCCGGCGAGCCGGTCAAGGAGCCCGCCTTCGGCCTCGACGCCACGTGGATCGACGATTCCGCGCGCGAGGAAGCGGCGTTCCGCGGCTACACCGTCGTCGATCCCGCCACCGTGCTCGCCACGCACCTCACCGAGATCGTCAAGGAATACATGGGCGAACTGCTCACCTTCTCGGAGGTGAAAAAACTCATCAAGGAATTGCCGAAGGACACGCAGACGCTGCTCGACGACGTGGCGCCAACGCACATCTCATGGTCCGGCATCCAGCGCGTGCTGCAGAACCTGCTGCGCGAGCGCGTGTCGATCCGCGACCTCGGCGCCATCGTGGAGGCGATCGCGGAAGCCGCACCCGCCACGCACGACCTCGTGCAGATCACCGAACACGTCCGCGCGCGTCTGGCGCGCCAGATTTCCTTCCAGCATCAGGGGCACACCGGCTTCCTGCCGATCGTCACGCTGTCGCCGGCGTGGGAGCAGACGTTTGCGGAAGCGCTGATCGGCGAACGCGGCGAAAGGCAGCTCTCGCTCGCGCCATCGAAACTGCACCAGTTTGTCGCCGATGTACGCCAGGCGTTCGAACAGGCGGCGCGCGAGGGCGAAACGCCCGTGCTGCTGACCAGTCCCGCGATCCGCCCCTATGTGCGCTCGCTCATTGAGCGTTTCCGCGCCGCCACGGCCGTGATGTCGCAGAGCGAAGTGCACCCGAAGGCGCGCCTGAAGTCCTGCGGCCAGATCTGAGAACCCCACCACAGACTTGGACAACCGAAACTGCCGTGCTTCCCCTCGCGGGGAAGGACGTCAGTCGCGCGTGTGCGGACGCAAACTCGCTGAAGCTCAGCCCCGTTCGCGCAGCGCGGCCTGGCGCAGCAGACGCTCATCCTTCGGCGTCTTCGTCTCCGCATCGACGATGTAGACGTTGATCACGCCGCGCTTGCGGTAGGCGGCGGCGACCGCGAGCGCTTCGGTGGCGGTGACGCAGGGGTCGGCCTTCGTGTCAGGCGGCACGCCCGCATGGACAATATACGACATCGTGCGCTCCCGTGCGGCTCGTGACCACTTCCTACGGCGAACGCGTGCGCCCGGAAAGGACCTTGCGCTGCGGGCGTCACGGTCTAGGTTTCCGCGCGACAAGAACCTGATCGGAACCGCCGCCATGCGCCTGAGCCTCCCCCTTCTCGCCATCGTCGCCGGGCTGTCGCTGGCGGCGTGCTCGCAGTCAAAGCCCGACGCAACCGGCACCTTCGGGCCGAACCCGAAGATCGGCGCGCCGACGGCGGGCGCCATTCCGACGCTGAACAACGCCAAGGCCGTGGGCTGGCCCGCGGGCGGCGCGCCGGTTCCCGCGGCGGGCCTAACGGTCACGCGCTACGCGGAAGGCCTCGCGCATCCGCGCTGGCTCTATCTGCTGCCGAACGGCGACGTGCTCGTCGCGGAGGCGAGCAGCCATCCCTCGGCCGGCAAGGGCCTTGAGACGCAGGTCGCCAACAACCTGATGCGCAGCGGCGGCGCGTTCGCCGATGCGGCCAACCACATCACGCTGCTGCGCGATTCCGATGGCGACGGCGACGTCGACCTGCAACGCCAGTTCATCGGCGGTCTGAGCCAGCCGACGGGCATGGCGCTCGTCGGCGACAGCCTCTACGTCGCCAACACCGACGCGCTGCTGCGCTTCCCGTACGCGGCGGACGTGACGAGCATCTCGACGCCGGGCGAGAAAATCATCGATCTCCCCAACAATCCGCCCAACAACGGCCACTGGACGCGCACGCTCGCGGCGAGCGCGGATGGAACGAAACTGTTCATCGCCATCGGCTCGGCCAGCAACATCGGCGAAGCGGGAGCCGAGATCGAAAGGGACCGCGCCGCGATCTGGGAGCTGGATCTGGCGACGAAAGCGCATCGCGTCTTCGCGTCCGGCCTGCGCAATCCCGTCGGCATCGGCTGGGAGCCGACGACGCAGACGCTGTGGACGTCCGTCAACGAGCGCGACCTGCTCGGCGACGACCTCGTGCCGGACTACTTCACCAGCGTGAAGGACGGCGCGTTCTACGGCTGGCCCTGGTCGTATTACGGCCAGCATGTCGATGCGCGCGTGACGCCGCAGGACGCCGCGATGGTCGCGCGCGCCATCGCCCCGGACTACGCGCTGGGCGCACACACCGCTTCGCTCGGGCTGCACTTCTACACGGGAACAGCGCTGCCGGCCGCGTATCGCGGCGGCGCCTTCATCGGCCAGCACGGCTCGTGGAACAGGAGCGTGCCCGCCGGCTACAAGGTGATCTTCGTGCCCTTCGCCGACGGAAAACCGAGCGGCCCGCCGCAGGATTTCCTCACCGGCTTCCTCAACGCGCGCGATGAAGCGCAAGGCCGCCCCGTCGGCGTCGCGCAGGATCGCACCGGCGCCATCCTCGTGGCCGACGACGTGGGCAAGATCGTGTGGCGCGTGGCGCCGCTGTAGACATGCACTCCCTTCTCCCCATCGCCGCGCGCGCGGGCGAGCTGCTCAAGTCGCGCAATGAAACCATCGCCATCGCGGAATCCTCCGCCGGCGGGCTGATCTCGGCGGCGCTGCTCGCCGTGCCGGGCGCGAGCGCGTATTTTCTTGGCGGCGGCGTCGTATACACTGTGGAATCACGCCTGGCGCTGCTGCAGATGCCGCGCGAGGACATCATCCGCTCCAGCGAGCAGAGCGCGCTCAATCTCGCCCGCGCCGTGCGCAAACAGCTCGGCGCCACGTGGGCGCTCGGCGAAACGGGCGCTGCGGGCCCGACAGGTCCGTCGGGTCGCCTTTTCCTCGCGGTGACAGGGCCGTTCGAGATCACGCTGCACGAGGAGACCGGCGTCGAGGATCGCGCGGAGAACATGCGCCGCTTCGCGAAGAGCGCGCTGACGCTGCTCGTCGACGTCCTGGAGAAAGCCTAGCGCCTGGTCACCGCGCTTCCCCGTGAGGGGAAGCTGTCGCGCCGAAGGCGTGACTGATGGGGCGGCAAGCTCAATTTCAACGGGAAGCCGCCGCCCCATCCGTCATTCGCTTCGCGAATGCCACCTTCCCCTCGCGGGGAAGGACGGAGTCGGCGCCGGTCGCAGATTGTTCGCGTGGTCTCAGTCCCGCGCGCGGCCGCGCCGTGCGGGCATGGCGGCCTCGATGTCGCGGCGAAATCCCACCGGATCGGCGATGATCGGCGTCAGCCAGGAATCGTCCCCCGTGCCGTGGATGGTCAGCCGGCCGTAGCCGAACAGCGTGCCGAGGAAATCCTGATCGATCTGCACGGACTCGATGCTCTCAAGCCCCATGTCCACCACGCGCCGCTCGAGAAATCCGAACTTGCGGATGAGCCGGCGGTCGGTAACCGCGATTTCCGTCGTCAGGTTGAAGATCACCTGCTGAATGAAGATCCACACGCCGACGAGCACGATCCCGAGCACGATCAGCGCCCCCCAGGCCCGCACCCACAGCACCCAGTGCAGACGCGCCGTCGCGTGGACCTTCTCCCCCGGCGCCAGGGCCTGCGTGATGTAGCTCATGTGTCTTCAGCCCCTCGACCTTGCGGCGAACCTAACGCGCGAACGCCGCCGAGGCCACGACGGAGATCAAGGGCGGCAACGGCTGTATCCGGCGGATTTCATTGTCTTTCGATATGGCTTCTCATTGTCTTTCGATATGGATATGGTTCCGTCACACCGAATTCGCGGGAGGATCATACCATGAACAGACGCACGCTTCTTTTCGCCGGCGCTGGCGCGGTCGCCATGAGCGGCGTCGACGCCCTGCTCGCCCAGGCGCTCGCCCAGCCGGCCGGACACGCCACGCTCGGCCGGAACGGCCTCGACCTCACCGCCCGCGACGCGGCAGTGAAGCCCGGCGACGACTTCTTCGCGCACGTGAACGGCACGTGGCTGAAGACCGCCCAGATCCCCGGCGACCGCACGCGCTGGGGCTCCTTCGACATGCTGCGCGACAAGGCCGACACCGAAGTGCGCGCGATTATCGAGGAACTCGCCGGCAAGACGGGCGCAGCGCCCGGCTCCGTCGAGCAGAAGATCGGCGACTACTACCGCGCGTTCATGGACACCGACGCGATCGAGCGCGCGGGCCTTCAGCCGATCCAGGCCGATCTCGCGCGCATCGCGGCGCTCAAGGATCACGTCGAGGTCGCGCAACTCATCGCGTCGCCCGATATTCCGGTGAACGGCCCGCTCGGCGCGGGCGTGGGCCTCGATGACGGCAATCCGGACCGCTACGTCGTCGTCATCGGCCAGGGCGGCATCCACCTGCCGGAGCGCGAATACTACCTGAAGGACGACGCGCGCTTCACCGAGATCCGCGCGAAGTACAAGGCGCACGTGGCGAAGCTCTTGACGCTCGCGGGCCAGAGCGACGCCGACGCCAAGGCCGCCGCGATCTTTGCGCTCGAGAACGAGATGGCCAAGCGCCATCAGCCGATCGAGGACATGCGCGACTCCACCAAGATGTACAATCCGAAGTCGCGCGCGGACGTGAAGGCGCTGGCGCCGAACTATCCGTGGGAAGAGAGCTTCGCGGCGGCGGGCTTCGGCAATGTGCAGAACTTCGTCGTCGGCCCCGTGACGGCGGTCGGCGCGCTCGGCGAATACTTCCGCTCGACGCCCGTCGATACGTGGAAGGCCTATCTGACCTACGCGCTCGTGCGCAACCGCGCGACGCTGCTGCCGAAGGCGATCGACGACGAGGTGTTCGATTTCTACGGCCGCACGCTCAACGGCCAGCCGCAGCAGCGCGACCGCTGGAAGCGCGCCACGCAGGCGCTGAACGGCGCGCTCGGCGAGGCCATCGGCCAGGTCTATGTGCAGCGGCACTTCTCGCCGAACGCCAAGCGCATGATGGTCGATCTGGTGGAGAACCTCCGCAAGGCGTTCGCCCAGCGCGTGGACGGCCTCACCTGGATGAGCGCGGAAACGAAGATCGTCGCGCGTCAGAAGCTGGCCACCTTCCGGCCGAAGGTCGGCTATCCCGACAAGTGGCGCGACTACGCGGGCCTGGAAGTGCGCGCGGGCGACGCGATCGGCAACGCGCGGCGCTCGGCCATCTTTGAATGGAACCGCGACGTCGCGCGCCTTGCCGGGCCGACCGACAAGGATGAGTGGTTCATGACCCCGCAGACGGTCAACGCCTACTACAACCCCGTGTTCAACGAGATCGTGTTCCCGGCGGCGATCCTGCAGGCGCCGTTCTTCGACGAGCATGCGGACATGGCCGTGAACTACGGCGGCATCGGCGGCGTCATCGGCCACGAAATGGGCCACGGCTTCGACGACCAGGGCGCCAAGTACGATCCGCAGGGCGTGCTGCGCACATGGTGGAACGAGCGCGACGTGGCGGCGTTCGAAACGCTCAGCGCCAAGATGATCGCGCAGTACGGGCGCTTCGAGGCGCTGCCGGGCGTGAACATCAACGGCCAGCTCACCATCGGCGAAAACATCGGCGACCATTGCGGCGTGACCGTGGGCTATGCGGCCTACAAGATCGCGCTCGGACGCCGCCGCGCGCCGGTGCTGGAAGGCCTCACCGGAGACCAGCGCTTCTTCATGAGCTGGGCGCAGGTGTGGCGCACGCTCATCCGCGACGAGGCGCTGCGCAACCAGGTGCAGACCGACCCGCACTCGCCGGGCCGCTTCCGCTGCAACGGCACGGTGCAGAACGTCGATGCGTGGTACGCGGCGTTCAACGTCCAGCCGGGCGAAAAGCTCTACGTCGCGCCGGGCGACCGCGTGCACATCTGGTAGACACTGCAAACTGAAATGAAGACGCCCGCTCCCTCACGGGGGCGGGCGTTTTTCGTTGTGTCGCCAATCACGCGGCGAATTTCGGCGCGTCCCGCGCGAGACGGCGCACTTCCGCTTCGAGACGCGCGCGATCGGGCGCATCGACGATGTAGTCGGGCCAAAGACCCGTCTCCGCCCAGTAGCCGCACAGACCGATGCGCGCGCACAGCGGCAGGAAGCGCTCATGCGCGCGCACGTTCGCCGTATCGGGCATGAAAAAGATCGAGGTGCCGCTGTTGCCCAGCGTCTCCACGCTCCACTGCGTCCAGAGCTGATGCGGGGGATGCACCGCCATCGCCTGATCGAGGAGATCGACCGCCTCGCCCGGCAGGCCGCTCTGCGCCATCGACAGGAACAGCGAGAACGTCACGAACGGCCAGCCGCGCACAAAGGCCGGCGCCATGTCCCTGATGGGCGAGGGATCGGCGCTGTTGTCGCGCATGCGCGGCAGCAAAGCGAAGAACAGCGCCTTGCGCTGCGGTATGTGGCTGAAATGGTTCTCGTTCGCGCAGGCCATCATGTCGGCTGCGCCGTCCCAGTCGCCCGTGCTCATGACGAAGGCGATGCGCGTGCGCCAGACGAACTCGTCGCGCACGCTCATCTCCAGCGCGCGATCCAGCAGCGCGCGAGCGCCGGCTGCGTCGTTGCGCGCGAAATAGCGGCACGCCCCTTCCAGCGCCATCAGGCGCGGCGAATGCGGATCGTCGCGAAACGCCTGCGAGAGAAGGTCGAGCCCTTCGCGGAACCGGCCCACGCCGAGCGCGAACCGCGCCTGCGCGCTACGCAGCAGCCAGTCGTTCGGCGCCGCCTCCAGCGCGAACTGCAGGATCTTTTCCTGCGCCATCCAGCCGCCGGTGCACGGGCACGGCTCCAGCGTGAACAGCACATACTGCGCGACGACCTCGGTCGGGTCATCGGCAAGCGCGCGCTCAGCCTCGGCGCGCACCCGCGCGACAGCCGCATCGAAGGTGTCGAGACACCCGCCGAACGTCGTGGCGTTCAGGATGCGGTTGCAGAGCGTGAGCGCAAGCGTCGCGCGCGCGCGCGCAAAGGCGGGCTCGATGGCGAGCGCCGCTTCGAGATAGGCGATGGCCTTTTCCCAGGCCCACTGGTCGGGCGTGCGATTCAGCGCGATGGCGCGCAGGTAGAGGTCATAGGCCTGCGCATCGAGCTGCGGCTTCTGTTGCGGCGCGACGATCCGCGCCGAAAGGCCCGACGCCGTGATTGCGGCGATCTCATCCTGCAGGGCGAACACATCGACGAGCTCGCGATCGAAACGCTCGCCCCACACCACATGGCCGGTGGTTGCTTCGGTGAGATGCGCAGAGATGCGCACCCGAGCGCCGCTACGTCGCACGGAGCCGTCGAGCACGTGACTTGCGCCAAGCTCCTGCGCGGCCTCGGCCTTGCGCGCGCCGCGATAGGCGAAGCTTGACGTCGGCCCGATGACGCGCAGGCCGGACACGCGCGACACCGCGTCGAGGATTTCCCCGCTCACGCCGTCCGAGAAATACTGCAAATCCGACTCGTCGGAGAGATTGTCGAACGGCAGCACCACGAGCACGGGCGATGCATCGGCGACCGTCGCGCGCGGCGACGGCGATGGCGCCTGCTCCAGCTCGCGCAGCAGATAGCCGACGCGCGCGATGGTCTCGATGGCGAAGGCTCCGTGCGCTTCGCCGAGGTGGCGCAGCTTCGCGATGCAGCGGTTGATGGCGTCATCGCCCACCGAGAGCCCGCCCCAGCAGACGGCGATGAGATCGTCGCGCGAGACGACTTCGCCGGACTTGCGCGCGAGCGCCACCAGCACCTGCATGATCCGCGGCTGCAGCACCGTGCGCTCCTCGCGCGCGATCACCTCTCGCGTGGCCGGACGCACTTCGAGCCGCCCGACAGCAAACGCCGGCGCGCGGGCAAGCTCGACCGGCGCGCGGTCGCCATCCGCGCCCGTCGGCGATTGATCGGCGAATGATCGTATCAGGGCCATGTCGACGAGACCGGGGTTCCGCTTTGATTGTCCATGCGTTCCGGGAAGAGCGCGATCGCGAACCAGACGACAATGACCCCTGTCACACAGAGACCCGTCACGTTTGCGCCTCCACTGCTTCCCGGGATGCACAAGAGTGATCCAACATGAAGGAGATCATACGTGAAGACCATCTTTCGCGCTGTGTGTTTCGCGGCGGCCTGCACCATGGCCACACTGACAATGGCGCCGGCGGCGCGCGCGGCGTCCCCGGCTCCGGAGTCCGTCGCGGTGCGCTACGGCGATCTCGACCTCCGCGACGCACATGACGCACAGCTCATGTTGCGCCGCGTAAAGCGGGCGGCCGACCGTGTCTGCGGCGAGGACATCGCCGTTCAGTACCGCGCCGAGATTCGCAGCTTCAAGGCGTGCCGGCAATCGACCATCGCCGCGGCCGTCGTGAAGCTCGATGCGCCGCTGGTGAGCGCGCACTACGTGGCGCAATACGGCGCGCCGGCAGGCGCACATGTGGCGATGCAGGGTCGTGACGCACGTCAGCCGGTCGGCTGAACCGGCGCACGTCGCTCCAGGGCGGGAGCCCGAACTCCCGCCCTGGAGTCGTTCAGCGCGCAGCCGCGACCATGCGCTCCAGCGCATCGATGAAGAGCTTCGGCGCGTCGATGTTGGAGAAGCGCTTCAGCTCCTGCACCAGCGTCGGCGACGTGACGTTGATCTCGGTGAGGCGGCCGTCGATCACGTCGAGGCCCGCGAACAGAATGCCCTTTTCCTTCAGGAACGGGGCGACGGCGGCGACGATCTCGCGGTCGCGCGCGTCGAGTTCGCCCGCCTGCGCGACGCCGCCGACGTGGAGATTGGCGCGGAACTCGCCGGCCTTCGGCATGCGCCGCACGACGCCGAGCGGCTCGCCGTCGAGCACGAACACACGCTTGTCGCCGTCCTTCACGCCGGGAATGAACGCCTGCACGATGATCGGCTCGGCGCCGACGTCCGCCAGCATCGCGCCCACCTTGGTGAGAAAATCCGGATCGCTCGCGCGCCCGCGCGACACGCCTTCCCCGCCCGCGAAGAACGAGGGCTTCAGCACCACCTGGTCGAAGCGCTCCGCAAACGCGAGGATCGCATCGATGTTGCGCCCCACGAACGTCTCGGCGAGCAGGTGGGGAAAGCGCAGCGTGGAGATCTTTTCGGGAATGTCGCGCACGCCGGCGGGATCGTTGAGGATCAGCGTCTTCCCGCCGACAAGTTCAAGCAGGTAGGTGTTCGACACATAGCCCATGTCGAACGGCGGATCCTGGCGGATGAGCACGGCGTCGAAGGTCGAAACGTCGGTGCGCGCGCTGTTGAGCGTGGCGTAGTGGCTGGCGGGATCGGGCGAGACCTCCACGCGATGCGCCAGCGCATAGACCTTGCCGGACTCCCACCACAGGTCGCTCGGGTGATACCAGAACGTCTCGTGGCCGCGCGCCTGCGCCTCCACCATGAACGCAAGCGACGTGTCGCGTTCGACGACGATGGCGTCGATGGGGTCCATCTGGACGGCGATGCGCAATTTCATTGAACCCCTCAGAGGTCGGCCTGGTCGATCCAGCGGTGCAGCACGTCGGCGCCCTTGGCCGCAAGCGCCGCGCCGTGCCTGACCATGTCGGCGCGCAGCGTGCGCGGATCAATCCCCGCGGCGGAAAGTTCGGCGGAACTCCCGATCAGCCAGCGCTCGAAACCCACCGGGTTCGCCTCCGGGTGGAACTGGAAGCCGATGACGTTCGGCCCGAAGGCGAACGCCTGGTTTTCGCAGATGTCGGTGGAGGCAAGCAGCTGGCTCCCGCGCGGCAGGTCGAAGGTGTCGCCGTGCCAGTGCAGCGCCAGCGGGTCGTCGGCGAACGGCGCCAGGCAGGAATCGCGCCCGTCCGCGGTCAGCTTGATCGGCGCGATGCCGATTTCCTTGGCCTTCGCGGGATACACCTTCGCCCCGATCACCTTGGCGATCATCTGCGCGCCGAGGCACACGCCCATGGTCGGCGCGCCGCGCTTCAGGCGCCGCTCAATGAGGGCGAGTTCGGGGCCGAGAAAGGGATATGTCTCCACATCGTTGGCGCCGATCGGCCCGCCGAGCACGATGACGAGGCTCTCCTGGCGTTCATCGAGCAGCGGCTGGCCCGCCTCCGCGTAACGCAACGCAAAGCCCCGCTGCGCGAGCGCCGGCCCGAAGGCGCCGAGGTCCTCGTACGGCAGGTGACGGATGGCGAGGGCGGTTTTCATCTTTGACTTCCGCGTACGGAAACAGGCGATGATGGGTCGCTGAACACGGGAGTCACTGTCATGGGCGTCCACATAAGCCAGGACGGGCCGGTCGTCACGATCACCATCGACCGCCCGGAGGCGCGCAACGCCGTCGATCCGCCCACGGCAGCCGCATTATTCGAGGCTTTTCGGGCCGCGGAAGCCAATGATGAAATCCTCGCCATGGTTCTTGCCGGCGCGAACGGGACCTTCTGCGCGGGCGCCGACCTCAAGGCCGTGAGCGCCGGCGCGCGCTACGAGCACGAGAAACACGGCCCCATGGGCCCCTCGCGCCTGCTCCCGGACCGCGAGACGGGAACGCCCGGCGTGTCGCTGTCGAAACCGCTGATCGCGGCGATAGAGGGCTTCGCGGTGGCGGGCGGGCTTGAGCTTGCCCTGCTCGCGGACATGCGCGTGGCGTCGAAGAGCGCCGTGTTCGGCGTCTATTGCCGCCGCTGGGGCGTGCCGCTGATCGACGGCGGCACGGTGCGCCTGCCGCGCATCGTGGGTCAGGGCCGCGCGATGGACATGATCCTCACCGGCCGCGCCGTGGACGCCGATGAAGCGCTCGCGTGGGGCCTCGCCAACCGCGTCGTTCCCGCAGGCGAAGCGCTCGCACAAGCGCAAAAGCTCGCCGCCGACATCGCGCGCTTTCCCAACACCTGCATGCGCGTCGACCGCGCGTCCGCATACGCAGGCTGGTCGATGGACATGGACGCGGCTTTGCGCGCCGAGGGCGACCGCGGGCGCATCGCGCTCATCGCGGGATCGCAGGACGGCGCGAAACGGTTCGCGGAAGGGCGCGGGCGCGGCGGGGATTTCGACGCGATCTGAAGCTATTGCTGGTTCTGCGGCAATCCATCTGCAATGTCGTAGTAGTCGCCCTTGTCGGCGACGAAGATGTGCGCGCCGAGGCGCGCGCCGGTGGGCTTGTCGAAGGCGCCCATGCCGATCGCGATCCGGCTTCGCCCGGGCGCATCCCAGAACAGCGCCGATCCGCACACCGAGCAGAACCCGCGCCGCACCTTCGGCGACGACTGGAACCAGGTAAGCTTGTCCTCGCCGTGAATCGTGAGGTTCGCGCGCTCCACATCGGTGGACGCCCAGTAGTGGCCAGATTGCCTGCGGCACTGCGTGCAGTGGCAGGCGTCGGGAGCGTGCAGATCCCCGGCCACCTCGAACCGCACCGCCCCGCACAGGCATGACCCCGTGTGCATCTCACATCTCCCCGTCACGGGTATCCATGGAACAATCTTCGCCGTCCAAGCGCAAGACTGTGGGACTGCGGGCGCGCATTGCAACGGAAAGGACTCGCCTGACGCGGATTTTTTCTCCCTCCCCTCGATGGAGAGGGTGGCGCGAGCGCAGCGAGGGCCGGGTGGGGCGCGCGTGCCGTGAACTGGCGAAAATCTCGTTTGGCGACAATGGTTTAGCCTCCCGCGCCGATCTCCCCGTCATCCCGCGCGCACCCCACCCGTCGCGCCTTGCGGCGCGCCGCCCTCCCCATCGAGGGGAGGGAAAGGCGCCTGAAATAGAGGAATAGACTCCAATCTATCCGACCGGACTCCCGGCCATGCCATCCTCTTGCCCATGAGACACGAGCCATCCGCTCCCCTGGCGCTCAAGGACTGCTGGGGCGAGTTCGAAAACCTTCTGCGCACCATCGAGACGCTGTTCGGCGATTTCTTCGATGCGCCTGCGCTGATCCTGCGCACCGCCGCGCGACGCGTGGAAGCGTGGCTGCGCGACGGCGAGGCTGTCGCGCGGGCGCTGCTCCTGGCGATGGCGGCGGCGATGCATGTTGAGTTGAAACCATCGCGCGCGGCGCCATCGCGGAGAGCGCAACAAGCAAGACCGCAATGGCGGTTCGGATTCGCGGCGCGGATCACGCGCGCGGGAAAACAAGGCGTGCGTTACGCACTTTCGGCTGAACAGAAGCGACGCCTCGAAGAGGCGCGGCACGAGGAACGCTATCAGCGGCGCATGTTCGGGTCCGATCCCGCGCCGCCGCGCGAAGCGTCCACGTCAACAGAAAGAGGCGCGCCCTTCACGCTGCTTCCACCGCGCGCGGCGGCCTCCGCGTTCGTCGATCGCGCCGGCGTCGTGCGCCGCTACAACGGGCTCATCCACGTGCTGCAGGCGCGCGAGACATTCGCGCTGCGGCTGGCGCAGCGCCTCGCACGCAACCGGGATCACACCATCGCCCGCGCGCTGACGCGACGGACGACGAAACCCGGCGAACGTCCTTCGCCGTATGACTGGCTCGTCGCAGCGTCGCAGACGCACGCGCCGGAATGCATACTGGATTCAAGCTAGCCCGCCCGCCTGCCGCCACGTCACACGCCGACCTGCTCTCGCCAACCGCGGGATCGGGGTTAAGATCACACGCCTGCATTTCCGAGGAGCCCCGCCATGGACGCCAGCAAGATCATGTTCAAACCCGGCCTGATGAGGGGCGAGCGCATTCTCGTCACCGGCGGCGGCTCGGGCCTCGGCAAGGAAATGGCCGAAGCCTTCCTGATGCTCGGCGCCGACGTGATCATCTGCGGGCGCCGCGGCGAGGTGCTGAAGGAAACCGCCGACGAACTGATGAAGAAGCATGGCGGCGCCTGCATCCCGATCCCGTGCGACATCCGCGTGCCGGACGCGATCCACGACATGGTCGATCAGGCCTGGTCCGGCGGGGCGCTCACCGGCCTCGTCAACAACGCAGCGGGCAATTTCATCTCGCGCACGGAGGACCTCTCAACCCGCGCCTTCGACGCCATCGCCAACATCGTTTTCCACGGCTCGTTCTACACCACGCTCGACATCGGCAAGCGCTGGATCGCGGAAAAGCGCAAAGGTTCGATCCTGTCGATCCTCACCACATGGGTCTGGAACGGCAGCGCCTTCACCGTGCCGTCGGCCATGTCGAAGGCCGGCCTCAACGCGATGACGCAATCGCTCGCGGTGGAATGGGCGCGCTACGGAATCCGCGCCAACGCCATCGCACCGGGACCGTTCCCCACCGAAGGCATGTCGAAGCGGCTGAACCCCGACGGCACGGGCGGCGGGCCGATGCGCGACCAGTCCGGCGGCAATCCGATGGGCCGCGTCGGCGAGATGCACGAACTCTGCAATCTCGCGGTGACGCTGATGGGACCGGGCGCGGAATACATCAACGGCCAGTGCATCGCCATCGACGGCGCGGCGTATCAGGCGGGCGGCGGCAACTTCTCCGCGCTCACCGCATGGACCGACGAACAATGGGCGCAGGCGAGCGCGGCCATCCGCGCGCAAAACGAAAAGGATCGCGCGAAGCGGACAGTGTGAATCAGCGTTTGATTCAGGGAGTCACGACGACCTTCCCGATCACCTTGCGCGATGAAAGCAGGTGGAAGGCGTCGTGAACTTTCTCCAGCGGGAGCCGGGCGTGGATGTGCGGCCGGATCTCGCCGGCGTCGGCCATCTTCCAGATCGCCTCGCCGTTTTCGCGGCCGCGCTCGGGAAACTGGCGGCCATATTCGCCGGCGCGGACGCCGACGATGGAGAAGCCCTTGATCAGCGGCATGTTCACGCTCACATTCGGAATGCGCCCGCTGGTGAAGCCGATGATCAGCAATCGGCCGTCAAACGCGATGCAGCGGACGCTTTCATCGAACACGTCGCCGCCGACGGGATCGTAAATCACATCGGCGCCGCGCCCGCCGGTGAGATCCTTCACCGCCTCGCGGAAGCCGTTCGATTCAAGGACATGGTGCGCGCCGTAGGTTTTCAGGAACGCGCGTTTCTCTTCAGTCGACGCCGTCGCGATCACCGTCGCGCCGAGTTTCAATCCAAGATCGACCGCCGCAAGCCCGACGCCTCCCGCAGCCCCGTGCACCAGAAGCGTCTCGCCCTTCTGCACCGCGCCGCGACGAACAAGCGCCACATAGGCCGTGAGATACGCGGCATTGTAGGCGGCGGCCTGGGCCATATCGAGCGCGGCTGGCTTGTGGCGCAAACCGGCGATCGGGGCGATCGCATATTCCGCAAAGCCGCCGGTCTTCGTGCCGCCGCAGACCTGGTCGCCGACGCTGAAGCCCGCGTAGTCGCCCTCGCCGACGGCGACGATTTCTCCCGCGATCTCCATGCCGGGACTGAACGGAAGATCGGGCTTCAGCTGGTATTTGCCCTGGCACATAAGCAGGTCCGGGAAATTCACGCCGGCCGCGGCCACCTTTACGAGCGCCTCGCCCTTGCGCGGCGTCGGCACGGCGCCCATCTCAAGGCCCGCGCCGGACCAGTCCTCACTCAACGTACGACATACGAACGCACGCATCCGCGAAGGCAGCGCCTCCATCATTCAGGTCCGCGCGCCGCAGCTTTCACGCCGCCGAGAATGAAGTTCGAGACGAAGCGCGTCGCAGCGTCGATGTCCGGCGCGGACTGGTGCAGCAGCACTTCACCGATCTCCTGGGCGACGCCGATGCTGGCGGCGGCGAGAAAATCCGGATCCACATTCGGCGCCACGCCTCGCGCAATCGCCTCGGCGACGCCGTCGCGGACTTCCTCGTAGACCGCCAGCGTGCCGGGCGTGCTCGAGCGGATGTGGGGGCCCATGTCCATGCGCGGATGGGCGCCGGAGCGGTTCTCCTCGATGAGGAACGTGAAATAGGCGTGGACGGCGGTGTGGATGTAATCCTCAAAGCACGTCGCCTTCTCGCGGGCCGCGCGCAGGATCGGCTTGAAGCGGCGCGCGCCGTCGTCGGCCAGGGCCTCGAAAACTTCTTCCTTCGACTTGAAGTAATTGTAGAAGGTGCCCGAAGCCAGTTCCGTACCGCGGATGATGTCGCGAACGGTGCAGCCCTCGTAGCCGAGCTGCGCGAAAATGCGTCGGGCCGCTTCGAGGATCGCCTGCCGGTTCGCCGCCTTGGACCGTTCCCGCCGTCCTTCGGACGCCTCGGCGTGCGCCGTAGCCGTCATGGTCATGTTCTGCCCCGTGTTCTCGTTTTCCGTCATCTTGCGCGATTGTGACAGAGCGTCAACTTTCCTCGCGCAGGGCGCTCAGCGCATGCCGAAGAGACGCGTCAGGTACTCGGAGCGCTTGGCGACGATCGAACGGCCCTCGGGCGAGGTGTAATAGCGACGCATCGCGGCCAGTTCCTCGGCGGTGTAGGTCTCGACCATGGCGTCCACGGCGCGCGCCTCCATCGACACAAGCTGCGTTTCGAGCACCCGGTTCATCTGGCCTTCGCCTTCGCGCAGCGAGCCCACGAGGCTCTCGGCCATGTCGCAGGCGGCCCGGCCAAGCGGGTTGGGGTTGCGCCCGAGGCTGTCGCGGCAACGCTTGCCGATGTCGGCGCCCGTGAGCGCCATCGGCGCCAGGCGCACGACGAGCTTCACATCGTCGAGGCCGCCGGACAGCCGGAACACCTCCTGCGCCATTTCGCGCTTGTCGACGATCGGGGTCGTCGCGCAGGCGGACAGGGCGAGGACGAAACAGGCGGCAAGCAAACGACGCAAGGGAAATCCTTTCGGTGATCCGCCATCTCGCGCACCGGCCGCTGGCGCGTCAAGAAGACCCGGCGCCTTGCCTCATGCCGCGGAAATCAGGGTAGGATGACGCCCATGTCCGGATCCCCGCCCACGCCGCCGAGCGCCGAAGATATCGTCAGGATGATGGTCGCCGCGACGCCCTATGCGCGCGCCCTCGGCTTCGAGGCGGTGAGCGTCGGCGAAGGGCGTGCAACGATGAAGACGCCCTACCGGAAGGAGATCATCGGCGATCCGGAAACCGGCGTCATCGCCGGCGGCGTGATCACGGCGCTCCTCGATCATGTCTGCGGCGCTGCGGCGATGGCGGCGCTGGCCGAACGCCAGAGCGTCGCCACGCTTGACCTGCGCATCGACTACATGCGCGGCGCGGAGCCCGGGCGCGACATCTTTGCTGAAGCCCATTGCTACAAGGTCACCCGTTCCGTCGCCTTCGTCCGCGCCGTCGCCTACGAGGACAGCCCCGACAATCCCGTCGCCAACGCCACCGCCGCCTTCATGCTCGCCGCCATGGGCGACAGGAAAATGGGCGCCAACCTGAGGCCGCCGCGTTGAGCGAGGCAAAACCGCCGCCGCCGCTCACGGAGACGCAACTGCGCGAGCGGTTTCTCGCCGTGCCGTTCGCGAAGTATCTCGGCATCGAACTCGAGCTGCGCGGCGATGAACTCACGCTGGTGATGCCGTTTCGCGATGAGCTGATCGGCAATGTCATGTTGCCGGCCCTGCACGGCGGCACCCTTGGCGCGCTCCTCGAGCTTGCGGCCGTCGCCACCGTCTCGATGAAACAACGGCAGGCGCATCTGCCGAAGACGATCGACATCAACATCGATTATCTGCGCTCCGGCCGGCCGGTCCCCACCTTCGCGCGCGCCACGGTCAAACGGCTCGGCCGCAGGATCGCCAGCGTCCACGCGGAGGCCTGGCAATTCGAACGGGCCGATCCGATCGCCGCGCTGAACGGACATTTCCTCCTGACACAGACGGATGCCTGATGCCGCCGCGCGATTCCTATATTCCCTGCACGAAGGCCGAACTCACGAGCGCGCTGGCGTCCAGGGGCGGCGTCGATCCGCAGGGTTTCGCGGAGGTCGCGCGCGTGCTCGGCGCGGTGCTGCATTACGAGACGATGGACGAACTCGAACGGCTGAAGTCGCTCTATCGCCCGCTCGATCCCACGGACGTCTCCACTGCCGAGCCGGATGCGAAGGCTTTCCTCGGCGAGCTTGAAAACATCCTGGCGATGGCGAACTTCCGGGAGTTCCCCGCCACCGACATGATCGCCGCCGCCGAGGGCGGCACGTTGCAGGACCTCAAGGTTCGCACGAACGACGCCGGCGTCAACCGCATCCGCTTCTTCGCCCGGGGCGCACGACCGGCGAAGCTGGACATCCGCCGCTTCTGGGGGCTGCATCGCAAGAAGGTGGACAGCGAAATTCTCGACGACGTTCTCATCGTCATCGAGCTTGCAAGCGACGCGACCGGTTCGGGCGCCAAGGCGCTCGCCCGAATCCGGCGCGGTGCGCGGCCGGGATCGATCCTGCTCAAGCACTTCGGCGACGTGCCGCGCACCGATCTCGTGACGCTGCATCCAGGCGCGGCGCCCACCATGAAACGCCGCGACCAGCTGATCCTCGGCGTCCCCGCCGTCGCGGGCGGCGTGCCGTTGCTGACGCAGATCGGGCCGGCGCTCGTCGTGATCTTCACGGTGATCGCGGCGCTGTTTGGTTTTGAAGGCGCGCATCTGACGGACGATGCGTTGAAGCGCGCGCTGGCTGCGCTGTCTGGCCTTGTCGCGCTCGGCGCATTCTTCATGCGCCAGCGCCTCAAGTTCGACCGGCAGAAACTCTTCTACCAGAAGCAGCTTGCCGACACGGTCTACTTCCACACCGTCGCCAACAACGCCGGCGTCATCGACGGGCTCGTCGGCGCGGCGGAAGAGCAGGACTGCAAGGAGGCCATGCTCGCCTACCACGTACTGCTCGCGGGCGGACCGATGGCCAAGGATGCGCTCGACAAGGCGGCGGAGACATTTCTCCGCGAAACGTTCGCGATGGATGTCGATTTCGAGATCGGCGACGCGATGGCGAAACTCGAACGCCTGAAACTCGTCGCGTGGGACGGCGAGCGATTCACCGCCGTCTCGACGACCGATGCGCTCGCGCGGCTCGATGAAGCCTGGGACGGCTATTTCAACTTCAGGGCGCGCGCCTAGAGTATCCGTCTTGATCAAGCCAGTTTCGGCGCCCAGGTCCGTCCGTCCTTT
>CAZGYQ010000005.1:0-67701 GCA_964530695.1 uncultured Caulobacteraceae bacterium
CCGGTCGGATAGATTCACGATTTGCGGGGAAACTTTCCTGCCCCCGCAAGAGGAAACAGCAGGGGCGCGGCGCGATGCGCACTGATTGAATCGCTTGTCCCGCAAGGCTTTCGTCGCTCCGTCAGACCCCAGCCCGGCCTTCCCTCGCCGGGGGAGAAGACGCGCGAAGTGTGGGACTGTTTGTGGGACCGCGCGGAATCTATCCCCCTTGTTTTCGGGGTTTCGGGCATGTCTCCGGCGGACGAGGTCCCATTTTCCCAATGGTCCTGGAGGACCGTAAATCGCGCGGGTCCGCGCCTCTTCCTTCCGACCCGGCGCCTCCATCACTTCGATGCGAGCGTCTTCCAGCCGACAGGAGCCCCGACTGACTTCGGCGTCGATCGAATCGAGATGCGCCATCGACTCCCTCAGTCGTGCGCAGCGATGGCCTCGATCTCGATGAGAATGTCTGCACGTCCCCAGTCGGCGCCGGGGACCGTGGTCCTCGCGGGCAGGCGACCCTCGAAGAACTGGGTGTAGACCGCGTTCATTCCCGTGACATCACCCGGGTTCTTCAGGAAGACCGTCGTCTTCACGACATCCGCCATCGAAAGCCCGTTTGCGCTGAGGACGGCGCGCAGATTTTCAAGCGCTTGCCGAGACTGCGATTCGATGTCGGCGGGAGCGAATGCCTGGGTGGACGGATCGTACGCGATCACGCCCGAAATGAAGACGAATTGTCCGGCGCGGACCGCCTGGGAATAGGGGCCCAGCGTCGGGATTTGCGGGGCGTTCCGCGCCGGCTCGCGCACATGCACGCAAGCGGCAAGAAGGAGGCTCACGATCAAGGGGATGAGCAATCTCATGGCGAGTTCCTTTCCTGGCGCGTATTTCAGACCTTGATGAGCTTGCGATCTCATCGCCGAGCCACGCGAAAGGGCGCGATCGGCGCGATGCCGTCACGTCGCGGGCGGCCAGACCACCGGAAAGTTGCGGCCCCCCGGCCGATCGCCGGTTCGGAACACCAGGGGCTCGGGCAACAACGGCTTCAGTCGCGGGTGGTCGAGAAAGTTTGCGGCTTCCTCATCGAAGACGGCGTTGTCGCCCACATAACGCAACGCCAGTGCACGGCGGCGCTGAGCTGGATCGAGGTTGCCGGGGGACCAGTGGAAGACCAGCGGATGGTGGGCTATCACGTCGCCCGGCTCCATTTCGCACACAAGCAAATCGGCTTCTGGAAGAAACGACTCGGGCGTGGGGAACTGGGGAAGGGCCCCGGCGTGCAGTATGGCGGAAAATCCCGAGGAGCGGCTGAAGGGCGTGGGTGCATAGAGAACGCCGGACTTGTGGGAACCCCTGACATATCGCATTGCGCCGCTCGCCGCCGAAACCGGGTCGAAGGGAACCCACAGCGAAAGGATGTCCGTCCCGCGGAGCGGCCAATACGGCAGGTCCTGGTGCCACGGCGTTTCCTCAAGCGTGTTGGCTTCCTTGACCAGCAGCTGATCATAGAAGAGGCGCACGTTGTCCGACATCAGGATCTGGTGAGCGACCTCGGGCAACGGAGACGCAAGAGCGAAGTCCCGAAAGGCGTCGTGATGCGTCCACATCAGAAAGTCGCCGAGATAGCGCCCTGACCCGGCTTGCGCCGTATACTCCACCGACGCCGTGCTGGGCGTTTCGAGAATGTCCGCGACCGCGTCGCGCATGCGGTCGATCCAGTCGCGGTCCAGAACGCCTCTCAAGATCACGGCGCCATCGCGTGCATAGGCATCGCGTTCGCCAGCAGTGACATCCCGCAAGGGGGCGATCGTAGGGACCACGACGCTGCCAACTCCGATTTCAGTGTGACGACAGAAGCAGATTCCGGCGCGGGGGAGGGGGAGGGGCGCCTCCTCCGCGCCGGAGTATCAGCCTAGAATTTGACGCTTACTGAAGCGCCCCATGTTCTTGGCGGACGCCTCGAGACGACGGCTCCGAAGGCCTGCAGGCCGACAAGCGGTCCGGCCCCGAGAGCGCCTTGCGCCCATTGCAGATGCTGTGCGGCGCTGGGGATGAACGTGCCCACGGCGGCGGAATCCTCCTCGGTGACGTTGTTGGCGAAGAGGCGCACGGAGACGTTGTTGAAGTCGACCCCGGTGCGCAGGTTGAGGATGCTGGAGGCGCCGGTGAAGGCGTCGGCTGTCTGCACGGAGCTCTGGTCGGACTGGTAGGCGAAGTCGAGTCTGGAGAACCAGTCGATGCCGTCGGCGATGGGCGTGACGTACTGCACCGCTACGTTTGACTGCCACTCCGACACATACTGCAGACGGCGTCCGTCGAGCACCGGGTTCATGCCCAGAAGCGCGAGCGTGCCGAACGTGTATTTCTCGTAGTGGGAGTCGGTGTAGGCGGCGCCGGCGCTGATCTCGAGACCATCGATAGGCTTGGCCCGCATCTCGAGTTCGACGCCCTTGACCGACGTTTCTCCCGCGTTGGTGTTCAGCGTCGCGAAGGTGGCGCCGAGCGCGCGCACGATCTGGTCGGACCAGTCGATGTAGTAGACCGCGCCGTTGAGCACGAGGCGACCGTCATACCACGAAGTCTTGGCGCCGATTTCATAGTTCCACGCCGATTCCGGGTCGTAGGTCCGCTCGCTCGGCAGGATGCCGCCGGCGACGGTGACGACGTTGAACCCGCCGACCTTCTCGCCCTGAGCGGCGCTCGCGTAGAGGAGCACGTCGTCCGTGGCCTGATAGTCGAGCGTGAAGCGCGGCAGCACGTTGTCGAAGTCGCGCGAATTGACATAGGTCCCGGTGACGAGGCCCGTCCGCTGGCTGGCGTCGGTGGAGTTGACGCTCTTGGTTTCGGTGTTCCAGCGCGCCTCCGCGGACGCACGCAGGCGGTCGGTGAAGTTGTAGCTGACCTGGGCGAAAAGCGAGGTGCTCTCGGTTTCCTCGGTCAGGTCGTTGATCAGACCGCCGAGGAGCTGGCGGCGCACGCCGTTGGGGATCGCGAGATTGGTGGCGATCGGCAGGGCGTCGGCGGCCCAGAGATCCTCCAGGTGCGTGTCGCTGTGCAGCAGGAAGTAATAGGCGCCGGCCATCCACTGGAAGTGGCCCTCGCCCGTCGAGGTGAGGCGAAATTCCTGGCTGATTTCATAGATGTCGGCCACCGACGTCGAATAGCGCGCCCGCACGGCGGAATAGTCGTTGTCGACGGCGGAATCGAGCGTGAGGTCGTTGAAGCCGGAAATGGATGTGAAGGCGACGTTTTTCAGGTCCCAGTTCACCGTCAGCGACGTGGCGGTGAGCTGACGGTCGTTGTGGCCGGGCGTCACCGCAAAGGCATGCGGTGCGGTGAGTTCGCCGCGGAAGATCTGGTTGGTGGCGGGAAATGGCGGGCCCGCAAGATTGGCGGGCGCGGCGTTGTTGGTCGCGAACACGATCGGATCGTCGCCGTCCTGGGTGTCCTCGTGGGCAATCCGGAGGCGGATGTTGATGCCCTCCGTCGGGCGCGCCTCCAGCATGCCGGCGAACACCGTCGTCTCGCGCGTGTCGAGGTCGCCGCCCGTCAGGCCATTGTTGAAATAGCCGTCGCTTGAGCGATGCGTCGCGCCGATGCGGAAATAGAGACTGTCCTTGGCGATGGGCCCGCTCAGCGAGCCGCGCAGGCTCATCGTGTTGAAATCGCCGTAGCTGGCCTCGAGATGACCCTCAAGGCTTTCCGCGGGCGCGCGCGAAACGATGTTCACCGCGCCGCCGAAGGTGTTGCGGCCGTAGAGCGCGCTCTGGGGACCTTTCACGATCTCCACGCGCGCCACATCGTCGCCAAGCGACGCTTCCATGATCGCCCGTGAAGACTGGTAGACCCCGTCCACGAAGAATCCAACGTTCGGCTCGCCGATCGTGGTCGATTGTCCCCGGATCACCGGCGTCGCCGCCGCGCCGCCGAACAGCGGCGAAAACGTGAAGCCCGGCGTCATCTGGGCGATGTCCTCGATGTTGTCGATTCCCGCCGCTTCGATCGTCTGCTCCGTGAACGCCGTGATCGACAGCGGAACCGACTGGAGCGTTTCCTCGCGCTTGCGCGCCGTGACGATGATCTCGTCGCTCGCCTCGACAGCGCCAGTCCCCTCTTGCGCGAATGCCGGCGCCCCCGCCGTCCCGAGGGCGACCGCCAGGGCCGTCGCTCCAGCCAGGCCAAGACCTGAGACCTTTGTCACCTTCATGTTCTCCTCCCCGCTGTTTTTTCGTCCGATCCGTCGACGTCTTGCGTGGCGTCACGATCTTGATAGTAACAGATGTAACCAAACGTGCGGGTGAGTCAATCTGGCGTCGCCCCATCTTCTTGCTTGCGCCTTCCGGGAGGGACTGGGGCGCGATACGGGGTAAGCGCCGACTTGGCCGCGCATAGAACTGGAAGCGCCAGGACGGGGAGCCGGAGGGCGACATGACAGCCAACGCACCTGCAACAAGGTCGCTCACGCCAGCGGCGTCCATGCCCTGGCGTACCGCCATCCTGTGCTTGCTCGTAACCATGTTCGAGGGATTTGACCTGCAAATCCTGGGGGTGATCGCCCCCATGATCCGCAAAGATCTATCGTTGACGCCGCAGGAGCTTGGTCTCGTTTTCGGCGGCGCGACTCTCGGGCTCATGATCGGAGCCATCGTGTCTGGCCTTGTCGCGGATGCGATAGGACGCAAGCCGACGCTCGTCGCCTCCATAGCGGTCTTTGCGGCCTTCACGTGGGTATCCTCGCTTGCCATGTCGGCGGAGCATCTGGCGCTGGCGCGATTTTGCACTGGCGTGGGGCTTGGCGGGGCGATGCCCTGCATCGCGACCCTTGCGTCCGAAGAGAGCGGGCGCGGCGGCAACATAGCGTTTGTGACCATCATGTTCGCGGGCATGCCGCTCGGCGGCGGCATTTCGGCGCTCGCGGTGGCGCTATGGCCGGGCGAGACCTCGTGGCGCATGATTTTCCAGATTGGGGGTGCGCTCCAGATCGGGCTCACCGCGCTCATCTGGTGTTTCATGCCGGAATCGAAGGTATTTCGGTCCCGGATCGCCGCGGCGAAGTCGGGCCCCCTGAATCCCGACCGCCTGAGTCCAGACCACGTAAGTCCAGACCGCGTGAGTCCAGCCCTCGCAAGTTCAGCGCTCGCAAGGCCGGCGCCGTCGCGGACAGCCACGATCGCCAACAGCCGGGACCATTCTTCCGCCTCTCAAGGTCCGGATCGGCTGCCGATCGTCCATTGGGCCGGGGTGGCGGCGCTATGCATCGCGTTCTTCTGCACGCTGCTCAGTCTGCACTTCTTTCTGAACTGGTTGCCCTCCTTGCTTTCCGCGCAAGGGATCTCCCAACGCGGGACATCCCTTGTATCAGCCGTTTTCGGACTGGCCGGTGCGTTCGGGAGTTTGTTCGTGGGGTGGCTGGTCCAGATTGGTCGAACGCGGATCGCGATGTTCGCCGCCTATGCGGGCATCGCGGCGGCGTCGGCCGCGCCATGGGTGTTTGGCGCCGGCATCGCCGGCGCATACGCGATCAGCGCGGTCATCGGCGCATGCCTCGTCGGCGCGCAGATGACGCTCTATGGTCTCGCGCCAAGCGTATTTCCCGCCCGGATTCGCGGGACAGGCGTGGGGGCGACGATTGCGATGGGGAGGTTGGGTTCGTTCGTCGGCCCGACGGCAGCGGGCGTGCTGCTTGGCGCGGGCTGGGGCCAGGGCCAGGTCATGGCGATGATCGCGCCTGTTTCGGTCCTGGCGGCGATATCGATCGCAGTGGCGCTGGCGCTTGTGCGTCCGATCGACACTTGATCCGGGATGCCCGGCGCGTTGACGGCGGCCCGTGCGCGGCGCCGATGGCGCTGACGTCCTAGGCCTCTTCGTCCTCGCGCAACTTGCGGGCGCGCACGCAGATTCTCATGAGTAGCGACAGCAGCTGGCGGCGCTCGCTCGCGCTCAGGCCGTCCAGTATCTGGTTCTGGTAGTCGAGGGCGACCGGGGCGATTTCCTGGTAAGTGATGTGGCCCTGCCTTGTGAGGTGCAGGTCGAAGGCGCGCGCGTCGGTTTCTGACTTTACCCTGTGTACGAGGCCTCTCTTGCGAAGGCTCTGTATGGCGCGACTTACAGTGACCTTGTCCATGGCCGACATCTTTACGATGTCCTGCGCGGTCATTGCGCCTTCCGCGCCAAGCGTACAAAGAACCCGCCACTGCCACACCGAAATGCTGAACCGGGCGTGGTAGGCGCCGCCAATGAGGTTGCTGACGGCGTTCGCCGTCACCGTGAGATGGTACGGCAGATACTCCGACAGCTTGAGGAGAGGAACTTCCGGCTTGCGTTGAGGCGATTTCATGGAGTTGCGGTCCGTGGCGAGCTGTCGGCATTGTCGAGGTTCGCAAGTCCGCTTGCAACGGGCGCAATCCCGCTTCGGGTGAAGACGGCCGAAACGCCGCACGCGCGTGGCGTCGGGCGTCCAGCGGCGTGTGGGCGCGGATGGGTGGGTGTGCGGGGCGATTGACCCCACGGACTGGATTGCGCTTGGCTTCCGAGATAGTTACAGATGTTACGGTATCGTCCAGCGGTTCGGCGATCCGCGTCGCGACGATCGATCTAGAGAGGGCGCGCAATGCAGCGTAGAGGGCTTTTGCTCGGCGGAATTGGCGTTCTGGCGGCCGGAGGGGCCGCCGCTCTCGGCATGCGCCTGATGCGCAATGACGAAGCGCCGTTGGGTTTTGTCCCGGACCGACAGGCGCTTGAAAAGGCGCGCGCGCTCCTTCGGGCGAACCCCGCGATTGATATTCACGCGCACCCGGGTCGGACGTTCGTGCGCGGCGCGGAGGATCTGGCGCCGGCGCTGATCGCGTTCTCCGCGCGAGGGGCCTTCGAGGCGCAGACCATCGCTGGAATGCGTGAAGGCCTTGTCTGCGGCGGCAGTTTCGCCGCGGTGGCCGATCTGCAGACCCTTGATCTGCAAAAGGGCGGCGGCCTCGCTTCGAGGCGCGCATTCAAGCAGGGCGAAGCGTGGGCGAGCTACAGACGCCAGGTCGCCAATCTCAAGTCGCACGCGAAGTCCGCCGGCGCGTCGATCGTGTCGGAACCTGGAGACTTCGCGCGTATCAAGGGCGAATCGGGAATTGCGGCGTTCCTCACCGTCGAGGGCGCGGACTTCCTTGAGAGCGATGTCGCTCGCGTGGCGACCTCGTTTGCGGATGGAATTCGTTCGATCACGCTTGTGCACTATCGTCCCAACGATCTCGGCGACATCCAGACCGCCCCGGCTGTGCACAACGGCCTGACGCCCTTTGGCGTGGAGGTTATTGCCGCGATGGAGCGCGTTGGAATGGTGGTCGACCTTGCCCACGCCGCCGAACCTGTCGCATTCGCGGCGCTCGAGGCCGCATCGCGGCCCATGATGTGTTCGCACACTCACCTGCAAGGGCATGGCGCGACCAATCCGCGGTTCATTGGCGAGCCGCTTGCGCGCGCGATCGCCGGCGCCGGCGGCGTCATTGGCGCCTGGCCCGCTGGAATCGGCGCGTCGACGTTGAACGACTATGTCGACCGTATCTTTGATCTCGCGGAGGTCGTCGGTCCCGACCACGTGTCGATGGGAACTGACATGGATGCGAACTACAAGCCGGTCATGACGAGCTACCGGCAAATGCCGCTGGTGGTTTCGGAGCTGCTGCGCAGGGGGTATGGCGAGGAAAACACCGTCAAGTTCCTGGGTGGGAATTTCCTGCGCGTGTTCGAGGCGACATGGGCCGGGAGGAGCGCGTGATGCGAAGCATCGCTCGTCGCGGTCTGTGCTCCGGGTTGGCGGGCCTCGCTGTGTTTGGCGCCGACCGCGCGCTTGCCGACACGCGTTCGCGGCGGCGCGTTTCTTTCGACCGACGGTTGGCCGAATTGAACATCACGCTGCCGCAGGCGCCGAACCCCGTCGCGACTTATGTTCCATATCGACGCGCGGGGCGAACGCTTTATCTGGCCGGTCTCGGGCCTTCAGGCGGGAATGGAATGCCGACGTCGGGGCGGGTGGGCGCGGAGTTGGGCATTGAGGAAGGCTACGCCGCGGCGCGATCCGCCGGGCTCAACGTGCTCGCCGTTCTGCGGAGCGCCTGCGGGGGGTCGCTCGATCGCGTGGTGCAATGTCTGCGCGTCGGTGGATTTGTTGCAAGCGCCGAGACATTTCACGACCAGCCGCGTGTCGTGAACGGCGCATCCGATCTCTTTGTCGAGGTCTTCGGAGATGCAGGGCGTCACGCGCGTTTCGCCGTGGGCGTGAACGCGCTGCCATTCAACATTTGTGTGGAAATAGAGACGATCTGGGAGATCCGGCCCTAACGGCTGCGAGTGCATGCGATCATTGCGCGAAAAATGGCGATTGAAGCAAGACGGAGGATGCGGTGACCGACAATATCGAGAATCCGACGGGGCTGGATGGCTTTGAGTTTATCGAGTTTGCCGCCCCGGAAAGGGGTGTGCTTGAGCCCGTCTTCGAGGCCATCGGATTCACCAGGGTAGCGCGGCACCGCAGCAAGGACGCCGATCTATGGCGTCAGGGCCAGATCAATCTGGTGACCAACTACGAGGCGAATTCGCCGGCGCAGCATTTTGCGCGTGAGCATGGGCCGTCGGCCTGTGGGATGGGATTTCGGGTCAGGGACGCGCGCACGGCGTATCGCTACGTGCTTGATCGTGGCGCCGAGCCGGTCGATGTGCCGTGCGCGCCCATGGAGCTGAAGCTGCCGGCTATCCGCGGAATCGGCGGTTCTCTCATTTATCTTGTTGATCGCTACGGCGCGCGTGGTTCGATCTTCGACATTGATTTCGAGTTCCTGGATGGCGTTGACCCTCATCCCGGCGGAGCGGGGTTCACGCTCGTGGATCACCTCACGCACAATGTGTATTCGGGGCGCATCGCGTACTGGGCGGACTTTTACGAGCGGCTCTTCAACTTCCGCGAGATCCGCTACTTCGACATCAAGGGCGAGTACACCGGGCTCACGTCGCGCGCGATGACGGCTCCCGATGGCAAGATCCGGATTCCGTTGAACGAAGAGGGCGCTGGGGGGAAGGGGCAGATCCAGGAGTTCCTGCGTCAATACAATGGCGAAGGCATTCAGCACGTCGCGTTCCTGTGCGATGATCTCTTGGCCTCTTGGGACAAGCTCAAGGACCTTGGAGCCCGGTTCATGACGCCGCCGCCGCCGGCGTACTACGAAATGCTCGAAGAGCGGCTGCCGGGACATGGCGAGCCCGTGGCTGACCTTGAGCAGCGCGGGGTCCTGCTGGATGGGTCTACCGAGGGTGGGGATAGGCGCCTTCTGTTGCAGATATTCTCGGAGACAATGATCGGCCCTGTCTTCTTCGAGTTCATCCAGCGCAAGAACGACGACGGATTTGGCGAAGGGAATTTCACCGCGTTGTTCAAGTCCATGGAGCGCGACCAGATCCGGCGCGGCGTGCTCAAGATGGAGACGGCGTGATGGGGCGGAATTTGAAACTCAATGGCGTACACCATGTCGCCTACAGGTGCCGGGACACCAAACAAACCGTGGACTTCTACGAGCGCGTGCTCGGAATGGAGTTCATGCTCGCAATCGCTGAGGACCGCGTCCCGTCGACGGGCGAGCCGAACCCTTACATGCACGTGTTTCTGGACGCCGGACGCGGAAACGTGCTGGCGTTCTTCGAATTGCCGGGAATTGCTGACATGGATCGTGATCGCAATACGCCGACGTGGGTTCAGCATCTGGCGTTCGACGTGCCGAGCTACGAGGCGCTGCTCGAAGCGAAGTCGCGCGCCGAAGGCGACGGACTTGAAGTGGTCGGGCCGACCGACCATGGCATCTTCCAGTCCATCTACTTCTTCGATCCGAACGGACATCGGCTGGAGCTCGCGTGGAATTGCGGAACACCGGAACAGTATGCAGCGCTCAAGAGCGTGGCCGTCGACATGCTCGATGAGTGGACCAGAACGCGACGCCCTCCGCGACACTCGGCCTGGCTGCATGACCCGAGCCATCGCGATCGGAACAAGAGCCCGATCGGTTCCGACTGAATCGAACCCGGACGTGATCGACCCGCTTGTCTGAAATCCTTCGAGGCTGCCCCCGACGTACTCGCGGGCGCGGCCCCCTCGGACACGCAAGGTCGGTGTTCGCGCGTTGTGTTATTGCGCCGCCGCCGACGCCCTGCCGGGCATCGGGAGCGACAGGCTGAAAAACGCGATGACCGCTTCTGTCGAAATACGCGTCGTTTCAGCGTTGTAGCGCAAGGGCAATTCGCCGCCCGCACCCTCGTGGGAATAGGGGTCGGTGACATCCGTGTCGGGTTCGCGGCGTTCCCAGGCATGGGTTGCACCGGGATAGGTGTGAACGGTCACGAGCTGCCGGTCGCGCGCCGAAAGCGAGGCCTTCAACCTTTCACACCGTTCGGGAGCATCGTAGGCGTCCGCCGCTCCGGCCTGGATGAGAACGGGCGCGCCGGTGAGGGCGCCGAAGTCATAACCGGAGGCGCGGTTGTAGACCCAGCAGACGGGATAGATGGGCGCATGAGCGGCGAACCGCTCCGCGCCGGTCGCGAATTCCGCGCGATTTGCGGCCGTGGCAGTCAACATGGAAACCACGCCGCCCCATGAAAACCCCATGATGGCGATGCGACTGGCGTCGACGATGTCGGTCCGCCCGGACAGAAAATGGAGCGCCGCGAAGGCGTCGGGAAGCGTTTCCCGGACGCTCTGGGGACGTTGGCCAGGGTTGTCGACGCCACGCGGCGACCAGAGGTCAATCTCGAGCGTGACAAACCCTGCGCGGTTCAACGCATCGGCGTAGTGCGCGCCCCTGCTGTCGACGCCGCCCGAGCCATGAACGATCACGATTGCGGGGCGGGGCGTGGAGGCCGTGTAGGGTACATTGAGGATTCCGGCGGTGTGCCAGGTGGCTGTCGCGCCGTATACGGGCATGGACACGATCGAGGTCCTGGCCGTCAGCCGTGGCGAATTCTCCCGGGCATATAACTGTGCAGGCGGCGGTCCGTACGACCGGGCAGCTGCGGAATCGCCTGAGGTTGCCTGCTGGCCCACGCATCCCGATACGGCGCTCGACAGGGCTATCGCGGCCAAAAGCATGATCGATCGGGTCGGCGGCATTTCGATGTCTCTCCTGAATTCGAGTTCGGCGGGATGTGCGTTCGAGCGTTTCAGATCGCGCATCGATCATTCGGCAGGGCGCCTTGCGCGCCCTGGTCTGGACGGGATCAGAACACGGTCGAGGGACCTCGCGGGGCGGTCGTCGGAAGCGATGTCGCGCGCCGGATTGCGGGCAACAAGTCCAAGTCCAGATATGCGCGGCTCCAATCAACGATCTGCCCCTCCCGGGCTGACGGTTCGGATCGAGCCTCGAGTGATCGAACATGATCGATATAGATGATCAAATATGAATAATATTGACAATATTTGAGTACAACGATTAACTGCCTGAGCGTTTTCGCGACAATGTCGAAAACGGCAATCAAAAAGACGACAATCGGGGAGGAAAAGAGATGGTGAAATCGGGTCAGCGGCGAGCCTTTCCGACGGTGGCGGTGCTTGGGGCAGCCCACCTTCTCGGTTTGGCAGGCGTCGCGCACGCCCAGACGCCGGCCGGCTCGGGCGGTTCTTCGGCGCAAGTCGGCGCGACCGCCGACGAGTTGGTTGTCACGGGCACGCGCATCCGCAATCCCGGCTATCAGGCGCCAACGCCTGTCACGGCGATCGATGCGGAGGATCTGCTCACAACGACGCCTTCCACCGTCGCCGACGGTCTCAAGACGCTGCCGGCGCTGACGGGTCAGTCCGCCCCCGGCGGACGTTTCTACTGCTGTGCGGCGGGCACTGCGTCGGCAGGCGCGTTCCTCGAACTGCGCCAGCTCGGTCCCAACCGCACGCTGGTTCTTCTCAACGGCAATCGCATTTCGCCGTCCACATCAAACGGCATCGTTGACACCAACGTCCTTCCTGAACTGCTCCTCAAGCGGGTGGACGTCGTTACGGGCGGCGCATCCGCGGCCTATGGCTCAGACGCTGTCGCTGGCGTCGTGAACTACATCACAGACACCGAGTTCGACGGTCTCAGGGCCAATCTGCAGTACGGCATATCGCGCTACAGCGACGATGAGCAGATCAAGGCGGGCCTTGCATGGGGAAGTCCGGTTCTGAACGGACGGGGAAACCTCACCGTGAGCTTCGAACACTTCGAGGCGGGCGGCATCCCCAATCTGCTTGAACGCCCCCAAAGCGCACAATCATGGGTGCTTGCGGGGGCTGGCACGACGGCGTCACCGTACTACGCCGTGCCGAACGCGCGGTTCTACACCGGAACTGCGGGCGGTCTGATCGTCGGCTCCTATGGTTTGCCGATCAATATCGCCGGGCTTGCGCCGCTTGCGGGAACCCAGTTCTTGCCCGGCGGCGCCTATGGCCCGGCCAATCTCGGCGCCGTGCTTCCACCGGGCGCGCCGAACGCGCAGGGCGGCGACGGCTATACGCCGGTCGCCGGCATGCAACCGCTCGGCGAACTGGAAACCAATCGCCTCTTTGCCCGGCTGGACTATGATTTCTCCGATACCTTGAAGGGCTATGTCCAGGCCGCGGGCGCGCTGAACAACATGCAGAACATGTATGGGTTCCCTGCATTCAGCGGTAACAGCGCCACCTTGATCGAAGTATTCAGCGGCAATCCGTACATTCCCGCGGGGCTGCAGGGGACAATGACATCGAACGGCTACGGCTCGTTCTTCATGACGCGATCCAATCGCGAAGGCGGGGCATCCTACAACACGACCGACACCACCTATTACGACCTGTCGGCGGGGCTTTCCGGCGACCTTGCGGGCGATTGGACCTGGGACGCCCACCTTGGCTACGGTGAAACCAAGCAGGAAGGCGCCGAACACAACGCCATCAACGTTGCGCGACTGCTTGCTGCGGCAGACGCTGTCGTCGACGGCGGCGGGCGAACCGTGTGTCGCGTCACGTTGACGAGCCCGGGCAGCATCTACGATGGCTGCGTCCCGATCAATCTGTTCGGACTTGGCGCGCCGTCGCAGGCGGCCATCAACTACATCACAGGAACCAACGAGAACTCCACCACGAGCACCGAATCGGTTCTCGGACTCAACTTCCAGGGCAGCCTGTTCCAGTTGCCCGCGGGCGCTGTCACCGTCGCGACCGGCGTGGAGTGGCGCACGCGCGAACTTTCTGGAACGTCCAACGCCGTGGCGACGTCGCAGATACTGCCTTCCACAATTCGCGGTCGCTCGATGAACGTCACCTTGTGCCCGACGCCGACGTCTTGTCGGTACGGCGGCTGGCTGCAAGGCAACGTGGGCGCCCAGGCGCAGGTCACAGACACTGTCAAGGAGATGTACCTGGAAGCGATCGCGCCGATCATCTCCGGCCTCGAACTCAACGGTGCGTTCCGGTACACCGACTACAGCAACAGCGGCGGCGTCAATACCTGGAAGGTCGGCCTGACCTACGAACCGATCTCCGACATCCGGTTCCGGGCGTCGCGGTCGCGCGACATTCGCGCGCCCAACCTTTACGAACTGTTCGCAAGTCCATCGACGGGGTTCGCGGCGTTCACCGTCAATCCGTTCACTGGCAACCAGATTCCGACCATCCCCACGATCACGGCCGGCAATTCCAACCTTCAGCCTGAAATCGGCGATACATCGACCGTCGGCGCGGTGTTGAAGCCGTCCATCGTTCCGGGGCTGAGCGCATCGATCGACTACTACAACATCCGGTTGACCGATGGCATCGTCACCGGCCGCACGGTCGCGCAGATCCTGACTGCCTGCCTGAATGGAGACGCGACCGCGTGCGGTCAGATTGTGGGGACCCCCGCGACTGACGCCATCACCTCGGTCAGACTCCAGCAGACCAATGCGAGCGTGCAGCATCGGTCGGGCGTGGACTTCGACATCTCCTACGCCCGATCGCTCGGCGCCGGCGATTTTTCGCTCCGCCTGCTCGCCGGGTACGTCGACAAGGCGGATTCGGTCTCCGGGGTTGTGACCACGCAGTATGTCGGGCTTTCCACGCCCGGGATGCCCGAGTGGCGTGGGCAACTGGCGGCCACATACACGCAGGGGCCTCTCTCGCTCACCGTGCAAGAGCGCTACATCGGCTCGATGAAGAAGGTCGGTCCTTCCGGCGGCGGCGTGTTCCGGGATCCCACGATCCCTGAAATATTCTACACCAACCTGTCCGGCGCTTATGGCTTCGACTACGGCGGCGGCGGATTCAAACTTTACGCGACGATCAACAACCTGTTCGATCAAGAACCGCCGCTGTTGCCGACGACGCTGGCGGGTGTGGGGTACCCGACAATTCCGGGTCTTTACGATCTGGACGGGCGCTACTTCACCGTCGGCGTTCGGGCCGAATGGTAGCGTCATTGTGCGTACATCGGAGCCGCCTGATTGCCGGGCGGCTCCCGGTTCGCGTAGGGCGCTGCCCGCCTTATCCTGTCCGCACCGACTCCCACGGTTGCGACGAATGAATATTCACTTGAAGCAGTCCATTTTGGGGCTCCACACCGGAGATGATCGAAAAAGATCGAAAATGGTCGATGAATGATTGTCTGTGACGGCCGCGGCGTATATCCTGCGCTGGCTGGTTTTTCGGAGACTCGTTTCATGGACGGTGGGCACCTGAGCGAAAGGGCGACCCGGTTGCGCGCGCCCGAAGCAAGATGGAACGCGCCTGCATCGTCGTCCGAAGTGGACTTGCTCATCTACCGTTCGCAGCTGCTTGGCGCAGATCTGGCGGTCACCAACTTTGGCGGCGGCAATACGTCGGCAAAGGTCGTCGCGGCCGATCCCCTGACTGGCGCCGAGGTGCGCGTATTGTGGGTCAAGGGGTCTGGCGGCGATCTGGGAACGATCAATGCTGACGGATTCGCCGTTCTTCATCTCGACAAGCTGGATGCCGTGGACCGGCTCTACCGCGGCGAGGCGCATGAGGACGCTCAGGTGGGGCTCCTGCCGCATTGCGCGTTCAACCTCAGCGCCCGCGCCGCCTCGATCGATACGCCCTTGCACGCGCTGTTGCCGTTTGCGCACATCGATCACCTGCACCCGGACTCCGTGACGGCTCTCGCTGCGGCTGCGGATGGCGAGAGCTTGACCGGAGACGCGTTCGGCGGACGCATCGGATGGCTGGGCTGGAGACGCCCGGGGTGGGAACTGGCGCGCCAGCTTGCTGCGGCTGTCAAGGCGCATCCGGAATGGACGGGCGTGGTGCTGCAGAACCATGGCCTCGTCACCTGGGGCGACAGCGCTGAAAGTTGCTATGCCAACTCGATCGCGGCGATCCAGGCCGCCGCTGAATTCCTGAACACGCGTCTTGACACGGGCCCGGCGTTTGGAGGTCGCAAGGTTTCGCCTGCGCCGCCGGAGGCGCGTCGTCTGCGCGCCTACGAGGTCGTTGCGCGCCTGCGGCCGCGGTTGTCCGCGAGCGGCCCAAAGGTCGCGCACTACAGCGACGCGCCGGAGGTGCTGGAATTCGTTTGCAGCGAGGATATGGATCGTCTCGCGCGCATAGGCACCTCGTGCCCCGATCACTTCCTGCGCACCAAGATCAGGCCACTGGTGCTTGCGCCGGACGCTGACGACGCCGCCCTCGACGCCGCGCTCGCTGACTATCGCCATGCCTACGAGCGCTACTATCAGGCCTGCAAGCGGCCGGACAGCCCGGGCATGCGCGACCCAGATCCCGTGATTTTCGCTGTCCCGGGCATCGGACTTTTCTCTTTCGCCCGGGACCCTGCGACAGCGCGCATCTCCAGCGAGTTCTTTCAGAATGCGATAAACGTCATGCGCGGCGCCGAAGCGGTGTCGCGCTATCAGGGGCTGCCGGACCAGGAAGCGTTCGATATCGAATACTGGCTGCTGGAGGAGGCGAAGTTGCGCCGCATGCCCGCGCCGAAGCCTCTTCAGGGCAAGATCGCGGCCATTACCGGCGGCGCCGGCGGCATCGGCCGCGCGATCGCCCAACGCCTGCTCGACGATGGCGCATGTGTATTCTTGCTGGATCGATCCGACGGCGCGTTGAAAGAGGCGACAACCTCGCTCATCGCGCATGCCGGCGCTGACCGGGTCGCGGGCGCGCTCGCGGATGTCAGATGCGAAGAGGACATGAGCGACGCATTTCGCGCCTGCGTCCTGGCGTTCGGCGGCGTCGACATTCTCGTGGCGAACGCCGGGTTGGCGTCTTCTTCGCCGATCGAGGACACCTCGCTCGCCCAATGGCGCGAGACGTTCGCGGTTCTTGGGGACGGGTATTTTCTCGCGGCGCGCGAGGCCTTCAAGATCATGAAGGCCCAGGGTGGCGGATCAATCGTGTTCGTCGCCTCCAAGAACGCACTTGCGGCGACGCCCGGCGCCGCAGCATACGCCTCCGCAAAGGCGGCGGAACTGCATCTTGCCCGCTGCCTCGCGCTTGAGGGGGCCGAGCACAACATCCGGGTCAATTCGGTCAATCCCGACGCAGTCCTGCGCGGCTCGCAAATATGGAACGGCGCGTGGCGGTCAGAACGCGCGGCCGCCTATGGTATCGCCGAACATCAGTTGGAGGAATACTATCGCAAGCGCTCGCTGCTTCAACAGATGGTGCTACCGGAAGACGTGGCCGAAGCTGTCGCCTTCTTCTCCGGAAACGCCTCGGCCAAATCGACCGGCAACATCTTGAATGTCGACGGCGGCAATCTGGTCGCTTTCACAAGGTAGCCCGGGAGTGGACATGGAGCGTGCGCCGTTCATCTGGACCACTCGGCAGAAGATTGATTCCGATGGCTTCTTCGCCGCCATACGCAACGTTCCACCTAGAAATGACGGCCTCAATCGCTGGTTCCTCTTCCGACGTCGCATCGACATTCCGTTCAGGGTCCGCGGCAGCGAACTCAAGATCACCTGCGATGGAAGATACCAGCTCTTCGTCAATGGAACGCGCATCGGGCGCGGGCCGGTGCGATGCTCGCCGCTCAAACAGCGATTTGATGACTACAAGGATGTCGGCCTTACCATGGGAGCCAATGTCATAGGCGTCCTGGTGCACACGTACGGCATCGATACCGCTTTCTATGAGGGTGTGCACGGGCATTGGCGCGCCTGCTTCGGGGACGGGGCGCTCTGGCTGGATGGATCGGCAAAGGGCGCCGGAGACGATTTTCGCATACAAACCGATACAGATTGGCGCGCGCTGACCTGCGACGCCTGGAACAGCGATACGCCGCAGGTGAATTCCGGACTCGGATTCATCGAGGTGTTCGATGCAAACCGTGCGCCGGAGGGTTGGGCGCAAAAGGAATTTGATGACCGCGACTGGGATGAGACGCATGTTCTTGTTTCCGGTGGCGGCGGACCGGAAGGGCGTTTCGGCGGCGCCCAGACACGGCCTTTTCCAATTCTGGCGCCTTCGCTGTTGCCCCCGATGCAGGAGAGCGCGCACCTTCCTGAGCGTCGGGTCTGGGCAAGGCGGATCGACACGTGCGACCTTCCCGTCGACCGGATGGCGTATGAAGAGCCGCTTGGATCCGTCAGCCCGGAGCGGGCGCCCAAGACGCAAGACGGGAACGGCTTTCGGATCGGTGGCGGCGCGGGGTCGGGGGAGGCGCTGCTTTTTGACTTCGGCGAGATCCTCGCAGGACGTCCCAGGATCGAGTTCGACGCCGATGGCGGGGAAGAGATCGATATCGTCGTGTCGGAGAGGTTGCCGGGCGAGTTCGAGCCGGACGGCGTAGCGCCGGATGCGCGCATTCAACGCCACCCGATACTCGGCCTGGACGCGCACGTTAGCCGCATCGTCGCCCGCCCTGGTCGTCAGACGTTTGAGACCTTTGAATGGGACGCCGTGCGCTGGATGCAGATTCACGTGCGCAACGCCCCCCGCGGCATCCGCCTTGTCCAGGCATCGGTACTCGCCACCCGCTACCCAGCCGCTGCGCGCGGCGCATTCGAGTGTTCCGATCCGCTATTGAATCAACTGTGGCGCCTGGGTCGAAAAACGCTCGAACTATGCATGCACGACGGCTGGATCGACTGTCCGTCGCGTGAGCAGCGGCAATGGCTGGGCGACGCGACCGTCGAGCATCTGGTTGGCGAAGCCGCATTCGGCCCCGAAATTCACGCCTTGAACAGACACTTCCTGCGCTCGGCGGCCGAAAGCCAGAGGCCCGACGGGCTGCTTGAGATGTTTGCGCCGGGCGACCATCGCCGGTTCGGATGGCTTATTCCGGACTACACGCTGCAGTGGATATTCAACGCCTGGGATCACTTCGAACACAGCGGCGACTGTGAACTCGCGAGAGAACTTTTTCCGACCATGCTGAGGGCGCTTGAGTGGTTCGAGGCGCTACAGGGGTCGGACGGGCGGATCGCCAATCTGCCATACTGGCACTTTCAGGATTGGGCCGCTGTCGGGCGGACTGGGTACGCCACCGTCCTCAATGCAGAGCTATGCGGCGCATTCGAGATCGCCGGACGCTTTGCAGAGGTGCTTGGCTGGAGCCGCGAGCATGCGCGCCGTACCGCCCAGGCCAGTCAACTGAGGTCAGCGCTTGAGGCGCACTGGGATGATGCGCGGGGGCTCTATGTGGATTGCGTCGACCCGGGTAGCGGAGAAAGGCAGTCGCGCACCTCCCAGCATGCCAACGCGGCGATGATCCTGTGGGGAGGGGCAAGCCCCGCGCGCGCCAGGGAGGTCGCGGGTAAGATCGGGGACGATGCGCGCCTGCGCCTGACGCCCGCGCCTCCGGTCATTGTCGAGGGTGAGGTCTTTGATCCGGCGAGCCACATCGTGCTCGCGAATACATTTTTCAGCCACTTCGTCTACGCGGCGCTGGCCAAGGCGGGACGCTTTGATCTCGCGCTCGACCTCATGCAAAAGCGATACGGCGGCATGGTCGAAAGGGGCGCCACGACGCTTTGGGAGGGATTTGAGCCCCACGCCAGTCTGGCGCATGGGTTCTCCGCGACACCGACGTGGCAAATGATTCGACACGTCCTGGGAATCGCGCCCGCTTCGCCCGGCTTCGATGCGATCAGCATCCGACCCCATCTCGGAGATCTGGAGTTTGCGAGAGGCGTTCAGCCTACCAGACTTGGCGACATTGAGGTGACGCTGAGAAAGGTCGACGCGCATATCAGGGTGGAGGTCGTGCTGCCGGAGGCGACATCCGGTGAGTTGACCGCGACGGAAGGGTATGTTCTCGAAGGTGACTCAAGATTGCCGCCCGGCGAAAGCGTCAGAACGATGCGTCGTGCGCGCGGCAGGGTATGAGTGAAGAGCAATGCGCCAGAGCGAACGCAGAAGACGAATTCTTGGTCTGTTGACCGACGCGCCGTTCGCCTCGGTGCAGGAGCTGCAAAGTCTCGTCGGCGCGTCAGAGGCCACTATAAGGCGAGATCTGCGCAAACTCGCCGACGACGGTGCGCTCAAACGGGTACATGGCGGCGTCGAACGGCCTGAGACGCAGGCTGCGCATCTCTCGGGAACGCCGCTTGCACGGAACAAGCAGATCAATGTGGCGCAGAAGCGCGCTATTGCGAAAGCGGCGGCGAAACTGATCGAGTCTGGCGAGACCATTGTCATCGACGGCGGCTCGACAACCTCGCTGATGTGCCCGTTCCTCGCTGACCTGGACTTGCAGGTGCTGACCAACTCGCTGCCCATCGTGGAACAGTTGCTGACTTCGCCGCGCACGCGGCTGCTGGTGCCTGGGGGCGAAATTTTCCGAGAACAGAGCATTATCCTGTCGCCCTACGACGAGGATGGCACTTCGGAGTGTTTCGCCTCGAAGATGTTGATGGGCGCCCAGGCGCTGTCACCCGTCGGCTTGTTGCAGGCGGACTCAATTCTTGTTCGGTCGGAGCGGCGTCTCATGGCGCGCGCCGAAAAGCTGATCGTGTTGGCGGATAGTTCGAAATTTGAGCGCAAGACCGGTCTGGTGCTTTGCCCGCTGAACGAGATTGATGTTGTCGTTACCGATTCCGGCATCGGCGCGAAGAGCCGCGGCATGCTGGAGAGAGCGGGCGTGGAAGTCGTGATCGCCACCGAGTGAAGCGTCAATGCGGCCTGGAGCCCTTGCGGGGCGGGGCGTAGATCGCCCTGACGGGTTACGTCGCATCTATCGCGCGTACGGCCTCACGCAATAGCGCGTACCATGTGCAATCAGGGAGCGAGAACGTCGTCGCTCGCGCATTCGCCCTCAGATGGTCGAGACTCGAGGTCGACATGATAGGTACGATGCCTGCCGGATGACGCAGCAGCCAGGCTAGGGCAATTGCTTCGGGCGCGACTTCCAGCTCACGCGCGACAATGGCAAGCGTTGCATCCAGCGACGTGAAGTCGGTTCCCGGCTGATACGCGCCAGGGAGGCGGCGGCGCAGCGGCGACCACGCCTGGACCTGGACGCCCTCTATCCGGCAATAATCAAGCAGACTGTCGTCGTGTGGCGCCCACGTGCGCGTCGCCGCGGTGGACGCAGGCGACCCTGACAGTCTGTGAAAGACAACATCGAGGTGTTCGAGAATACTCAACGTGGCGCCCATGCCGTCCAGAATGTGACGCGGATGGTAGAGGCTCACCTGGACCTGATTGACCGCGAGCCGCTGCGGGAGAAGACGCTGGAGCAGGGTCGTCTGGCGCGCGGTGAAATTGCTCAACCCGAAGTACCGGACAAGACCCCGCGCGTGCAGGTCCCCGAACGCCTCCGCAATATCGTCTGGCTGCATCAAGGGGGTAGGCTGATGGAGCAGGAGGATGTCGATCACGTCCAGACCCAGTCTGCGAAGGCTGCGTTCGGCTGAGGAGACGATCTCACGCTTGCTGAGGTCGACAAACGGAGAGGCCGGACGCCCCTCGTCGTCGCAAAGGATCTGCCCGCATTTCGTCTGAACGATGGATTGCGCGCGCAGCGAAGGCGCGCGCTGAAACACGCGACCCATGACGGTTTCCGAACGTCCGAGCGCATAGGGGCTGGCGGTATCAAATAGATTTATGCCGCAATCGAGCGCGCCTCGCATGAGGCGCTCGACGCGGTCGACATCTTCCTTGGTGACAGGCCCCGGGGTCCAGGATGGCAATCCTGACAGCCCAAAACCAAGGGCGGATACTTCCAGATCTGTGTGCGGCAGCTTTTGGGTTTGCATGTCGTGACCGGGTCCGTGAGGAACGTCAGGGGCCTGACGCAGCATTCTTCCGTGACAGGATCTGCGTCTTGAGCGCCTCAAAGCGTGCTTCAGTCAGACCATATCGCGTGAAGGCCAGGAGCGTGCAGAGCCAGAGCGACAGCGGTATCGCCGCATAGATGTATCGGATGCCGGAAATCGCCGTGTCAGGCTGGAGGTCCGGTGTGAGGCCTGGTTTGAAATGGATGGCCGATAGCGCGAGGCTCACAATGAAGGCGCCGCCCGTCATTCCGAGCTTGCGACAAAAGCCCCAGGCGCCGAATATCGCTCCTTCGCGCCGCACGCCGCTCCTCAGCTCATCCACCTCGACTGTGTCCGGCGCCATCGCGTTGGGGAAGAGCTGGGTCGCGGCGTCTCCGATGCCCACAATGACAAGAAGGGCCAACAACAGCGGCGTCTGGGAGGGCAGGACAAACATCATGGGTACTGTCATGGCCGCCGCAATTGCGAGGCCTGTATAGTAACCGCGTTGCTTGCCGATCGAGCGACCGATAGCGACCCACAGCGGCGTGGCGCCAACCGCGACGATGCCTCCGATGGACAGGAATATCCCAGCATTCTGCGGTGGTACGCGCATGACGTGCGTAACGAAGTAGATGGCGGCGGTGGCTGCTGCGCCGATCGCCAGGTTCTGCAGCAGGAATGCGATCCAGAGAGCACAGAAAGGCCCGTTTTTCAGCACCGCCTCGATCTCGTCGCCAACGCTGAATCGATGGGGCGTCGCCTCCATACGGGGGGCGTTCGCCGTGGCGAAATAGGCCCAGAGGCCGGTCACGATCATGAACACGCCGACGCAAGCGCCCAAGAGCCTGAAGCCCTCCGCGAGCGTCGCCTGTGAGCCGAATATGATCGGGGCGCCAAATGCGCAGACAACTCCGCCCAGCCGCGCGGCGAACATCTTGTAGCCCGTGAGCGAGGTGCGTTCCTTGTAGGAACTCGTCATTTCCGCCGCCATTGCGGAGTAGGGGACTTCATAGATCGTCACCGCCGCATTGGATGCCATGAAGGACGCCACAAGCAGCGAAAGCCGCAGGGCCAGCGGCGCCTCAGGCGAAACAAAGAACACCGCGCCGAATGCAAGGCCCAGCAGCGGCGCGCCGATGAGCAGATAGATGCGGCGTCGGCCGAGCGGCGATCTCGTGCGATCGGAAACAGCGCCCATCAATGGATCCGCGAAGGCGTCGATGAGGCGCGGCAGCATCAACGCGACGCCCGCCATGGCCGGCGGAATTCGCAGCACCTCCGTCGCGTAGAACAACATGAACGCCATCTGCACGACGACGAACGCCGCGATCGCAAGCTCGCCGATCGCCCACCCCAGTTTGACGCCGAACTCGAGTTTCTCTTCCGAGGCCATCAACTGCTCCGCATGGGCGATCAAATGCGATCTGTTATGACAGAAAATGCTTGTCAATGATAATTCATGACCTAAGCTCCTCTCATTGAGGAAGCTTGATGACAGACGCCGACGCGCTCGACGCCCAACTCGATCCAGACATGCTCCCGATTGTTCTGACGATGCGACAGCGAATGATGGAACGCACGCCCATGACGGCGGTCTCGCCAGTCGCCATGCGCGAGCGGGCATCGGCGGATTTCTCCATATGGAATCGCGATCCGCCCATGATTGGGGAGGTCCGCGATCTCGTTCTTGACGTCCAGCCGCAGCGGCTGCGAGCGCGCCTGTATTCGCCGAGCCAAAAGATCCCCGGCGGGGGCGTGCTCGTGCATTTTCACGGCGGCGGCTGGGTGATCGGTGATCTCGACTTTGAAGACCGGGCCTGCAGGATCGTGGCTGAGCGCTCCGGGGTGAGCATTCTCTCAGTAGACTACCGTCTAGCGCCAGAGACAAGGTTCCCGGAGCCGGTGCATGACTGCGCCAACGCGGTGCGTTGGGCGCGTGCGCATGCGGCGGAACTCGGCGTGTCGCCAGACAAGGTCGCTGTCGGCGGCGCTTCGGCCGGCGCGAACCTGGCCATGGGCGCTGCATTGGCGCTGCGCGATTCGGGAGAGCCCGCACCCTTGTTCCTCGTACTGCTGTACGGGGTCTTCTCGATGCGCACGGACTCCCCATCCTATCAAACATTCGGGACGGGCCGGTACGGGTTGGGCGGAGATGCGCTCGACTTCTTCATGAGTCTCTATCTCAGAAGCCGCGAAGACCGCATGCATCCCTATGCCTCTCCGATTCTGGGAGACCTGCGGGACATGCCGGCAACTTTCCTTGTTGCGGCGAGCATGGATCCCTTGCGTGACGATAGCCATGAAATGGCCAAAGCGCTTCGGGCGGCTGGCGCGAAGGTCGAGCTGCGCGAGTATTCAGGCGTTATCCACGGCTTCACGCAATTTTCGGCGGCCTGCGCAAAGGGTCAGCTCGCGCTGGAAGAAACGGCCGATGTGCTTCGGTCGGCGTTGGGGGCGTGAGGCCGGGATGTGCGCACCGGCGCCAGAAATTACTGCGCTGACCCACTGCTCGGCGGCATCGCGGCGGCAGAGATGACGCTCCTGGGACGGCTTGAGCACGTTACCGCGAACATCGGCCGCGATCGCTTGCTGACGCAAGGTGCGGGCGGCAATACCTCGTTCAAGTGCGACGAGGATATCTGGGTGAAGGCGTCCGGCGCATGGATGTGCGACGCTGAAGTGAAGCGGATCTTTGTTTCAATGTCTTTGTCGCGCTTGATGGACGCGGTTCGATCGGGCGACGAGCGACGGATCGCGGAGTTGTCCGCGAGATGCGCCGCTGCGTCTGGGTTGCGACCGTCCATAGAGGCGGTTTTGCACGCAGTGATGCCTCAGAGGGCGGTCATTCATGCGCACGCAATCAACAGCGTCGTTTGCTCCGTGCTGGCTGACGGAGGTCAGCGGTTCATGGCGGCCGCCGGACGGCTGGGCGTCCGCGCGCGCGTCCTGGCGTACGCAAAGCCGGGCTTGCCGTTGGCGAGGGAGGTGGCGCGCAGAAATCTCGAGCATGGCGTGGTCGACGTCCTGCTGCTTCAAAACCACGGCGTTGTCGTCGCCGCAGGCGATCCGGAAGAGGCGCTCCATCTGCTTCACGCGGTTGAAAAGGAGCTGGCATGGCCAGTGTGGAATCTCGCTCCGGTGCGGAATCCGCGAAACGAGTCTGACACCTACGAGTGGGATGAACTGCACTCGACAATCGCCTGTGAAGAGAGGCTATGCGCCCGGATTGCGCGGGCGCCGCTGACGCCGGATCAAGTTGTGTTTCTGGGCGGCGCACCCTCCGTACTGCCAGCGGGCGACACTTTGCGCGCGACGACGTGGCGGACCCTGGTTGGCGGTGAGTCCCGTCCGACGCCTGCGCTTGCATATGTTCCCGGCCGCGGCGCGTTCAGGCGCATGCATCTATCGCCGGGACAGTTGGCGCAGAGCGAAGCGCTCTACGAAGTGGCGAGACGATTGGCGCCTGACGCCGAGGTGGTGGGGTTGACATCCGTCCAGGCCGGCGAACTCCTCGGTTGGGAGGCTGAGAAATTCCGTATCGCCGCGGACGCCGCGCGCGACGCCCCGTCAGACGATGCCGGCGCCTAGCCCTACCGCTCGTCGTTCCTGCGCCTTGCGCTCGCGCCACTGGCTCTGACGGTACATCGACAGGGGGGCTATCGCACCGCCCAAATCCGCGCGCACCATGGCGAGGATTGGCGAGACATCGATTTTGTAGGCCCGTCGCAACGCCTGAAACGCCATCATGGCGTCGTTGCGCTCCTGGGCGTCATGAAGTGCGTCTCTGTCGACGAGCACGGCTTTTGCGTAGGCAGCGGTGATGGCTTCAGTCGAGGAAAGCAGGCTCTCGATCGGGTCGGTCACATTGTGGGACTGGTCGATCATGTAGGCTGGATTGAATGTGTCCGGATCGCGAGATCTGGCTTCGATCAACTCGCTAAATACAAGGAACAGTTGATGCGGGTTGATTGATCCGGAATCAAGATCGTCATCGCCGTACTTGCTGTCATTGAAATGGAAGCCGCCGAGTTTTCCGACGCGATGCAATCGAGCGACGATCTGTTCGATGTTGACGTTGGGGGCATGGTGGCCGAGATCTATGAGACACTGGCACTTCGGGCCGAGTTCCTGGGCCGCCATCAAGGAGCTGCCCCAGTCCGATATGACCGTGGAATAGAACGCAGGCTCGAAGAGCTTGTGCTCCAGCAGCATGCGCCAGTCAGAGGGCAGGGCTTCATAGATCACCGCCGTTGAGGCGACGTAGCGGTCGAACGCGCGGTTGAAATCCTGCTGACCCGGAAAGTTCGATCCATCGCCGATCCAGACGGTGATTGCTTTCGATCCGATCTTGCGGCCAATCTCGATACACTCGACATTGTGCGCGACGGCTTGCTCGCGCGCCGCATGGTCCGTGGCCGCCAGACTGCCATTGCGATAGGAATGAAGCTGGTCGGCCTGGTCCTGGAAGGTATTGGAGTTCACCGCGTCAAATCCGAGGCCCAGGTCCGCCGCCTCATCGCGAAGCGCAGCGTAATCGTTCGTTTTGTCCCACGGAAAATGCAGGGATACCCGCGGCGTTGCGCGACTGAGTTGCTGGACTACGGCGCAGTCCTCAAGCTTTTCGTGGACGTTGGTGGGCTCACCGGGGATCGCGAACTTCGCGAACCGTGTGCCGCCCCGGCCCGTCGCCCAGCTGGGCGTGGCGATCGAGAAGGCGGCGACGGCCGACGTGATCTCGCCGATATCGACCCCGTGGCGCGCAAGCGTCCGCGAGAGCGCGTGATAGTCCTCGTCGAGGGCGGCGCGATGGGCGAGATTGTGGGTCTCGATGGCGTCCTGGGGGAGCGGCGCGGCGGTCATTGGCGGCCCTCTTGATTGATCTTGACGATCATTGAGTGAACGTGATCGATCTTAGCAGCGCGCGATGGATTGTCCATCGCCGGTTGTCTGGATGGGGTAGGCGATGGATGAGCGGCTTGTCGTGGTGCTCGACATTGGCAAGACCCATTCGAAGCTGACGTTGTGGGCCCCCTCCGGAGGCCTGATGGCGCGTGAGACCCGCGCAAACGCGCGCCGGTTGGGGCCATTCTATCCCGTGCTCGATGTCGAGGGTATCGAACAATGGCTTGCGGTCACGCTCTCGCGGTTCTCCAGCCTTGGAGATGTCGGCGCCATCATCCCAGTGGGACACGGCGCGGCCGCCGCGATCATCCGCGATGGCGCCCTTGCGGCGCCCATCGTGGACTACGAGTTCGAGCCGTCCGACGACTTGCGCGCTGGCTACCTCGAAGAGCGAGACGCATTCGCCGAGACGGGATCTCCGGCAATGGGGATGTCGCTCAATCTCGGCCTGCAGTTGCACTGCATGGAGCGGTTCTATCCGGGGCTTCTTGAGGGAAACGCTCAGATCCTGCCATGGCCGCAGTACTGGGCGTGGCGTCTGTGCGGGGTTCCCTCATGCGAGGTGACCAGCCTCGGTTCGCACACAGACCTGTGGTCTCCATTTCACAACGGACCTTCATCGCTGGCGGTGCGGAGGGGGTGGGCCGAACGGTTGGCGCCACGTCGGCACGCGGGTGAAATTGTCGGCCATTTGAGCGCCGAATGGCGCGAGCGCACGGGCCTGGCCCGTGACGTGGCGATCGTCGCGGGGCTGCATGATTCCAACGCCGCCCTGTGTGGCGCGCGCGCGCACGCGGCGTTCTCAAACGCGGACGCGACGCTTATCTCTACCGGCACATGGTTCGTTTCGATGCGGTCTCCAGCCGCAGATGCGGCCGTACCGACACTGGAGGAAGATGGCGGGTGTCTGCTCAATGTCGATGTGGAAGGACGCCCGGCGCCGACCGCCCTGTTCATGGGCGGGCGGGAGGTGGAGTTGCTGGGCGGGGCGGGGGCTGATGTCGGCGCGCCGCATGGCGCGTTGCTCGCCGCGGCCGGGAGGGTCATCGAAAAGCGGGCGATGGCGCTTCCAGCGATTGTGCGCGGCTCGGGCTTCTTCCCGCAGTCCCTCGGCGCGTGGTGTGAGGAGCCTGAGAGCGCCCTGGAGCGCCACTGCGCGGCGACGCTCTATGCTGCGCTCATGAGCGATGTCGGGCTCGACCGCGTCGGCGCGTCAGGTTCGCTGCTCGTCGAGGGCCGGTTCGGTGGAAGTGTCATATATGCGCGCGCCTTGGCGGCGCTGCGCCCGCGGAACCGTGTCTTTGTAAGCGGCGCAGAGATTGACGTGTCGTGGGGTGCGCTTCGTCTCATGCTTCCGGCTCTCGCGGCGCCGGGCGCATTGTCGTTGGTTGAGCCGCTTGAACTGGACCTTGCCGCCTACAAAAGCAGATGGCGCGCCCTCATCAGCGAAGGATTACCTCGGGCGTGAGTTCGCAAAGGCGCGCCTTGCCGAGCAGGGCCATTGTGCGGCGGAGCTCGCTTGTCAGTATGTCGAGGGCCCGGCGTACCCCTCGCTCGCCGTCGGCGGAGAGCCCCCAGAGGTAGGGTCGGCCGATGCCGATGGCGTTGGCGCCAAGTGCGATCGCCTTTGCGATATCGCTGCCGCGCCGGACGCCGCCGTCAAGTATGACTTCGGCGCGGCCGGCGGTGCGCTCGACGATCGGCGCAAGCAGGTCAATCGTGGCGCCCGCCGAATCCAGCTGGCGGCCGCCATGATTGGACACCCAGATTGCGTCGGCGCCAATGGCGACACACTGTTCGGCGTCGTCTGCGGCGCCGACGCCCTTGATCGCGAACCTCCCCGGCCAGTGCTCGCGCATCCACGCGGCGTCGCGCCAGGTCACAGTGCGATCGAACTGCTTGTCGATAAACTCGACAATGCCGCCAACGCCGCCTGTGATGTGCGTAAAATTTTCGGCGCGAATGGGCGGCGTGCTTGCAAGGTCCATGAGATACCCGGGGCGCGACAACGCCTGAGAGGCGGTGTGAATACTGATGCTCGGCGGAATTGAGAAGTGATTTCGGGAGTCTCGCTCGCGATTGCCGGCCACCGGCGTGTCGACAGTGAGAATGATGCCCACGTATCCTGCCGCGTGGGCACGGTGCATGATTTCGCGCACAAGACCGCGATCGTTCCACATGTAGATCTGAAACAGCTTCGGCCCCGGCGTTTCGCGTGAGAGGGCCTCGATGGTCGTCGATGCAAGCGTGGAGGCGGAGTATATGACTCCATGCCGGTGCGCGGCGCGCGCTACAGCGCGTTCGCCCGCGCGCGGGTTGAACAGGCGGGAGGAAGCCGTGGGCGCAATGACGATCGGCGCTGAAACGGTTTGCCCAAAAATCCTCGTTGATATGTCGATCCGGCTGACGTCGCGCAGCACATGCCACCTGAGCGCGTACTGGCGAAACCGCTCATTGTTCTGGCGAAGGGTGATTTCGTCTTCAGATCCACCGTCGATGTAGTCAAACACCATGCGCGGCAGGCGCCGTCGAGCCGCTTCGCGCAGGTCGGCGATCGAGGACACTACCCGGGGGTTCCGCGCGATGCGTCGAAGAAGTCGCCGCTGAGGCGTGCGACGCCGGAGCGAGCGCGAAGGCGGGCTTCGTCGAAAGTCGGCACGGTGATCTTACGCGCCAGAAACATGGCGAGTGGCGCTGCGCGGGTTGCGCAAAAGCAGCAGCGAAGATCGCTGTTGGAAATGCGGCTCCCGGAGCGCCTTGCCGCGAGTTCCGCCGGTCGGCGACCTTGGGCCCCGCTGGTCGACGGGCGCGTCAAAGCGCTTTCGCGCCCATCGCAGTCAGCGCGCGAAGTGCGCATTGTCGTTCGTCCTCGGTGTCGCCAAAAAGGAACGGGATGCCAGGCGTCCACGCACGATTTGGCCATAAACGATCATATAGTGTCAATAGTGATCATTGGCGCCGCTTGCCGGCCCCTTGCGGTCGTAAACGCCTCCGAAAGCTGGCCGTCGTCCGCTGGCCGACCGAACGCGCCGAATTGCGCCCATCACATGGTGGACCACGACCTCTTTTCTTTATCGGCTTCGGCGCCGGCGGTGGCATGGTCGCGCGCCAGGGCGTGGTGTGGGAGCGCCGCCGCCGCCATCGGCCCGTGGGTCGCGCCGTCCAGCCGAGAACGGCCTCACAGGCCGCGATGCGCCAGAAATTGACCCTCCTTTCGATGTTGACTCGCGTTTGGCGAACCACGGCGCAGTTCATCGCGCCAGCGGATGGTTGTGATCCAGCGGTTTCGGATTGAGATCGAGGTCGACGCCCTCCCGTGCAGGCCGGCGGTCACAAAATGGATGCGACCTTCGACCTCCGCCAGCCATTCGGCGAAAGCGACCCGCGCTTCCTGCTCGGAGAGCGAGGCCGGCCGGGCGAACTTCTCGGCCCAGCCTTTCCCGAAAGCCGCCGTATAGGCGGGCCTCAACCTAGCCGGAATCTGTTTGCGGGCCACCCACGAGCCCGACTTTGTGTCACGTGCAAGCATCCAGTTCAGCGCCACGCTTAGTACCTCGGTTTAGTACCGAAGGCGGATTCAGCGCTTATGGAACTCAACAAACCCAGTGTTTACAAGGCTTTTCGCCTAGTATGGTGCCCAGAAGAGGACTCGAACCTCCACGCCCTTGCGAGCGCCAGCACCTGAAGCTGGTGCGTCTACCAATTCCGCCATCTGGGCACGCCTTGCGGTAGGGGCGGGTAGGTGCGGCGCCCGCCGGGGAAAGTCAATGGCGATCGGTGTCGCCGCCAGCATCGGGGGGAGGGGCTGCGCCGGTTTCGACATCCACGCTGGCGCGACGCCATTTTCGCAGATGGATTCCCGCGCGGCCGAAGGGGGTCGGTATCAAGGTGCGCACGGGCGGCGCCAGGTTGGAATTCTCCGCGAGCGCGAACCATATCTCGCCTTCGGGTTGCCGGCGGCGGGCGTTCACGTCGGATGCGTTGAAGCCGCGCAGCTGCACGTAGCGCATGCGGCAGCGCAGGGCCGGGCCCTCATAGCCGCCGCCGTTGAAGCGGCGCACTTCGCCCCCGGAAAGCACAAGGTCGTAACGTGTGAGCCCGTCGAAGGTCGCATAGGCGCCTTCGCACCGCTGCGTGCGGGCGACATCCACCGCCATCGCCGCGAGCGAGGAGAGGGGGTCGCGCGCCGTGCGCCGGTCGTCGTCAGTCGCAGGCGGGGCGCCCCAGTCGCGATAGACCGGCGCAATCTGTGCGCTGAACGCCCCTTCTGGCGACATCTGCATGGACGTGGTGCGGCGCTTGCCGGAGTAGAAGTGGTCAAGGTCGTAGCGCTCCCAGCGCACGGCCCCATTGTCGATACGGCCCTCGGCGTCGGCGACGATGTCGGTGCGTTCGAAGAGGCGCAGGAGCCCCCCCGTGCGCATCGTGGCCTTCACGCTGTAATCGTCCGGGCCGGCGGAAATATCGAAGGTGACGCCGCCGAGCGGCGCGATGCCGAAGAGAGTGCCGTCGTACTCAAGCGCGAAGCGGTCCGCGTGCGCCGGCGTCGACCAGAGGGCCAGCGCGGCGGCGAAGGTCGCAAGGGGGCGAAGCCGCTTCTGCATGAGACCCGCCCGCTACCGCGCGGCGATGGCGCAAACAAGGCCTAGCCGTTCAGGAGGCCGTCCATCGGACGCACGCCGGCGCTGTCCGGGAATGCATTGGCGTCGCTGACGCCAAGGTGATCACGGACAACCCCCTTGAGCACTGCGCGCAGATCGATCGTGGCGCGCAGGTCGCGGCCCTCGTTGAGCTGGTTCGGCGCAAGGCCCGGCCAGTCCGCGACAACGCGCCCGCCGCGCACGCCGCCGCCGAGCAGGAAAGCGGCAGCGCCCGTGCCGTGGTCGCAGCCGCGGTTGCCGTTCGGCGCAACGGTGCGGCCGAACTCGGTCATCACCACCACCACCGTGTCGCGCCAGGTCGCGCCGAGGTCGGTCTTCAGCGCCGCCAGGCCCTGATCGAGCAGCGCGAAGTTGTTGGCGAGCTGACCCGCTTCGGCGCCCTGGTTGGCGTGGGTGTCCCAGCCGCCCATTTCCACCACGGCGGCTACAGGCCCCTGCGGCTGCTTGAGGAACTGGGCGGCGGCCTTGGTGATCGGCGCAATGGCGCGCGCGCCGGCGCGGGCGCCTGCGCCGCCCATCGCCACGCTGTTGGCGGCGATCGCGGACTCCAGCGCCGCTGCGAGGTCGGGATCCCTGTGTCCGTAGAGGTCCATCAGGCGCGCGACCGTGTCGGCGTTCGCGTCCGGCAGCGGCGAGGGCGACCATGTGGCGACGGAAGCATCACCACGCAGGATCAGCGGCGCCTGCTGCGCGAGCGCAAGGCCCAGTTCGCGCCGGCCCGCCGCGCGTTCCGCAGGCAGCGCCCGGAGTGCGGCGTTGAGCCAGCCGGCGTTGCGCGCGTATGGCCGAACGCCGCCGGTCTCGAGCACGTTCTGCGCGTCGAAGTGCGAACGATCATGATAGGGCGTGCAGGTCGCATGAACGATCGCCGCCTCGCCGGCACGATACATCGCGTGCAGATTTTCGAACCGCGGGTGCAATGCGAACGTCGAGTCGAGCGCAAGCGTCTGCGCCTTCTGCTGCGCCAGTACGCCGCGCGCGCTTGCATAGGCAGGATCGCCCACCGGGGGCGCGGCTGCGAGGCCGTCCATGCCGCCGCGCAGCACGACGACCACAAGCCGTTTCGACGTTGTCGCGCCAAACGCGAGCGCGGGCACGAAGAGCGACGCCGCGCCGGCGCCGACAAGAGTGCGTCGGGAGAGGTTCATCGCCGCTGGAACTCCGGACTGGAGAAGAGAATGACCATGCCCTGCATCGGGCTTTCCGCGCGCTGCACCGCCTGGCGGGTTTCCGCGGAAAACAATGGACCGAGCACGGCTTCCCCGATCGATGCGGGCTCGATGTCCGCGCGCGATACCCGCGCCGCCAGCGCTTCGGCCCACTCGATGCGCTTCCACACGAGATCGCCCGAGAGCCATGGCCCCGCCGTGTCGGCCCATCCGTCGGGCCCTTGCGCGCGCCAGATCACCTGACCCATCGCGCCGCAGGCGTTGGCGCCGACGCCGGGCGGCAGCGCCTTGATGTCGAGGGCGCGCATGACGGAGATCAGATATTCTTCCGGTCGCTTGAACTTCACGAACGGGCCCGTCCACGCTTCGGGACAGTCGACGAGGGCTGTCATCGTGGCGCGCAGATCGCCGTCGCTGCGCGTGAACGCCTGCGCGATGCGATCCACGGCGGCGGGCGGAGGCGTATCGGCGATGTAGTGGCGCGCGAGTTTCGTTGCGATGAAGCGCGCGGTTGCGGGACGGCGCGCCAGATCCTGCAGCGCGGCCTCGCCCTGTGAGACCCCCGTGGGCGCATAACTCTTGCCGAGAAGCGTCTTGGCGCCCGGCTCATGCGCATCCGCGACGAAGGAGAAGAGCTGCGCGCCGCTGCGCGTGCCCTTCTGGTCCCCGAAGTAATAGCTCACGGGGGGGCGGTCGTAGGTCCAGCCGGTGATGATCGCTGCAAGCGCCTGCACGTCCGCTTGGGCATAGCCGCCGTCTACGCCGAGCGTATGCAGCTCGAGGATCTCGCGTCCGAGGTTCTCGTTGAGTCCAGTGGGACGGCCACCGGGTCCGAAGCCGAGACGCGGAATTGAGCGCGGGTCGCGCGCCCAGCGCGAATTCGGGCCGATCGACGACCAGTTGTCGAGATAGATGCCCATGCCGGGATGCTTCGTCGAAGCAAGCAGCATGTCCGCGAAACGACCGCCCACGTGCGGGCGGATCGCCTCCTTCTCGAACGATGGCGGCATCGCGGCCGCCTGCGGCTTCATCGCCGAGACGGTGAAGTGGTTCGACCAGAAGTGGACGAGACGCTCGAATACCGGACGTTCCGTAACGAAGGCGGTGTCGAGACGCGCCTTCGTGGCGTCTTCGTAGCGCGCGCGGAAATGCTGGCGGAAGGCATCCTCGGTGGAAAGTTGCTGGATGTCCTCGCGGCTGACGCCCTGGCGTTCGAGGCGCTGCTCCATGCGCTCGCCGTTGGCGCCTCGCAAACGCTGGGACACGTAGAATCGCCCGAAGGCGAGCACGTCATCTTCCGCGGGCGGCAAGGCGGCGATGGCGGGGGGCGGCGTGCGCTCCTGCGCCAGCTGCGCCTTTACCCAGCCGACCGGATCGCCCGCGATGGTGCGGAGTTCACCCGGTCGCGCGCCATACCCGAAGCGGTTGGCCGCCAGCGCGGCGCGTTCGAGGCTCATGTCCGCCGTTCCTCCAGTCCCCACTGAAACGCGAGGGACCGGCGTTTCCGTCGGTTCCCGTCGAGGTGCTCCGGCGGAAGCGGATCAGACGCAGAAACGCCGCGCCCTCCAGCGGAAAGCGCGGCGCCTCAACTTGTTTCCAGCAAGCTCAGAGCGGGCGGACGTTCACTTCTCGCGAGGTGAGCGGCAGTTCGAGCATCATGCCGAGCTGCGCCGTCACGACATTGCCGACGCCCGCCGCCTTTGCTTCGCGCACCTGCATGTCGGCGAGGATCGGGTTTTCGCCGGTGTTGGTGAGCACAAGCGTGCCGGTGTTGGCTTGCGCCGCGCGCGCCGCCATTTGGGTGAGGCCCGGGAAGAAGCCGTCGCGCTCTTCGTCGATCGCGTGCAGCTGGGCGAAGCCTTCCGAGCTGGCGCCGTGCAGCACGACGTCCGCGTCGAGCTGGGCTTCAGCCCATTCCGCGCGACCGTCGCCGGCGACCACCAGACTACGGCCGCGGAAGTCGAACCGGTAGCCGACACGACCTGTGTAGGCGTCTCGCTCGGTGGTGAAGGCCGACACGACCAGACCATCGGCCTGGTAGACGATGACGTTCTTGCCGGGCTCCGGCGCGGGCGCCCACGGCTCAAGGCCGGAGGCGGGGCCCACGCCCATCGCGTCGTTCAGACCCTGCACCACGCGATGCGAATCCGTGGGGCCATAGACCGGCAACCGTTGGTTGTTGCGCTGCGGGGCGGCGTTCGCCCAGAGCATGTCGAGGTCGGCGTAGCGGAGCGGATCGGCGCCCGTCAGCAGCACGGCCTGCAGGCGTCCCAACGGGATGCCCTTGCGATCCAGCGCTTCGGCCGCGCCAGCGCCCGCGTCGACGATGAAGAGCTTGCCGCCAGCGGCCACCGCGAGGCACGGCTTGGGGCCGCGCGCTTCCATGGGGCCGGAGCCGACGCCGCAGACGACCGCGCGCAGCGCGTCATCGCCGAACAGGCTCGCCTCGTGCTCCTGCTGCTGTCCGACCTTGAAGCCTTCATAGGCTTTCGCGAGAGCCTCCTGGCCCTCCTGCGATTGTGACCCGATGACCCAACCGCTCCAGAAGAGGGCCGAGAGCGCCACGAAGGCGACCGAGCTAGTGCCAATCGAATTCATCTCAAAACTCCGAAGTCGCTCTGTTATGCTTTCGCGCACAGTTCAATCCTTCAGCGCCTAACCAAGAACCGATTCTGGGTCGAGAGGGTTAATAAGTTGTTCACAAGAGTTTTTGGTTCATTGACGGCGCTGCGTGCGCAACCGATCCCCGATCTTGCAGTCAAACGACTTGCAAAGCTCGGCGCGCGCGATTGGCCCATCGACACAACGGGTGAGTCTTGCGCAGAGTCCATGCGGCGGATCGAGGCGTTCAATCTACGTGGCCGCAACCACTACGCGCATGATCGCAACCCGCCGTACTGGCGCGTCATCGACGGCGCCATCGACGCCCTTTGGCTGCGCGAGAGCGTCTGCGAGAAACTCGCGCGCATCGACGCGCGGCTGGCGCGCCACGGACTGCGCCTGCACGTCTATGACGGTTGGCGGCCAACGTCCGTGCAGGCCTATTTCCATGACGTCTGGATGCCTGAGGAGCTGCGCGCTCGCCGTCCGGATCTGCATGGCGTGGCGTTGCTGGAGGAGGTGGAGCGCTACTGGGCTGCGCCCACGGTCGATCCTGCGGCGCCCGCGCCGCACGCCACGGGCGGGGCGGTGGACTTGACGATCGCATGGGAAGATGGCGAGCCGCTCTACATGGGCTGCATCTTCGACGACCCCACCGCGCTGGCGCACACGGACCGCTTCGAGCGCGCGTTCGATGACGCGGGGTCCTATTCCGCCGAGGAAGCCCGCGCCAATCGGCGCATGCTCTACTGGTTGATGCTCGACGAGGGGTTCGCGAACCATCCCGACGAGTGGTGGCATTATTCCTGGGGCGACCAGATGTGGGCCAAGCAGACGGGCGCCGCCGCCGCGCTGTTCGGATTGGCGGAGCCGCCGCCATGACCCCTGCGCCGCGCAAGCGTGCGCTCGTGTTCGATTCCGGAGTGGGCGGGCTGTCGGTGCTCGACGCAATTGTCGATGCGGGCCTCGCCGTCGATCTCGACTACGCGGCCGACAACGCCTGGCTGCCCTACGGCGAAAAGCCGGACGCCGCGTTGGCGGCCCGCGTGCCGAGGCTGATCCGGGCGCTGGTTGATGAATGGGCGCCGGACGCTGTGGTCGTGGCCTGCAACACCGCCAGCACCATCGCCCTCGACGCAGTGCGCGCCGCAGTGTCGATTCCGGTGATCGGCGTCGTGCCGCCGATCAAGCCCGCGGCCGCCGCGACGAAGACCGGCGTCATCGGGCTTCTGGCCACGCCGGCCACGGTGGCGCGCCCTTACACTGATGAGCTGGTCGCGCGGTTCGCGCCGAACATGACCGTCATCCGGTTCGGTTCCACCGCATTGGTGGGCGCCGCCGAACGCGCGCTCGCCGGCGAAGGCGTCGATCGGCGCGCCGTCGACGAGGCGATCGAGGCCCTGTTCGCGCACCCAAGGGGCGGGGAGCTGGATGTGGTCGCCCTCGCGTGCACGCACTTTCCGCTCCTGCGCGACGCGCTCGCCGCCGCCGCGCCGCGTCCTGTCGTCTGGCTGGACAGCGGGGCCGCTATCGCGCGCCGGTTGCAGGCGGTGCTGGGCATCGGGGAAGGGGCGGCGCGATTGCGCCGGGCAGCATTCACTGCGCCAGCAGACGCACGCCTCTGGAAGGCGTTCGAGGCGCGCGGATTCGGCGCGCGGGCGCGAATCGACCCCAGCTTTTCGGTTGTTCCCGATACGGGCGAGCGATACGGCTAATCGTCGCGCGAAGGGTGTGTCCAGTGCGCAACATTCGCACGCCCACGGAGCAAATTGCTGTGGGCGGCCTTGCTGCGTATCCGGGACCCGTTAGGCATGCCGTACCAGTTCTTTGACAGGAGGCGCGCCGGTGGTGGAGCGCAAAAAAAAGCAAAAGCACGGTCTTGCTTCCGAAATTGTAAGTTTCGGTGAGTTGTTGTCGGGCGCGCAGTTCTTTGTGATGCCGTTTCTTCAACGTCCATACGAATGGACCACGCTTGAAGTCTCTGAAATGATCGGGGATTTGCTTGCGGCATCGAATGCAAACTACAAAAATTATATGCTCGGACAGATCATTGGTCTGCGCGGTCCGAACAAGGACATCGAGATCGTCGATGGCCAGCAGCGCCTCATCACAGTGGCCATCATCCTTGCCTACATGCGTGACCGTCTGGGCGGGCGAAGCACGAACCTGGACGGGGACCTGCAGGCGTGCATCCTCGCCGAAGGCCGTCCCCGGGTGACGCCGCGGCCGGTGGACGCGCTTTTCCTGCGTGACCTCTTCCAGTCGCGCGACAGCGGCACGCGGCTCGCGGCGGCGCTGGCGACGGCGGAACGGGAGCTGAAGGAGAACAAGGAGAGATCAGAGGCGCGGGCGAACGATCCGCAGGCGCTGATGCTCAACACCGCCCGTGTGGTGCGCATGCGCCTCGACGGCCTTGCGATCGATGCGCTCGCCAAGTTCGCGGACTTCATCCTCGACCGCGGCATCATCAACTTCATCGTCGCCGACGATCGCACGCAAGCGGCGATCCTATACCGAAGCCATAACATCCGCGGTCGCCGGGAATTGTCCACGGCGGATCTCATGAAACTCGAAGCGATCGAGAACACCGGGCTCGACGGCCAGATCAAGGAGAGGGTCGCGCGCAGCTGGGACGCGGCTGAAGATGCGCTTGGGCGCACGCTGTTTGCCGAACTGCTCGAGATGCTGCCCCTCCTTGTCACGCGGGAGCTGACCAAGCGCCCTGGCGACCTCGACGAGTGGCGCAGCAAGATCTTCGGCGCGGTGAAAGCCGAAACCGTCATCCTCAACATGCTGCCGCTCTACGCCAGCATGATGACGCAACTCCTTTCCGGAGAGGTCGAGGCGGACTGCCGGAGTGAGGAGGACCGCCGCGCGCTTGAGGAAACCAACACCCTGCTCAAGGGATTGCTCTTCCTGCGCGACCGGCACTGGATCGCGCCTGCGATCGCCATCCTCTACACCCACCGCGAGCACCCGAAGTTCCTGTTGCGCTATTTCCGCGGCCTCGACAGGCTGTGCTTCGCCTGTTTCTTCGACGCCATCAAATCCGAGAAGCGGCATCAGCGCTTTGCTCGGATTGTCGCCGCCGGCGATGACGAGACGTTGCTCGCCGCCGCGTTCGACCTGAGCGCGGACGAAATGCAGATTGTGGCCAGACGCATTCGCGAACCCTTCGCACGCTACAACTGGCACCAGCGGGCGATGGCCGCGCGGGCAAACGCGGCGTATCCGGGCGGGCGCAGTTTTGGTCAGCAGGAAGACATTTCGGTCGAGCACATCCTGCCGGCCAAACATTGCTCCACCTGGGCTGGCAACGGGTGGACCGAGGATGCGGTCAAGGCGTTCTGCAACATGCTGGGCAATTTCGTCCTGCTCACCAAGGCGCAGAACAACAAGGCCGCACAGAAGACGCTGCCGGAAAAGGTGGAAGTCTATTTCAATACGGCCGGCGCGCCGATCCACGCGATGACCGAGGACCTGCGCGGCGCCACTGTGTGGACGGAGGCGGAGATCCGCGAACGCACGGAACGCCTTGTCCGCCTGCTGCTGGCTCAATGGAACATCGCCGCGTAGCGCGCTCGCGCGTTCCCCTCCGTCTCTCTAGTCGCCGACGTCTTCCAGGAAGGCGCCATTGCGCGCGACGGGCCGGAAGCCTGAAGCCTCCGCGAGATCGAGAACGCGCGTCTTGCGGGGCCCCAGGGCGACTTCGATGGGCGCGAGCGGTGTAAACTGCGCGAAGTCGGCAGCCAGGAAGTGCGCGTAGCGTGGCGACATCTGGACGACGAGCGCCTTGCCGTCGAACGCCGGCGTCATCGGCGCCGTCGCCTCGGCGTGATTGCCCGGCGCGTCGCGCAGCACCCAGATCCGCACCGGCGGCAGATCCTTGCGATCGCGCCATTCGTACGCGAGTTCGAAGAAGGCGTGGCGGTGATCGACGAGCACGGCGGTGTAGGCTTCCGACTGCGCCCGCTCGGCGATGAGGCGCGCGGTTTCCTTCCAGCCCGCCATGCGCTTGAATCCGTTCTCGATGCCGCGGCCGATGACCGGCGTCCGGTAGGCGGCGGTCGGAAACGTCACGAGCGCCAGGAACGCCGCAAACAGCGCTGCGTGGGTACGTGTGGACCAGCGCATGAAGGCGCCGCCGGCGAACCGTCCGGCCACCAGCACCACTGCGGCCGGGTAGGCGCTGGCGGCCCAGTTTCCGTGCGCGCGGCTAATCAGGGCCTGCGTCACGATGATCGCCAGCGGCGGCGCCGCGAACGCCAGCAGGAACCGCGCGCGTTCGTCGAGCACCCGCCGCCCGCGTGCGAGTTCGACGAAAATCCAGACCAGCCCGCCCGCAAGCAATCCGGCGACGGCGAACTGGTCGGCGAGGAAGCTGACCAGCTGGTCGATGTTGAAGAGGTCGCCGCGCCATTCCGCGTTGGCGGCGGTGTGGGCGACGGTCTCGAATTCGTGGGCGGCGTTCCAGGCGATGTTCGGCGCCACGACCGCGGCGGCGACCGCCAGGGCCGCGGCTCCCCGCCATGAAAGGACCGCCCGCCGCAGGCGCGGCGACCAGATCGCCGCCAGCGCCAGGCACAGCGGAAAATAGAGCATGGCGTACTTGGCCAGCACGCCGAGACCGACGGCGAGCCCCGTGAGCAGCGCCCAGCGCATTGCGGGGGGGGACGCCTTCGCGTCGGTCCACCGCCACGCGGCGTAGAGCGCAAGGGACCACAGCGGCAGGAGCAGGGCGTCGGTCGTGATCACCGCCGAGGAAAGCCAGACCCCCGGCATCAGCAGCCAGCCTAGCCCCGCCGCCATCGCCGCCGCGTCGCCGTACATGCGCCGGCCCAGCGCGAACAGGGCGAACGCCGCGCCGCCATGCGCGAGCGGGGCGGCGAGGCGCACAGCCCATGGCGCGTCGCCAAACACCGCGGTTGTCGCGCCAATCGCCCAGGCCACCAGCGGAGGCTTGGAAAAATATCCCCAGTCAAACGTGCGTGACCATGACCAGTACTGCGCCTCGTCCGGATGCAATCCGAGCGGTGACGCCATGAGTCCCATGAGCCGCAGCGCGAGAATGACAAGCGCCGCGAGGACGAAGCCGCGCAGCGCCCGGTCCGGCGCGCCCGTGAACGCGCGGCTGTTAGGCGGGGCCGTGTCGCCGGAATCCGCCGCTGGGTTGGCCATGAACGGGACTCGATGCGCGGGAGGGACGGAAGGACAATAGTCCCTGAAACAGGGCGCGGTGATACCGGGTGCGCGGCGCGGGCGCCACACCAGAAGGCAGATCGTCTCCGGATGGCGCGCCAAGGCTGCCACGTCAAGAAACCTTCACAAAACTGTTAACGAATGGTGAAACCGGACTTGTAAGCGGCGGCCATGTGGCGATCGAGGGGCGGACATTGAGTCTGTGCCCTTGGGCATCGCTCTCCATCCGGGCGCAAGCAGGGGTTTTTTTCATGTTCGGCAAGAAGTTTTGGGGCGGCGTCGCCCTTTCGGCGCTTACGGTAGCGCTGGCTCCGCCTGTCATTGCGCAGGAAACAACCTCGACGGTGCGCGGTTCCGTCGTGAACGCAGAAGGCGCGCCTGTCTCAGGCGCGTCCGTGACCGTCACGCACGTCCCGACCGGCACAGTCTCCCAGGAATCCAGTCAGTCCGGCGGCCAGTTCGATATTCGCGGCCTGCGCGTCGGCGGACCCTACACGATCGAGGTCGAGGCGCCGAACTTCACGAAGCAGACGGTGACGGACGTCTTCCTGACGGTTGGCGATTCTTCACGTCTCGTGATCGGCCTTCAGCCGGCTGACACGGAAATCGTCGTGACGGCGCAGCGCCGCTCGGGCGCCCAGATTCTTGGCGCCGGAGAGAACCTCAACCGCGACAAAATCCAGGGCGTAGTGTCGATCACGCGCGACATCCGGGATCTGGCGCGCCAGAGTTCGCTCGTCTCCCAGAACCTTCGCGGCGACGGCGGCATTTCCATCGCGGGTTCCAATCCGCGCACAAACCGCATCACCATCGACGGCGTGCAGGCGCAGGACAGCTTCGGTCTCAACACTGGCGGCCTGCCGACGCGTCGCGGCCCGGTGTCGCTCGACGCCGTCCAGCAGTTCTCGGTCACGGCCGTTCCCTATGACGTCATCAACGGCGACTTCATCGGCGGCGCGCTCGATGTCGTCCTGCGTCAGGGCGACAACGATTTCGACGGTTCGGCGTTCGTCAACTATCTAAACGAAGGTCTCGCGGGCACCCGCATTGCCGGCACGCCGCTCCGTTCGTTCATCACCCAGGAAAATTACGGCGGCACGCTGCGCGGGCCGATCATCGAGGACAAGCTCTTCTTCGCGTTGTCCTACGAGTATTTCACGTCGGCGGACACAACGAACAACGGCCCTGCTGGCCTCGGCTTCGTCAACACCATCACCGGCCCGACGGGCGCGCCGATGACGCTGGCGAACATCGCCGCCGTCACGGACGTCCTGTCCGGCGCGACGGGCTATAACTCGCCGTTCGCATTCGGCGGCATTCCGATCTCGAAGCCAATCGTCGACGAAAAGTACACGGGTCGCTTCGACTGGAACATCAACGAAAATCACCGGGCCTCGGCGACCTATCGCTATTCGGAATCCGGCGTCATCCAGCGCACCAATATCGGTGCGACGAGCGCAGGACTCGACTCGCAATGGTATCTGACCGGTGAGGAGGACACGACCTACGCTGTTCAGGTCAATTCCGACTGGACCGACAAGCTCTCCACTGAGGTTCGCCTGAGTCAGCGTGACTATCTGCGCCTGCAGGAGCCGCCGTCCGGCCAGAACTTCGCGGATGTGAGCGTTTGCTCGACGGCTGTCGCCAGCGCTGATACTGGCTCGAATCCGACGCTCACCTGTCGCAACGGGACGCAGACGGTCGGTGTCGTTCGTTTCGGGCCGGACCAGTTCCGGCACGCAAACAAGCTGGAAACACGCGGGCGGAATGCCGTTGCAACGGCCATCTACGAAGCTGGCGCACACACGCTAAAGTTCGGCGGCCAGTGGGACCAGACCGAAATTTTCAACCTCTTCGTGCCGAATAGCGACGGCACCTATTATTTTGACTCCATCGAAGATTTCCGTTTGGGCCGTGCAAGCCAGCTCGTCTATCGAAATGCGCTGACGAATAACCCGACGGACGCGGCAGCGAATTTCAAGTACTCGATCATGTCCGGTCTGGTGCAGGATACGTGGGACGTGACGGACGCCCTCACACTCAACTTCGGCGTCCGATACGACCGCTATTCCACCGATGATAAGCCGCGGCTGAACCCCAACTTCGTGAACCGCTTCGGATTCAACAATCAGGAGACTTATGACGGTCGCGACGTGATCATGCCGCGGACGGCCTTCTCCTACGAGCCCTCGGAAAAACTGCAGATCAGCGGCGGATTCGGCCTTTTCTCGGGCGGTATCCCGGATGTGTTCCTGTCGAATTCATTCTCCAACACCGGTATCATCGACAACACGCTCACGTTCCAACGGCTCGCTGGCGGCGTGCTTACGGAAACCTCCGGCGCGGTCAATTGCACCACGTCTCCGACGGTGTGCTCGGACGCTCTAAACGTGCTTGTGAACCCGAGCTTCGGCACGACCATACCAGCATCCGTTCGTACGGCCCTAGGCGGCACAGCGGCTGCTCTGGTTCCTTCAGAGACCAACTCGATCGACCGGGATTTCGAAATTCCGTCGGATTGGCGCGCCAGCGTCGCGTTCAAGTACGAGGTTTTCAACGGCTGGAACCTTGGTTTCGATGCGGTCGCAGTGAGAAACCAGAATGGTCTCGCATTCCGCGATTTGCGTGCGCAACCTCTTTTCGTGAATGGCGCGCGCGCCCTTACGCCCGACGGTCGCGTCCGCTACGACGGCCTTACAAACGCCCAGCGCAACAGTGTCGCCGGCGTGGCGCCTGTTCCTGCAGGCATTCCAGTAGAAGCGTCCGGCTCAGCCGCCGGCCGCATTTCCGGCAACCGCGATATTCAGGCGTACAACCCGTCTGCCGGTGATGAAGGGTACGGCGTCACGCTCGCCGTCTCTATCGACAAGGAATGGGACAACGGTCTCAATCTCGGCCTGTCCTACACGCGTGGAGAGCTGAATGAGTTCGCTGCGTCGGCGCGCTTCTCGTCTACTGCAAGCTCGCTCTACGGCGGGCAGTTCACATCGAAGGATCCAAACACGGCGGAATTCGGTCGCAGCCAAGAAGAAGTCCAAGACAACTTCAAGCTCAATGCGGGTTTCCGGCGAAACTTTGTCGGAGACCTGGAGACGCGGTTCACCCTGTTTGGCGAGCAACGGTCTGGTCGTCCGACGACGTTCACGATGAACGGCGGCAGCGGTCGAAATGCGACCTTCGGCGTCAATCGCGGCGCTCAGCTCGCATACCTCCCTGATCTGTCCGGAGCCGTATCGCAGATTGCGGGCGCCTCTACAGTTACTACCGCCGACGATGCCTTCGGGGTGTCGAGCGACGGTCTGGTAGCCTTCGACAACGCGACGACGATCGCCAATCTCCGGGGACAGTTGAATCGCTTCGGCCTATCGGGCGGCCGCATTGCCGAACGTTCGAGCTACGAAAACAGGGAGATCACCCGCTTCGATCTCCAGCTCAGCCAAGAACTGCCGACCATCTTCTTCAAGGAACATCGCGCGTTGCTGACGTTTGACATCGCCAATGTCGGCAACCTCATCAATGACGACTGGGGTATCGTCGAAGAGTTCTCAGAAGATGTTCGTCTCTTCGACGTTTCATGCGCCGGGTCGGATGGCATCGCGGACAATGACGGCGCGGTGACCTGCAACCGCTACCGGATCAGCAACGTCAACACGACACAGGCCGTCACGCGCAACACCGATGCGTCGCGCTGGTTCATCCAGGTCGGCCTGAAATACGAGTTCTGATCTCTCCCTAAACTGCAAGAAACTCGGGGCGGCCCTTCGCGGGGCCGCCTCTTTTCGTTCTGGCGGCGGCTCTGCGCTTCTGCGGTCTTGCATTCCCGCGCCTACGCCGTAGGTAGCCGCCCATGAGCGATATCCGCATTCCGCCCGAATGGGCGCCGCGCCGCGCGCTGTGGACAGCGTGGCCCTCCGCCGCCGACCTCTGGGAGGGCGACCTCGAACCCGCGCGCGACGAGGTCGCGGCCATGGTGAAGGCGCTCGCGCCGGGTGAGCGCGTGCGCGTGCTGGCCTCCGGGCCCGAAGCGGCGGCGTCCGCCGTCGGCCGTGTCGGCACCGCCAAGGTCATCGAGGCGAAGTTCGGCGACATCTGGCTGCGCGACACCGGCCCCATCTTCGCCCGCGACAGGAAGAAGCCCGTCGCGCTCGGCTTCAGGTTCAACGGCTGGGGCGGCAAGTACCAGCTTGAGGGCGACGACAGCATCGGCGCGCGCCTCGCGGAGGAGGCCGGCGCGCCCTACCGCGCGCACCCGTTCGTGCTCGAGGGCGGCGCCATCGAGATGGACGGCGAGGGGACCCTGCTGACCACCCGCCAATGCCTGCTCAATCCGAACCGAAACGAAGGCTGGGACGAGGCGACGGCCGAGGCCGCGCTGAAGGAGGCGCTCGGCGTGGAGAAGGTGCTGTGGCTCGACGAGGGCCTCGCCAATGACCACACCGATGGCCACATCGACAATCTCGCACGCTTCGTCGCGCCGGGCGTCGTGGTCTGCCAGGCGCCCTACAAGAAAGACCCGAACGCCGCTGTGCTCGACCGCATCTTCGAGGCGCTGTCGCAGATGACCGACGCGAAGGGGCGACGCCTGCGCGTGCATCGCATCCCGTCGCCCGGTCTCGTTCTCGGCGAGGACGACGAGCCCGTGCCCGCGTCGCACATGAATTTCATCATCGGCGTGAAGACCGTCGTCGTGCCGATCTATTCGGACTCCGCGGACGAAGCCGTGCGCGAACTCGGCGCGCTCTTCCCGGGGCGCAAGGTGATTGGCCTTTCCTCGCACGCCATCCTCACGGGCGGCGGGTCGTTCCATTGCATCACGCAGCAGGAGCCTTCGTGATGGCGCGCACGCTCACAGTCGCCGCGATCCAGACCCGCTACGGCGCGGACATGGACGCCAACATCGCCAAGACCGCCCGCATGATCGAGGAGGCCGCCGACCGCGGCGCGCAGGTCGTGTTGCCAAGCGAGCTCTTCCAGGGGCCGTACTTCTGCACCACGCAGGACGAGCGGTGGTTCGCGACGGCGTTTCCCGCAGAAACGCATCCGTGCGTGACGGCGCTGCGGCCCGTCGCAAAGAAGCGCAACGTCGTCATCCCGGTCTCGATCTACGAGAAGGACGGCCCGCACTACTACAACAGCGTCGTGATGCTCGACGCCGACGGCGAGATTCTCGGCACATACCGCAAGAGCCACATCCCCGACGGCCCCGGCTATCAGGAGAAATACTATTTCCGCCCCGGCGATACGGGTTACCGCGTGTGGAGCACGAAGCACGGCCGCATCGGCGTCGGCATCTGCTGGGACCAGTGGTATCCCGAATGCGCGCGCGCAATGGCATTGATGGGCGCCGACGCGCTCTTCTATCCGACCGCCATCGGCTCGGAGCCGCACGACGGCTCCCTCGACACGCGCGACCCGTGGCGGCGCGCCATGCAGGGCCATGCAGTGTCCAACATCATTCCGGTGATTGCGTCCAACCGCATCGGCCGGGAAGAGGGGCTGGGCGCGCCGCAGAACTTCTACGGCTCTTCCTTCATCGCCGATCACCGCGGCGATCTTGTCGAGAGCTTCGAGCGGGAGGACGAAGGCGTGCTCGTGCACACGTTCGATCTCGACTTTCTCGACACCCACCGTGCGGCGTGGGGCTTTTTCCGTGATCGTCGGGCTGATCTCGCGCCCTAGACGTCGACGATTGAATCGAAGACCGAACGGGGCGAACAGGGCGCGATGCGGGTTCTGGTTCTCGGCGGCTACGGACTGATCGGGCTCGAAATCGTCCGTCGCCTTCGTGCGGACGGATTTGAGGTCACGGGGCTCGGGCGTTCGGCAGCGAAGGGCGCGCGCGCTGCGCCCATCGCGTGGATTGGCGCCGACATCGCCGCGCTGACGACGCCTGAGTCCTGGCGCCCCCACCTTGCAGACATCGACGCCGTCGTGAACGCCTCCGGCGCGCTGCAGGACGGTCTGCGCGACAATCTCACTGCGGTGCAGGACGAGGCGATCCGCGCGCTGGCGGCCGCCTGCGCACAGTATGGCGTCCATCGCTTCGTGCAGATCTCCGCGCCGGGAGCAGATGCGACTGCCGGGACCGCGTTCATGCGCACGAAGGCGGCGGCGGATGACGCCATCAGGACGAGCGCATTGCGCTGGACGATTTTCAAACCCGGCCTCGTCATCAGCGCCAATGCGTATGGCGGCACGCAGTTGCTGCGCATGCTCGCGGCGGTTCCGGCCATCCAGCCTCTTGTCTTCGGCGATGCGCGCATCCAGACGGTTGCGGCCGATGATGTTGCGGACGCCGTGTCCTTCGCTTTGTCGCACGAGCAGACGACTGCGCGCCGCACCTTTGATCTCGTGGAACGCACGCCGCACAGGTTGCGCGACATTGTCGGCGCGTTTCGCGCATGGATGGGATTTGCGCCGGCGTGGCGCCGGCTGGAGCTCCCGAGGTCAATGGGGTTCGCCATCGCGTCTGTCGCCGATCTCGCAGGCTGGCTCGGCTGGCGCTCGCCGCTGCGCACCACGGCGTTGCGCGTGCTTGCGCAGGACGTGGCGGGCGATGGCAAGGATTGGGAAGCCGTGCGCGGGCGGGCGCTGAAGTCGCTCGACGAAACATTGAACGCCCTTCCGGCGACGCTGCAGGAGCGGGTGTCGGCGCGGGCGGGGCTCGTGTTTCCGGTGCTGGCGCTGACGCTCGCGACATTCTGGCTGGCGTCGGGGCTGATCGGTTTCTGGAAGACGGAAGCGGCGGCGCACGTGCTCGATGGCGCCACCACGCCTGCGACGGCGGCGACGCTCGTCCTCGCGGGCTCTGTGCTGGACCTGTGCATCGGCGCCAGCCTGCTCGTGCGGCGGTTCACGCGCGCGGCGGCGCTTGCGTCCATCGTCGTGTCGCTCGGCTACCTCGCGGCGGGGACGTGGCTCACGCCGTACCTGTGGGCCGATCCCCTCGGGCCGTTCGTGAAGATTTTTCCGGCGATGGCGCTCGCGCTCGCCGTCGCTGCGCTGGCGGAGGAACGCTGATGGACTGGCTGCATCTGCTGCGCTGGGCGCACGTCATCGGCGCCACAGTGCTGCTCGGCACGGGCGCGGGCATCGCCTTCTTCATGGTCATGGCGCACCGCACGAGCGACGCGCGGATCGTAGCCCACACGGCCTCGGTCGTGGTGATCGCCGACTGGATCTTCACGGCGTCTGCGGTCGTCGCGCAACCGGTGACGGGCGTGCTGCTGGCGAACGCCATGGGCTGGCCGCTGTCAGAGGGATGGATCGTCGGGTCCATGGCGCTCTACGTTCTGACGGGCGCCTTCTGGGTTCCTGTGGTGTGGATGCAGTCGCGCATGCGTGATCTGGCGCGGGCCGCAGCGGCGGAGAACGGGACGCTGCCTGAAGCCTACCAGCGGCTTTATCGCTTGTGGTTCGCGTGCGGCTTTCCCGCCTTCTTCGCAGTGCTCGCGATTCTGTGGCTGATGACCGCGCGGCCGCACTTCCAACTGTGGTGAGCCTTCAGGCCAAATGAGTCAGGCGAGCACGATCGCCGCACAGTTGCGGCCGTAGTCGCCTTCCTTCTGGTGCACGCTGCGGCGGTGGCTGAAGAGGGCGTGCTCCTCGGAGTACGTGTCGAGCGGCAGCGTCTCGACAATCGTCACGCCCGCGCGCGCGAGGCGTAGGCGGCAATAGCCGGGCAGGTCGAACTTCAGGCGGTCGCCTTCGCCGGCGCGGAAGAAGGAGAGACTGTCGGTATCGGCGTTGCGAAACGTCTCAAGGAATTCCGGACCGACCTCGTAGCTGCCTTGCCGGATGCACGGGCCGATGGCGGCGACGATCCGGGATGGCTCGGCTCCCGCGCGCTTCATCTCGGTCACGCACGCTTCGAGCACGCCGCCCGCCGCGCCTTTCCAGCCTGCGTGCGCGGCGCCGACCACGCCGGCCTGATCGTCGGCGAAGAGCACGGGCGTGCAGTCGGCGGAGAGTGCGGTCAGCGCGAGGCCGCGCGTGGCCGTGACGAGCGCATCCGCTTGCGGACGTTCGCCTCTCCATGGCCCATCAACGCGCACGGCGACTGCGGAGTGGACCTGATGCAGGCTCAGCAGGTGCGAAGGCGCCACGCCCAGCGCCTGCGCGATGCGGGCGCGATTCTCGGTCACGTGCGCGTCGTCGTCGCGTGAGCCGGGGCCCGCGTTGAGCGATCCGTAAATGCCCCGCGATACGCCGCCTTCGCGGCCGAAGAAGCCATGCTTCACGCCCGCAAGCTGCGAGAGCGCAGGCGCAGCGAAGCGGGGCGGGAAATCGCTCACGCCGTCCTCTCGAAGCCGGCGGGCGGCGGCGAATCGCTGGGTGCCAGACATACTGCGTTGAAGAGGACGCCCATCTCGCCCGGCGCCGTCAAGCGATGAAGTTGCGCGGCGATGGACTGCGCCTTGTCGGGCCGCGCCTTCGCCAGCAGTGCGGCGCGCTCGCGGACGCCAAGTGATTCGAGCCACGCGCCTTGCGCCACAGGCCCGTGGACCGCGAGGCCCGCATCCCGCGACAGCGCCGCAAGGCGCGGGAAATCCACATGCGCCGTGAGGTCCGCGTCGCCCGGCGCCTCCAGCGGATCGACACGTGCGTGACGGCGTACCGCCTGCAAGGTGTCGCCGCCGGTGGTGTCCGCCGCGCCGTAGTCGATGATCAGCGCGCGCCCGGGCCTGTCCGCAAAATGGGTTGCCAGGCTTGCGACGAACGCTGGCAGCGCGAGTGCGATCTCAGCGATCGCGCCTTCGGCGGCGTCGCGCAGGGCAGGCGGGATCAACGCATCGTCGGAGAGCGCGTCCTGCGCGAAACCGAACGTCAGCGCGCCGTCGCGCGCGCCCACCAGCCGTTCGCGCCATCCGCCGTCGATGCGTGCGAACTGGCGGATCGGCATGCAGTCGAGAAATTCGTTGGCGATGATCAATGTGGGCGCATGCGGCGCATCTTCAAGGCGCGTGATCCACGTGGCATGCGCGCCGATGGCGTCCAGCGCCTGCGCCTGACGTGCGCGGAGCGTTTCGCTCACTTCGACCAGCGAGATCTGCGCCGCGTCATGGAATCTCGGCACGATCTTCGTCGCGCGCCATGCATCCGAGATCAGTGTCCCGGCGCCGGGGCCGAGCTCGATCAGGTTGAACGGCGCGGGCGATCCCATCGCCATCCATTCCTGCGCGCACCAGAGCCCGACGAGTTCACCGAACATCTGGCTGGCTTCGGGGGCGGTGATGAAATCGCCATCCGCCCCGAGCGCGGCCTTCCGCGTGTAGTAGCCGTCCTGCGGATCGTAGAGCGCGCTGGTCATGTACTGCGCGACCGTCAGCGGGCCGTTCTGCGCAATGAGCGCGAGCAGGCGTTCCCTCAGCGTCACACCTTCGCCGTCCGCGCGCGCTGCACGAACCACAGGCCCAGCGCGATCATCGGCAGGCAGAGCAGCATGCCCATGGTCAGATAGCCCTTTAGTGCATCCGGCATGTGCTGGTCCGGCTCGCGGACGAATTCGACCATGAACCGGAATGCGCCGTAGCCGGCGAGGAAGAGCCCCGTCGTGAGGCCGGGCCGTTGCAGCGTGAGCTTGTGGTGCGTGGCGAAGCGCAACAGCGCGAAGAGCACGAGGCCTTCGAGGAACGCTTCGTAGAGCTGGCTCGGATGGCGCGGCTCCGTGTATGCGATCTCGCCGAAGGGGCCGGGCTGCGGGAACATCACGGCCCATGGCGCGGTGGTCGCGCGGCCGTAGAGTTCGGCGTTCACGAAGTTCGCGAGGCGCCCGAAGAAGAGCCCGATGGGCGCGGCGCACGCCACGAGGTCCGCGAGCCCGAAGAGCGGCGTCTTGTGCTTGCGCGAGAACCACCAGATCGCGAGGCCCACCCCGATCAGCCCGCCGTGGAACGACATGCCGCCGTGCCAGATGGCGATGAGCTCGCCGGGGTTCAGCCAGATCATGTCGGGCTTGTAGAAGAGCACGTAGCCGATCCGCCCGCCGAGGATGACGCCGAGGGTCGCCCAGAAGAGGAAATCGTCGAGCTGCGGCTCGTCCGCCGGGCGTTGCTGGGCGCCCCAGAGCTTCGTGTTGCGGATCAGGCTCACCATGTAGCGCCAGCCCAGCAGCAGGCCCGCGATATAGGCGAGCGCGTACCAGCGCAGGGCGAAGGGGCCGAGCTTCAGGCCGAAGGCGTCGTAGGGGCCGAGGGTGAAGATCTCGGCCTTGAGGAACTGGGGAAACTGGATGGCGACGTCGAGCATCATGTCCCTCTGCGGCGCTGCGGGCGCTGGTCTTCCCGATTGCGGGCCCATAAATAGGCAAAACCCACCCCGCGCAACCGAGGCGCCCATGCAGACCCAGAGCACCCTTTTCGACGATCTCGCCCGCCTGATGACCGGCGCCATGGGCGTCGCCCAGGGCGTGGGCGACGAGGCCAAGACCTTCGTGCGCACCCAGGCGGACCGCTTCGTGGCCGACATGGACCTCGTCAGCCGCGACGAGTTCGAGGCGATGAAGGACACGGTGCGCGAGCTGCGAGAGAAGGTGGCGGAGCTGGAAGCGAAGCTGAAGGGCTGAGCACGATTGGCGGGGAGCAGGACCGCCGGCGCCCTCGCCGGCATACGGCGGCGCCGCCAGACTCCGCAGGAATCTTGCGTGGCTTGAATACTGAATGCCGGCGAGGGCGCCGGCGGTCCTGATTTCAGCGGTCATGACGTGTCTGCGCCTTCCGGCACGTTTGCGGGAGGCGCAAACACAGCCCCGACAATCGGCGACGCGCTGATCGTCAACCGTCCTGTGGAAACGCTCTTCGGCACGCGGGCGATGGCGCGATCGACGATCCGGTCGAGATCATCGAGCGTTCGTCGCATGTCCGCGAAGGTCTTGAGCGCAATCCCGCGCGTGTAGAGCCGCACCATGTCGATACGTCTGTACGCATAGCGAAAGCCGCACGGAGCCGAGGGCGGGCGAAGCCAGTGTCTACGCCTGTCGTGTTTCCGGAACCGCATCCGCGCGCACATCATCATGAAGATGAGTTCGCGCAGTTCCCGCCGCGTTTCGACACGATGTCTGTGCAGGGCGATCCGCCCCTCGCGAAACCCGATCGCCTCCACCAGCCACGCGACAATCTCCACGAGCCAGAGCTTCATGCTCTGGGCCCATGCCTTGAGATCGGTGCGGGTGACGGGGGTGAAGATCTGCATGGGGGGCGCTCGGAACTCCGTGGTCGGCCTGCCGGCCGGTTGATGACGGAGCGAGCATCGCACGGGCGGGAATCCGGTCGGATAGATTCACGTGTGTTTGTTGGCGCACATGGGATGGAGCGCGAAAATGTGTGGTGAAGCGCGCAATCTGTCCCCGCAATTTTCGGCCAGAGGGCGGCGCTGCCGTTCCGTCGGGCGGTACTCACGTGGCGAGCGCCGGTGGTGTATGCTTCCGTTTTGGTGCGGTCGGGTTGGGTTGTCCCACACGTTTGGAAATCTTGCGCGCAATCGCAGTCAGACCGGCGTCAGGTATCAGGATGGGGACAGGGATGCGGACGATTATGCTCGGGTTGGTCGTTGTCGCGGCGGTCACGTCGCCAAGCTGCGCCCAACCGCCTGCCGGGGCCGGGCCTTTCGGCGGCTACAGGTTTGGCATGACGGAAGCTGAGGTAGTGGCGGTCGATCCCGCCGCAGGCCTGCGTCGACAGGAATTTCCCGGCATGGAAGGGGCTGTCAGCGCGGAAGACGCCGTGTTTCTCCGCGGCCCGCCGCAGGTCCGGCTCGCCGGTGTTCCGTTTGCACGATCGTTCTCTATCCGTGATCGCAGGCTCGTAGACATGAGTTTGACGATGGCGGCGCGCGCGCCGAGCGCGCAGGTCTGCACGGCTTTCACACTGAAGATCATCGAGGAACTTGAGCCGTCGATCGGCATTTTCGCCGGAGCGCGCAGCGACGCGGAGTATGGCGCGCCTCAGGGCGTGCAGCGCACGGCGCGCGGCTCAGAACTGCGCCTTTACACGGCGCCGGGTGGAAACGCCCTCACCGCGCAAGCGAACTGGCGCGGAGTCGGCTTCGCGGACGTGCGCAGCCGGTTCGGATTCAAGGATGGCGTCGCCGACGTCTGCTCCCTGGATGTCGTCTATGTGGAGCGCCCTTATGCCGATGCGCCGGTGTCGCCCCAACCGACGCAGGAAGCGCTGGCGGGCGCTGCGGTCATCGCCGATCCTGATTGGCGCGAGCGGCCGGACTCACAGTCCTACGAACGCTTCTTCCCCGAGGAGGCGCTGCTTAACGACACATCAGGCGTCGTCGATCTCGATTGTCTCGTCATCGCAGGCGACGCGCTTGCTTGCCGTATCGAACAGGAGGAGCCGACCGGATGGTCCTTCGGACAGGCGGCGATGAATTTGTCCCGCGAGTTCAGGATCGAGCCGCGTATCCGCGGCGCGCCAAGTCTCGGCCGGCGGGTGCATGTCCGCATTCCGTTCAACTCGGGCGGTTCGCTTGCTGACGCAGTCCCTGACGATGCGCGCACAAACAATGGCGCGCCGCGCATGACGTCAGAGGATTTGCGCGCGCTTGAGGCGAATGCGCCGTCCCCTGCGGAGATTGCGGCCGCATCGTTGCTCGAAGGGGCGACGTTCACGCAAAGGCCGACGGGTTCGGACTTCGTGCAGTTCTATCCGGCGACGGCGCTTGCACGCGGCTTGTCTGGCGCGGCGACGCTTGAGTGTCTTGTGAACGCGGATGGCGGTCTGCGTTGCCGCGTGATCGAGGAAACGCCCGCCGACGCGGGCTTCGGGCTCGCTGCGCTGGCGGTGGCGCAGAAATTCCGTGTCGCGCCCACGGCCGCCGGCGCCTCCAATGCCGGGCGAAAACTGCGAATTCCGATCCGGTTCCGGGTCGACTAGATTTTGTAGCTCGGCGGCGTGTGTCACCGGCGACTACGATTCTTCGCGAGTAGGACCGCGCACCTCCCGGTGCGCAGGGGAACGATCAGACACAGGCGCCCGGACGATGCATCCAAGGCGCACCGGGAGGTGCGCGGTCCTGCTCTCCGAGCGCCTCGCTTACGCCGCCGCCTTCACTTTCCCCGCCTTCGCGGGCACCGGCAGCACATTCCCCGTCGCCGCCGCGCGTTTCGCGCCGCTTTCGATCTCGCGTTTCAGGTCGGCGCAATAGTGGCCGAAATCCACCTGGATCGTGTGCCGCGCAGCCTTGTAGTAGGGGCCGAGATAATAGGCCTCGTCCTTGGCGGTAATCGCGTCCATGTCGGCGGCGGGCGGCGGCGCGTAGTCGCCCTTCAGATACGCCGCGACGAGCTTTGACTGCTGCTCGGCGAAATTCACCAGCGTCGGCAGCGGCTGTGCGAGGCCCATGAAGAAGAGATTGTTCACGCCGGTCTTCATCATGCGCTTGTAAAGCGGAAAGCGGTTTTCCCCGTCCGGCTTCAGCGTGTTTTCCACGAAGAACGGGAAGGAGATGTTGTAGCCCGTGGCGTAGATGATCGCGTCCACGTCCTCGACGCTGTCGTCGGCGAAGCGCACGCGCTTGCCTTCGAGCGCCTTGATGGCGGGCTTCATCTTGATGTCGCCGCAGCCCGCGCGCGTGAGGAATTCGCCGGACACCGAGGGGTGCGCCTCCAGCACTTCGTGATCGGGCTTCGGCAGGCCGTAGGTCTCCATGTCGCCGATCGCGGCCTTGATCGCGCGCCGCGCCAGCGCCTGGCCGATGGAACGCGGCATCCATGTCGGCATCGCCGCCTTGTCCGACGGCTGGCCGTGCATGTATTTCGGCAGCACCCACACGCCGCGCCGCGCGGAGACGAAGAGGGTCTTGCAGATCGGGCGCTGCGACAGCTCGGACGCTATGTCCATCGCCGAATTGCCCATGCCGACGACGACGACATTCTTGCCGCGCATGTCCACCGGATCGAAGGGGTCGCGGTACTGGTGGCTGTGGAAGTGCGGGCCGTCGAACGTGCCGGGGTACGTGGGCACGCGCTGGTCCCAGTGATGGCCGTTGGCGACGATCAGCACGTCATAGTCGCGCGTTTCGCCGGTGCTCAGCGTCACCTTCCAGATGTCGCCCGCGCGCTCGGCCTTCGTCACCTTCGTGTTGAACGTGATCGTCTTCCGCAGGTCGAAGTGGTCGACGTAGTCCTTGAAGTACTGGAACAGCTGCGCGTGGTGCGGGAAGTCCGGCCAGTCCTTCGGCACGGGGAAATCCTCGAAGGCGAGGCGCCATTTCGAGGTGTCGATGTGCAGGCTCTGGTAGCAGGCCGATTCCTTGTTCGGGTTGTTGAAGTACCAGACGCCGCCGATCTCGTCGGAGGCCTCGAAGCAGTCATAGGGGATGGCATGGTCCTTCAGCCGCTTGGCGGTGGCGAACCCGCTCGGGCCCGCGCCAATGATGCAGACTTTCGGCAGTTCGGCGGCCATCGTTCGCTCCCCGGATGCTTGTTCGCGCGACGATAGCGGGTTGGCCCAACGTCACCCAAGAGCTGTGAACAACCACCCATGCTCACATCGCGTTAACCATCTCGTCCATACCCTCAAGGCGGGGTAACGATTCGCGCCCGCGAGGTGCGGACCTGAGGCAAGGCGTCGGATGATCCGTCGGGTCGTTCGTCTGATCCGATCTCGGCGCGGGTCCGGTCGTGGTCTCGCGCGCTGTGAGGGGCGCTATGGATCTCTATCTGGACGAAGAAGTCGAAGCCGGTGACGAAATCATGGATGTCGTCGAAGCGGTGCTTCAGGACGACGACCGCTTTGAATGCGAACGCGCCCAGGACGGGGACATGCAGTTCGGTTTCAAGGGCCAGTGGTGCGAGGCGGTCGGCTACTTCAGCTGGCGCGAAGAGCTCCCGGCGATGCTGTTCACGGTCTCCTACAACATCACCGCCGAAGACGAGCGCCGCGCCGACGCCGCCCAGCTGATCGCGATGATCAATGAAAATCTCTGGCTCGGGCACTTCGATCTCTGGGCCGACGACGGCTCGATCGTCTTCCGCCACGCGCTGCCGATGATCGGGCGCAGCGAGATCGCGCCCGGCGAAATCCAGTCCCTGCTGGCTGCGGCGATGGATGCGGCAGACCGCTTCTGGCCCGCCTTCGATTTCCTGCTAAAAGGCGGCCAGACTCCAGAGGAAGCGGCCTTCGCCGCCCTGTTCGAGACCGCCGGGGAGGCATGACATGGAACAGCCCGCCGTCGCACTGGTCGGAGCAGGCCAGATGGGCGGCGCGCTTGTCCGGGGGTGGCTCGCCGCCATCCGGCGCGGCGGGGGGCTGACGCTCACGGTCCTGGAGCCGAATTTCGATCCGGCGCTGGAACGTGAACTCGATGCGGCGGGCGCTGTTCTCAATCCTGTCGGCGGCGAGGCGGCGGACGTGGTCGTCCTCGCCGTCAAGCCGCAGGCGTTCACCGCCGTCGCCGCGGCGGCGCGGCCGTTCATCGGCGCGAAGACGCTCGTGCTCTCGGTCATGGCCGGCGTCACCATCGGCGCCATTTCGCGCACGCTTGAAACGGATCGCGTGATCCGCGCCATGCCGAACACGCCGGGCCAGATCGGTCAGGGCATCACCGCCTACGTGGCCGCGCCCGCATGCACCGCCGCCGACCGCGAACTCGCCGAACAATTGCTCGAACCGCTCGGCTACGTGGAAAGCATTCCTAGCGAACGCTTGATGGACGTGGTCACCGCCGTCTCCGGCTCGGGGCCGGCCTATGTGTTCCTGCTCGCCGAAGTGCTTGCGGCCGCAGCCGAAGCGGAAGGTCTCGACCGCGAGATCGCCAGCCGCCTCGCGCGCCAGACCGTCGCCGGCGCCGGCGCGCTGATGCTGCAGACCGGCGAAAGCGCCACCAATCTCCGCAAGCAGGTCACCTCGCCCGGCGGCACCACGCAGGCCGCGCTCGATGAGCTGCAGGGCGCCGAAGGGCTCGGACCCGTCATGCGACGCGCGGTGGCGGCCGCCGCGCACCGCTCCCGCGAACTCGGCCGCGACGCCGACCAGACATGATTGCGCCAGATCCCGCCGCTCGCGCCGCGTTCGCCAAGGGCGTGCTCGCGCTCGCCGCCGACAGGCCGTGGCGCGACGTGACCATCTTCGACATCGCGAAGGCCGCAGAGACCGACATCGCCTCGCTCGCAGGCCTCGCGCCGTCTGATGCGTCCGACATTCTCGACGATCACTTCGATCGCGCCGCCGCGCAGGGCGTGACGTCAATCGACGCGACGCAAGGTCTGCGCGACCGCCTGTTCGATCTCGCCATGCGCCGCTTCGAGGCGATGGAGCCGCACCGTTTCGCCATCGTCGCACTCGACCGCACGCAGGACGGCCTCGGTCAGGCGCAGGCGTTCGCGCGGGCGGGGCGCACGGCGCGCTGGCTGCTCACGCTCGCGGGCGAAAGCGTGGACGGCGTCGACGGCGCCGCGAAAGTGCAGGGCCTCGCCGTGGTGCTCGCCCGCGCGCACGCCGCCTGGAAGAACGACACCGACGGCGATTTCACGCGAACGATGGCTGCGCTCGACAAGGGCCTGCGCGATGCGGAAACCTGGGCGGGACGGCTGGGATTACGCACGCGCGCGAAAGAAGGCGGGTAGCGCCGCGATCAGGCCGCGTAGCTCTGGACCTCGCCGCGCCACTTCGTGAGCGCCCGGTTCAGCTTGTCGGAGCGCGCCGCGAAGTCGCCATCCAGCAACGCCTGGGCTTCCTTGGCCTTGCCTGCCTGCACGAGGGCGAGGACCTGCCCCGCGCAGTCGTGGAACTCCGCGTGGAGGCGCCGCACCACCTGATACGGCATGCCGCGCTTCGTCTCCGGGCTGAGCGCCGAGCTGTAGAGCCACTTGCCGAATTCGCAGAGATTGTCGCACTTTGCCGCGCTAGGCGACGTGTCACAACGACCTACGGTGATGGCGGTCCGCAATTTGAGCTTCCACGCGCCGTGCGCGCCCATGGCCTTCTTGATTGCTTCTGCGATCGCCGCATCGGACATGGTTGTACTCCAGGCAGAATATTGCCATCTCAATATCGCGCGCCGATCCTTACTACTACGTTATGGCTAGCTTCGCCGTGCCGCTGTCGCCTCAGGTCGCTTCGCCGACGATCAGGTTCACTTTCCGGAATCCCGCCGCGTCGATGTCGTCGACGACGCCGAACACGCTCGCGTAGCTCGCCGCCTGATCCGCTGCGACGAGGATCTTCGCCTCGCCGAACAACGCCGTCAGATCACCCGAGAGCGAAGGGTTGCGCGCGCTCGCGACGGCGAACAACCGCGCGCCGAACTGCGCCTGCGACACCGCTTCGCCTTCGATGAACAGCGCGCCTGCGCTGCTGACAGTCACGGTCGTCGGGTGGATGTCCGCGGGCGCGGCGATCGCGGGGCCGGCAGGCAGGTTCACCTGCAGATCCGTCGAGGGCTTCGGCGCGGCGACCATGAAAATGATCAGCAGCACGAGCATCACGTCGATGAACGGGATCACGTTCGGTTCGGCGTTCACCGCGGGGCCTGAACGACGCGCGGCCTGCAATACGAATTTCGCCATGAAGCCCTCCCAGCCGTCGCTTCATTTTCGGCGACGATCGGTAGAAGAGTGCGTCCGTATTGACGTAAGGTCAATCACAACTCGAACGATGTGGAATGCCACGTGACAACACGTCAGCCTTGAGGTGCGTTGGGAAAGGGGGCAGCTGGGATGCCTGCCGCCCGATGGAGTTCCGCTGTGCCTTCCCTGTTCGAACCTCTCGCCCTCACGCGCGGCCCCGCGCTCAAGAACCGCTTCATGCTCGCGCCGCTGACCAATCAGCAGAGCCACAAGGACGGCGTGCTTAGCGAGGACGAGTTCCGCTGGCTGACCATGCGCGCCGAAGGCGGCTTCGGGCTGACGATGACGTGCGCGACCTCGGTGCATCCATCGGGTCTGGGCTTCTACGGCCAGCTCGGCGCCCATGACGATCGCCACCTCGACGGGCTGTCGCGTCTCGCCGCCGCCATCAATGCGCAGGGTAGTCATTCCGTCGTGCAGCTGCATCATGCGGGCATGCGCACGCCGAAGGATCTCATCGACGGGCCGCCGCTGTGTCCGTCGGCGGAGAGCGAGTTCGGCGCGCGGGCGATGACGCTTTCGGAAGTGGAGCGCACGGTTGCGGACTTCGTCGCCGCCGCGAAGCGTTGCGAGCGCGCGGGCTTCGCCGGCGTCGAACTGCACGGCGCGCACGGCTATCTCATCTGCCAGTTCCTGAGCGCCGAGATCAACAGGCGCGAGGATCGCTATGGCGGCTCGCTGGAGAACCGCGCGCGCCTGCTGTTCGACATCGTCGACGGCGTGCGCGCCGCGTGCGGGAAGGATTTCAGCCTCGGCGTGCGCCTCTCGCCGGAACGCTTCGGCCTGAAGCTCGACGATATCGCAGCCGTCGCGCAGCGCCTCATGCGCGAGGACAGGATCGACTATCTCGACATGTCGCTGTGGGATGTTTTCAAGGAGCCGGAGGAAGCGGAGCACAAGGGCAAGAGCCTCCTGTCGTGTTTCGCCGGTCTTGAGCGCGGCAAAGTGCGCCTCGGCGCGGCGGGCAAGATCACGACAGGCGCCGGCGCCCGCGCGGCGCTCGCGGCCGGCCTCGATTTCGTCGTCATCGGCCGCGCCGCGATCCTGCACCATGATTTCCCGAAGCAGGTCGCGGCCAACCCCGATTTCACGCCCATCCCGCTGCCCGCGCCGGTCGCGCACCTGCGGCGCGAGGGCCTGAGCGATGCTTTCGTCGGCTACATGCGCAACTGGAAAGGCTTCGTCGAAGACGCCGCGTGAAGCGCGCGGAGCGGGCGAGGGCAAATGCGCGCCACGCCGCACAATGGTTTCGTGCGGATCGTGGGAGACTGGATGCCGGCTGACGGATCGAGCGCGAGCACCGGCCGCGCCAGTTGACAGATCGCAGTCGCCGTAAGAATTGTCGGCGGTCCGACGAACGGGCGAGGGGTATTTCCCGGGGTATTGGGGGGGGGGCAATGAAGAGACTTGCGATGATTGCGTGCGCGCTGGCCCTGGCCGGCTGCGCTACGGCGACCCCTTTCCCGAGCAAGCGGCCCCTGACCCAGGCTGGGGTCGATGCGATCGGTCAAACCAGCGTCGTCGTGAACGAGAGCGAGTTCGGCGTCGCCAAGAGCTGGTTCATGACGGACAGTTCGGCAACCGGCGCGCAGTATGGTCTCATCGGCGCGATTGTGTCGGCGACGATGGACGCCATCATCAACGCCGGTCCTTCGCGCAGGGCGCACAAGGCCGCCAACGAGATTGCGGAATTCGTGCCGGCGCAGGCTCTCAATGCTTCGCTTGTCACGCACCTGAACGGGCAAATCGCCGCGGCGGACGCGCCGCGCCCCACTGGGGTTTCGGTGGGCTCCGTCGCGACAAGGCAGCGTATCCTGACGCCGACTCCGGCGGAAAAGGCCGTGGAGATCTCCACGGACTATACGCTCTCGGAAGACGCAAGCGTGCTCCGTGTCACCGCACACGCCTCCTACCAGTCTGCGTCGATGACCTACGCGACGCCATACACTTTCAAGGGAACGCCGCCGAAGTCCGAACTCTCGGGGCCGGTCTACGCGAACACCTTCACCTACTATTCTAGCCAGGTTCCGGTTCCGGTGATGTCGCCCGAACTGCAGCAACGCCTGATCGCTTCGATTGAGGAGACGTATCGCGACGCATCCGGCGCGCCGCCCGCGGCCGACAGCCCGGATTTCAAGGCGATGACCAAGGAACTTGAGGACGCCCGCGACGACAAGTTCACCAAATCGGAGATCGCGATCTTCCTGACGCGCGAGTGGCTCAAGGATGGCGCCGCGCCGTTGAAGGCCGAGGTCGAACGGGCTCATGCATTCATCGCCAAGTACGTTGTCCTCGATCTCAACACGACCACCGTTCCTGCTCTGACGGGGGAGGATGAGTTGCTGGAAACGGCTGACGACCAGCGCACGGTGCGTCGAATCGGGTCGAGCGTGCAATCTGGCTCCTACGTGTCGTCTCCCGGCGGCGTCTCCAGTTTCTCGACATACGGCAACGCGGTCCGGATATCGAAGGGCCAGGAGGAGCGCCTGAAACAGCTGCGCGATCAGGCCTCTCAAGCCCGAGCGGCGGCCCGGGCGCGTCGTTGAGATGTGACGCGCGGCGCCGGGCCTGGAGTTTTCGCCGGCCGGAGTTCGCGCCAGTATTGGGAGCGCGCCATGGCGCAAACCAGAATGCTTTGCCTCGTTGGCCTGATTGCCGCGACCACCGCCTGCGCGCCGCTCGAATACGGTCCGGTGAGCGCTGAGCTGAAACGCGCTTACGGCTACAGCGACGCGCGCGCGAGCGATGGGGTTCAGAAGGTTCGGGTCGTTCTTCCCGAATCGTCGGGCGCTGAGACAGCCTACGCGTGGTGGGACCGACGCGCGGCGGAAATCTGCGGGCACGATCACTATCGCAAGACAATGTATCGCGCCGAACGCCCGACGGTTTATTACGACAGTTACGGCGGCAGACCGGGCGGCTACGTCCTTGAGGGATTTCTCTATTGCGAATCCGCGCCGCCGGCGGCCGCCCCGCCTGCGTCGCCCGAACCAACCGCGGTCTCGCCAACCGAAGGTGCTGCGCCCGTCACGCCCTGAGGCAAAGCCGGTTCCGGTCCGGTCCGGGCCCGCGCCGCGCCCGCGCGGGCGCCGCCGGTTTTAGCCGGCGGGAGAGGCCCCCGCGAGCAGGACCGCGCACCTCCCGGTGCGCATGCGGTGTTTCCCACGCGCGCCCGCGCTGGATCGTTCGCCCCGTTGCGCCCCGGGAGGGGCGCGGGCCGCATCACCGACACCGAGCCAAGACGCATCGCCCGCCGCAGGCGGTTGATTTCGACGGCGTGCGTACGCGCGCTCGTCAACTCGAATTCAGCGGATGGAGGGCCCAAGCTGCTGCCTCCCGTGCGTCGCAGAGATCGCGGAAATAGTCGCGCCGGCCTGGCGGCGGTTTGCGTTTCGGGTTGCGCGACAGGACCTTGAACACATCCCGCCGCATGCGCCGCGCAAGGCGCGTAATGAAGGGCATCGGCGCTTCGAGCACGCGGCGCAAACTTTCCATCCGGCGCGCGATGACCACGAGCGGATTGCGCACGGCGCGGGCGAAGTTCTCCGGCAATCTCAGGTTTCGTATCACGCGCACGGGCCGATACCGCGGCGGCGTCACGAATCCCACGCGCCATGTGGCGGGATCGCGGTTTGTTTCGGTGTGTGATGGGGTGGACGGCCCCCGAACGGCATCGATGTGCCAGACTGGTGGTGTTGCAAACCAGGCGAGGGAGCCGTCCACCCCATCACACGCTTTCAGCGCGCGTGGCCTCGTGCAGTGTCGCGCACCGCGCGTCACCGCCTCACATAAAGCCGGTTCCGGTTCGAGCCCGCGCCGCGCACGCTCAGATCTTCCGTGAAGCCCGCCGCGAACAGCGGCGCTTCGATGCGGTCCTCGACGTGCGCGAGGTTGTCGCCTTCCACTTCGACGATCACGGTCTTCACCCTCGGCAGCGTCTTTTCAGCGCCGCGCAGGATGACGCCCTCGATGCCGTCGACGTCGAGCTTGAGGTGATCGGGCGCGGGCGCGCCGAAGAAGGTCTGGAACTCGTCGGTCGACATCGCCATCGCCGACTGCACCAGCGCGGAGCGTCCACGGCCGAACTGGTCGGGCGTGTCGGCAAGGCCGTTCGAGGCGCCGCCGGGCTGGCGCGTGTCGACGCGGAAGGACGTGAGCATCCGCTCGTTCGAGAGCGCCATGCAGTAGGCGGCCACGCGCTCGCCCATGCCGTTCATCGAGAGGTGATCGACCAGCAGCGCGTACGACGCCGCTTTCGGTTCGAACGCCACCACGCGCACCTTCGGATCGAGCGCGATGTACATCGCCATCACGCCGATGGCGGCGCCGATGTCCCACACCACGTCGCCGGGTTTCACGTGCTCGTCGACCCACTTGAGCGTTTCCGGCTCGTCGTCCCAGGCCTTGGCCATCTTGTAGGCGCCGACGCTGCGCCGCGTCGTGAAGGTCAGCGGCCCGCGCCGCGTCTCCACGCGCATGCGGCCGGCGTCGTCGAGATACTCGACCGCGCGGGCGAGCGTCTTTTCCTTCTCGATGGGCGCTGCCGCCACGGCGGTCATGGAGGAGAGGATGCGGGCGTAGGATGCGGACATGAGCGGGGGATAGAGGGAGTAAGCGCCGGCCTCAACCCTCGCCCGCTTGCGGGAGAGGGACAGACCGGAGCGAAGCGGAGGTCAGGGTGAGGGCCCGGCCTCTCAGGATGAGTCTCGTCCTGCGCCGCCGCCCCTCACCCGGTTGCTTCGCAACCACCCTCTTCCGCAAGCGGGCGAGGGTTGGCGAGGCTGGCGTTTCTCTCTAACGCCAGCGTGATGCAGCAGATCTATCTCATCGCCCGACGCGAATATCTGGCCTACGTGGGCGCATGGGGCTTCTGGCTCTCGCTTCTGACCGCGCCGCTGCTGCTGGCGCTGTTCGCGGTGGGCCCTTTGCTGGCCGGGCGTGCCGAGCCCACGCGGGCGCTGGCGGTGATCGCGGAGAACCCGCGCGACGCCGAGGCCATTTCCGCCGCCTTCGCCGCGCGCGGCGCCGACGCATTGCCGAAATACGTTCTGGTGGAGCCGCCTGCGCGGACGGCCGCGGCCATCGCCCCCTGGCTCACCGGCGCGCAGACCGTGACGATCGAAGGCGAGGCGCGCCCGCTGTTCGCCGCGCTCTTCGTCCACAATGCCGGCGAGGCCGCGTCCATCGACTACTGGAGCGTCAATCTCACCGACCGCAGCCCGTCCGAGCTCGCCGTGAGCGCCATCGCCGGGCGCCAGCGCGCCGACGCGCTCGCCGCGCGCGGCCTCGATGCGGTCGAAACCGCCCGCATCGAGGCGCTCGAACCGGAGCTCGCGCAGTACGATCCCCGCGCGCAGACGGGGCACGCCGTCACCTCGCGGGACCGCGCGCCGTACCTCGTCGGCATGGTGCTGTCCTTCGTGCTGTGGAGCGCGGTGATGGGCGTGGCGAACATGCTGCTCACCGGCGTGATCGAGGAGAAGTCCAACAAGATCCTCGACTCGCTGCTCACCAGCGCCTCGCCGCTGCAGATCCTCGTCGGCAAGCTGACGGGCGTGGCGGCGGTGAGCTTCACGCTGTTCGGCGTGTGGGGGCTGATGGGCGGATCGTCGCTGTCGCTGCTCGGCGGCGGTCAGACGGGCTTCGGGGCGGAGGTCGCGGCCGCCGCGCTCGATCCGGGGCTGCTGGGGGCGTTCCTGCTGATGTTCCTCGGCGGCTACCTGATCTACGGCGCGCTGTTCCTGGCGCTCGGCTCTCTCTGCGACACGCTGCAGGAATCGCAGTCGCTGCTGGGGCCGGTGTTCTTCGTGCTGACGCTGCCGATCCTGCTCGTGGGGCCTGCGTTCCAGAACCCGAGCGCGCCGCTGATCGTCGGCGCATCGTGGTTTCCGCTGTTCACGCCGTTCGTGATGATGATGCGCGCGCCGTCGGGGCTTTCGCTCGCGGAGTTTGCGGGGCCGATGGTCGTGCTCGCCGCGACGGTGGCGGTGGTGCTGGTGCTTTCGGCGCGGGTCTTCCACGCGGGTGTGGTGAACCAGGCGAGCGCGGCGAGCTTCCGGCGGCGGCTCTTCGCGAAGAAATCCGGCTGATCAAACGCAAAGCGCCCGCCGTCCCATCGGGGAGGCGGGCGCCTGACGTTCAAGCGTGGAAATCTTACTTGCGGCCGGGACCGCCAGCGCCGGGAGCGCCCGGAACCTTGCGCGGCGTGGCCGGCAGCAGACCTTCGCGCTGGGCGCGCTTGCGGGCGAGCTTGCGGGCCCGGCGGACCGCTTCGGCGTCCTCGCGGGCGCGCTTTTCCGAGGGCTTCTCGAAGTGCGTCCGGCGCTTCATTTCGCGGAAAGTGCCTTCCCGCTGCATCTTCTTCTTCAGCGCCTTCAACGCCTGATCGACGTTGTTGTCGCGCACGAAAATCTGAACGATGACCCGTCCTCCTGCTGATCGTATACTGGAGCGCGAAACAACAAATCCCGCCGGGGTGGTCCCCGCCGATGTCGCTCCGCCCAATTTTGAGGCGCGACCCCTACCAAATGCCTGCCCGCCTGTCCACCGGGAGGGGAATGATCCGGCGTCATTTTCGTCGCGTGTACAGGGCTCCGGGGGAGGAGTAAGGGCAGTCCCATGAGCGAGATTGTCCCGGTCCGTCCGGACCTGCCCCCCTCCGAACGCCTCCGCGCCCGGCTTCTGGCGGCGCTTCTGCCCATCGCGGCCGAGAGGGGCTGGACCCCGGCGACGCTGCAGGAGGCCGCCGACGGCCTTGGCTTCAGCGCAGGCGAGCTCCAGCTGGCCGCCCCCCGCGGCCCCCTCGACATGGTCGACGCCTTCGCCGAGTGGGGCGACGCGGGGATGGAAAAGCGGTTGGAGCGGGTGAGCCTGCTCTCGCTCAAGATCCGCGAGCGGGTCCGCGCCGCCGTCGTCGCCCGGCTCGAGGCGATCGCGCCGCACAAGGCCGCCGAGGCGAAGGCCGTGCAGGCGATGATCCGACCCTTCCGCGCCGGCGAGGGCGCGGGCTTTGTCTGGCGCACCGCCGATCGTATCTGGCGACTGCTGGGCGACCGTTCAACGGACGAGAACTACTATTCCAAGCGCGCGATCCTTGTGGGCGTTCTCGGCTCGACGACGGCGCGGTGGCTCTCCGAGCCCGGCGAGGACATGGCCCGCACGCTCGATTTCCTCGATCGCCGCATCGACAACGTCATGCAGATCGAGAAGCTCAAGGCCCAGGCCCGTCCCGTCGGGATCATGGCCGTGGCGGCCGTCGGCGCAGCAGCGAAAGCGTTTTCGCGTCGAGCCTAGACGCTTCCTAAGAAACCCACATGGTCGCCTTTGCGCTCTCCTCCCAGACGCCGCCGCGCCTCGCCATAGCGATGTAAGCGCCCTCGCCGCACATCGGGCCGCAATAAACCTCGCGGAAGAACAAGGCCCGCGAGCCATCTGCAGATATGGCGATGCGCGAGATTGACCAGATTTCTACCTCGCCGTGACCATTCTCCGAACGTGCCTTTCCAAGTGGCCATAGCGCTTGGCGGCCGAACTCACGAGGGCGGTCGTGCGCGCGTCTGAAACAGGTGTGCAAGTCTTGCGCAGGGCCTGACAGCATCTGCTGTCGCAGGGGCGTGGCGTCATAGTCGAATTGCATTGGCTCAGGTTTGGTTGTCTCGAAGCGAGATGGCGCGGGCAAGGTTCCTACAACCACCTCACCGATTGGATATGCTCCCTTGTTCAGGAAAGTCAGGTTCGACTTATCCCGTGCACCCCAATAGTCGCGCACGACCTCGCATTGCTGTGGGGTTGGGGCTGCCAAATGCGATGGCGAGCATGACACACATGCTATGAGAGTTCCGAGAAGAAGGACCTGTGCCCGCATGAATAGTATCACTTAGGAAAGATCCGCGTGTAGTGCCCCATCTTCCTTCCGTCACGCGCCTCGCGCTTGCCGTAGAGGTGCATGCACACGTCGGGGTCGGCGACGAGTGTCTCCCACGCATCCACATCGGCGCCGATGAGGTTGGTCATCTGCGCATCGGCGAAACGCTCCGTCGAACCGAGCGGCCAGCCCGCGATCGCGCGCACGTGCTGTTCGAACTGGCAGATGCGACACGCGGCTTCCGTCCAGTGTCCCGAATTGTGCACGCGCGGGGCGATCTCGTTGGCGAGCAGGCGGCCGTCGCGCATCACGAAGAATTCCACCGTCAGCACGCCGACATAGTCGAACGCATCGGCGACCCGCCGTGTCGCGGCGATGGCGTCGTCGAGCATCGCCCCGGGCAGCGAAGAGGGGACTGTGCTGGTGCGCAGGATGCCGTTTTCATGGACGTTTTCGGCGGGATCGAATGCGGCGAAGGCGCCGTCGGCCCCGCGCGCCGCGACCACCGAGATCTCGCGCTCAAACGGCGCGAGCGCTTCAAGGATCGCCGCGTGCGCGCCGATGGCGATCCACGCCGCTTCGGCGTCATCGTTGCGCATGAGCCGCGCCTGACCCTTGCCGTCATAGCCCATGCGCCGCGTTTTCAGGATTGCAGGCGCTGGCAGCGCGATGAGCGCGGCTTCGAGATCGCCGAGCGATTCAATCGCGGCGAACGGCGTCGTCGCCACGCCCGCCTCGTTGAGGAAACGCTTTTCGAGCACGCGATCCTGCGCGATGGCGAGCGCGTTGGCGCCGGGACGCACCAGCACGCCGGTTTCAACCAGGAACGCCGCCGTGCGTGCGGGCACGTTCTCGAATTCGGTGGTGACGACGTCGACGGCCTTTGCGAACGCGGCGAGCGCGGCTTCGTCATCGAAGGCGGCGACGGTCGTTCTCGCGGCGACGCGCGAGGCGGGGCTGTCGGTCTCGTCGGTGAAGATGTGGGCGTCGAAGCCGAGGCGCGCGGCCGCCATCGCGACCATCCGGCCGAGTTGTCCGCCGCCGAGAATGCCGATGGTCGACCCCGGCTTCAGCATCAGCCGCCTGCTGGATCTTCGCCGACCTCGGCGGTCTGGCGCGCGCGATACTCGTCGAGTTTCTGTGCAACGGCGGGATCGTTGAGCGCGAGGATGGCGCCCGCCAGAAGCCCCGCGTTCGTGGCGCCCGCAGCGCCGATGGCGAGCGTGCCGACCGGAACACCGGCGGGCATCTGGGCGATGGAGAGCAGGCTGTCCAATCCGCTCAGCGCCTTCGACTGCACCGGCACGCCGAGCACCGGCAGCGGCGTCATCGACGCGACCATGCCCGGCAGGTGCGCCGCGCCCCCGGCGCCGGCGATGATGATCTGCAGGCCGCGGGCCTTTGCGGTCGTGGCGTATTCGACGAGGCGGGCGGGCGTGCGGTGCGCGGAGACGACCTTCGCCTCGTAGGCCACGCCCAGCGCGTCGAGGGCGGCGGCCGCCTGGCCCATGGTCTCCCAGTCGGATTTCGAACCCATGATGAGGCCGACGAGGGGCTTGATAGTACCCGGGGCGGTCTTCGGGGCGGTCATGATGCGGCTCCGCGAAAGCGGCGGTTATAGGGGAGGGGCTGAGTCGCGCAAGGCGAGGGGTTAAAGGCGGGGGCTTTGGCGACAAGGACCGCCGGCGTCCTCGCCGGCATGGGCGGGCGGCGCCAGACTCCGCAGAATCTTGCGTTGCTGAATGACGGAATGCCGGCGGGACGCCGGCGGTCCAACTCCCCCACATCACGACGTGTCGGCGGCTTCGACCGCGAAAGCTGCAACGGCGATGCAATCGTCCGCACGGGGCGCCACTGGCGCGAGGTGCGTGTGGATGGCGTGTTTCCTCAATTGTCGCAGCACCCGCGCGATGGCGGGCTCCATGTCGTCGAGGAGATCACGGAGTTCCGTGAGATCGCGGACTTTGACGACGCGCGTGAACGCGCGGAGTTGCGCGCGCTGGAACCTGTAGCGGAAACCGGGCGCAACGCCCCGCCAGTGACGGCGCATGAACACGCGGCCGCGATTGTCGCAACGGTGGATTGCGTTCAGGAACACGCAGAGCTTCGCGGCGTAGATCTCTTCCGAGATGTCGGGCCTGAAGCGCACACCCGCGAGCGCGGCCACCCACGCGACAATCTCCAGCACCCAGAGCCTGAGGCGCCGGGCGATGGTGTTCACTCTTTCCAGATCAGGCTTGGCGATGTCGGGTTTCCTGCGAGGTTTGTATTTCATGGCTCCTTCGCCTCATGCGAAGGGCCATGATTTCACACCCGCTATTCCGGTCGGATAGTTTCACGTTTTTCCGATGCGCCTTGAAGGCCGCCATGGGCTTGGGATGCGCGCAGGTGTGGAATGAGGGGGCGCCGTTCCCCCTACATTTCGGCAATGTGCGGGGCGCCTGCATCGCAGGCGCCGCTTTTCGCCGGGCGCGGAAGTCACCGACATCTCCAAAAAGGTTCTGTCATTCCGGGGCGCGCGCAGCGCGAACCCGGCAACTGTTAAGTGGGAAGCGGCGTCGT
>CAZGYQ010000006.1:0-67028 GCA_964530695.1 uncultured Caulobacteraceae bacterium
CGCGACATGGTCGAATACAACATGGCCGACGCGATCGTCGCCACCGGCGCCTCGATCATCGACATGGATTTCCTCGAAGCGCTTGGCTTCAAGCACTACCAGGCCAAGGAAATCCCCGACGACAACATCCTGCGCTCGCTCTACATCGACCGCATCTACGACACCTACATCGATGAGGAAGAACTGCAGAACGTCGATCACACGATCTACGCGATCTGCGAGCAGCTCGAGCCGCGCGCCTACACCTCGCGCGAGTTCATCTACGAAATCGGCAAGTGGCTCGCCGACGGCAACGCCAAGAAGAAGGATTCGCTGATCCAGCGCGCCTATGAAAAGGGCGTGCCGATCTTCGTGCCGGCGTTCTCCGATTGCTCGGCGGGCTTCGGCATCGTCAAGCACCAGGTGGAGCGTCGCAAGGCCAAGAAGCCCTACGTCACCATCGACAGCGCCGGCGATTTCCGCGAGCTGACCGAGATCAAACTCGCCGCCGGCACCACCGCCCTCTTCATGGTCGGCGGCGGCGTGCCGAAGAACTTCGCGCAGGACACGGTCGTGTGCGCCGAAATCCTCGGCCACGAGGATGTGGAAGTGCACAAGTACGCCGTGCAGATCACGGTGGCGGACGTGCGCGACGGCGCGTGCTCTTCGTCGACGCTCCAGGAAGCCGCGAGCTGGGGCAAGGTGTCGACCGTGCACGAGCAGATGGTGTTCGCGGAAGCGACTTCCGTGGCGCCGATCATCGTCAGCGACGCCTATCACCGCGGCGGCTGGCGCAAGCGCAAGGCAAAGAACTGGGCAAAGCTGTTTAAGTGAGCGTGGTTGGAGCGTGTCGCCTCCGGCGACGCATGCGCGGCCGGAGGCCGCGCGCTCCCCATCACAACCACTTGAGCAGTTCCAGCAAGCGTAGGGTGCACCAGCGCGCAATGCACCATTAGTCTAACCGCGGCGCTTGAACTGAGGCGGCGCGCTCCCTCCTACGAACCGATAGAGCGTGATTGGAGCGCGTCGCCTCCGGCGACGCATGCGCGGCCGGAGGCCGCGCGCTCCCAATCTCGACCACTTGAGCAGCTCGAACATTTCGCTAACCATGCCTCCATGGGCGCGAAGGGTTGGCATCGTCGCGGATACCTTCCGCATTACGACGGGCACGGCGTCAGTCAGCATGTCGTCTTTCGGCTCTTTGACTCCGTCCCGCCTGACGAACGCGACGGGGACGATGTTCTGGATCGTCATTTGGGCGCAGCGTTCATGCGCGATCCGGCCTGCGCCTGCATTGTGGCCGAAACGATTCTGCACGGCGACGGTCGACGTTACGCCCTGCAGGCCTGGTGCGTGATGCCCAACCATGTCCACGCACTCATCGCAACAAACGCCGAGATCGAACTCGGGCAGATTGTGCATGCGTGGAAGCGCTACTCGACGCGGCGCATCAACGAACTTCTCGGACGCACCGGCGCCGTCTGGGCGCGGGACTATTTCGACCGCTACATGCGCGACGACGCGCATTTCCTGACGACGAAACGCTACATTGAAGACAATCCCGTCGCGGCTGGACTTTGCGGCGCAGCCAGGGATTGGCCATATTCTTCCGCTGGTTGGCGGACTTGAGGGAGCGCGTCGCCTCCGGCGACGCATGCGCGGCCGGAGGCCGCGCGCTCCACACGCGTCAAGAGGAGCACCCATGCCCACCCTCATCCACTACCTCGCCGTCTTCCTCTCCAACAAACAAAGCCCGAAATGGCGCGCGTGGTACGCGATGACCGAGGAAGAACGCCGCGCGAAGGACGAGGTTGGCCTCGCAGCGCTCGCGGCGTGGGACGCGGCGCATGAAGGCGTCATCGTCTATGCGGGCGGGCCGCTGGGGCCGACCAAGCGCGTCGGGGATGACGGCGTCACGGACGTCGTCAACGAACTCACCGTCTTCGTCGTCGTGCGCGCGCCCTCGCATGAGGCCGCCGCGAAGCTGTTCGAGAACCACCCCCACTGCACGATCTTTCCGTGCGACTGCGTGGAGGTGATGCCGCTGCTGACGGGGCCGTAACACCGCCGCCCGGGAGCGCCGGCATCTTGCCGGCATGGCATGTCGCCAGGCGCGACGGCGTATCGGGACGCGCTACCGGGCCGGCAGGATGCCGGCGCTCCCGGCTGGCGACGCGTGAGCGGATGCGGATTGACATCCTCGTTGATAGGTTTATATTCCGCACATCGCCTCCGCAGGGAGGGCAGCCGGATCCATCTGTTCGTCGGCGCGGGGCGATGCGATCGAGCGTTAAGGTAGCTCACGGGCCGGGATGTACTTTCCGGGGCAAGCCGTGAGGGTCCGGGGCTCCGCGTCGGACAGCGCGGACCCGCTCGTCGCAGGCCCACTGCGCCCAAGGGTGTGAGGAACCACCCTGAGGCCAAGCTTGCGGAAAACGATCGCGGGGACGCGGAAGCGGCGACGCTTCTTTTCTTCCCAACCCACTTCGCGGAGCCGCCTCCGCGTCCCCGGCCCTCCCATCGGGGGGCGACAGAGCGAAACCGCAGAAGCGCGCGCTTCGTGCGCAAGTTGGTGCTGGCGAGCAGGACCGCTAACGTCGCTTTTCCCGAACGGAGACCGCCGCCCATGAAGAGAATGCTCGCGTCCGCCGCCCTTGCGCTTTTCGCCGCGACGGCGTGCGTCTCCGTCGAGGTCAACGGGGCCCGACTGGAAACGCCGCCGCCCGTCGCGCTGGCGTTCAACGGCCTCGGCGTGCTCGCCGCGCCGCCTGTCGCCGGTTCGCCGCAGCAGGCCGGCGATGACGCGACCGCGCGCGGGCCGTGGTCGGCGGAACGCATCGCCATGGCCGCGGCCGATGACGCCGTCGATCCGTGGAAGGCGTTTGCCAGCGTCATGGGCCCGGACTTCACCGCCGCGAACTATCCCGCCACGAAGCGCGTGTTCGACCAGGTCATGGCCGTCGCCGGTCCGGCCATCGGCGCAACGAAGGCGCAGTGGGGCCGGCCCCGCCCGTTCGTCGCCAATCCGTCTCACCCGACCTGCATCGCCCCGAGCGACGGCCTGCGCGCCAGCGGCTCCTACCCTTCCGGACATGCGGCGCTCGGCTGGGCGTGGGCGCTCGCGCTTGCGGAAATCGCGCCGGAAAAGGCTGACGCCTTGTTACATCGCGGACATGAATATGGTGAAAGTCGCGTCGTCTGCGGCGTACACTGGGCGAGCGACGTGAGCGCGGGACGCGCGCTTGGCGCCGCCGCGATCGCCAGAATGCATGGCGACCAAGGGACGCGCGCGCTGTTCGACGCTGCGCGCGCTGAGATCGCGAACGATTAGCGCCCAATCTAACCGGCGGATGTCCGTCACGCCCCTGCGGTGCAAGTCTCGCCTTGCGGGAGCAGTGCGGTGACAAATGCACCCGCGTCTGTGATCACCAAGGTCCCCTGATCATTGTGGGCGATACGTCGTGATCCAGAACATCCAGACGCTGCGCGTGATCTTCGCGTTCCTGGTGGTCACCGCCCACCTGCAGACGATCTACACGCTGATGGGTCTGGTTAAGGGCCCGCACGGCATCGACGGCGTGGCCACCGACGGCTTCCTGATCGTCAGCGCCTTCGTGATCGTTTTTTCCGATCTCCGAAAGCCCATGGCGCCGCTGACGTTCATCGGCAGGCGCTTCGCGCGGCTCGTGCCGTTCTACTGGATCATCACGCTATTTGTCGGCGCGCTCTGCCTCGCTGCGCCCGGACTTTTCCGCACGACGGTGGTCACGCCGGAAACGCTGTTTAAGTCGATCTTCTTCATCCCCTATGTGAAGCAGAGCGGCATGGTCGCGCCGATCGTGTTCGTCGGCTGGACAATGAACTACATCGTCGCCTTCATCCTCATGCACGCGGTCTACCTCAAACTCTTCGGCCGGAATGCGTGGATGGCGACCTCGGGCACGCTGGCGGCGCTCGCGCTTGCGGGCGTGGTCCTGCGGCCGTCCGACGTGATCTTGAACTTCTTCACCGGTCCCCGGCTGATCTCCTTCGCCTTCGGCGCCCTCGCCGCCGGGCTGTGGAGCCGGTGGCCGCTTCAGCTGGCGCGCCAGAAGAGCACAGACGTGCGCTTGATCGCGGTGGCGCTGATCGCGGTGGCGCTCGTCGTGCGCTTCGGCCAACAGATCTACTTCCCGGCGCTGGACATGCGGTACGTGGGGCCGTTCGCGGCGATGGCGGTGGTCGCCGGCGCGCTGATGCTGGAAGCAAATGGCGACGTCCACAAGGGCAAGCGCCGCGACATGCTCGCGGAAGCGACCTTCTCGATCTACCTGACCCACTTCTTCGCCACCCAGGCGGCCCAGAGGGTGGCGACCGCGCTGGACGTGCACAACCTGGCCGCGCTCGCGGGGCTGGCCCTGTGCGGATACATCGGCGCGGGCGTCCTGGGCGTTCTCGTGTGCCGCTGGATCGAAAAACCGCTCGACCGGATCGTGCGCGACGGCTGGCGCTTCGCGTCAACCCGCCGCGAAGCGCGCACTGCAGAACACGTGGAGCGGCGCACAGTCAGTGACGCCTGACTGATTGGACCTGCCCCCCGGCGACCCGCGAAAGCGGCGCCGCCTACTTCCAGTTCTGCACTGCGGTGCGCGCCTGATCGTTGGCGGGCCGCGCGATCAGCGAGTCCTGGCTGAGCGTCACATAATACGTCGCGCCGTCGGCCATCGGGATGTACGTGGCGTTGCCGTAGTGGGCGTCCAGCACCGGCATCTTCTTCATGTACTTGGTGTTGGCCACCGCGAAGAGGTCGAGCCCGGGGTTTTCCGAAAGCTGGTAGACCGTGCGCGGCGCGCTGCGTTCGGCGTTGATGTCGGCGTAGCGGCCCGACATGCGCTCAAGACGGTAGTTGGCGTCGAGGCCGGCGACGTTCGCCCACGGCTTCCACTTCAGGATGCGCGCATCCATCTGCCATTGGTCGCCGAGCAGCGTGCATTCGCCGGACGTGCCGTCCGGCAGCGAACAGACCTGCTTCTTGCCGTCGGGCAGCTTCACGTCCGCGACGTAGGCTGACGGGCCCGTCTGGCGGAAGGTGACTTCCGCCACCTGCTGCTCGTGCGTCAGGCGCTGGTAGGTGAGGATGTTGAGGCCGAGCAGCCCGACGGCCGCGCCCGCCGCTATGAACACGCCGCCCGTCAGCGAGCCGAACAGGCCCGAAATCGCCCGGCCGCGCCCAATGGCGCCCATGCCCCGCACGAACAGGACGAGGCCGAGAAGCCCCAATACCGCCGGTACTACCCAGATTCCCATGTCGCTCCCCTGTCCCGGTCCCAAACCAGTCCCGATCCGAAATTCACTTCCCCGGCCCCTGTTAACCGATCGGGGTCCGGTGCGCCACGCCAGACAACCGCCCGCTACAACCTGGGCGCGCGCGCCTGGATGGCGCGGACGCGCGCCTCGATCGCGGGCCGGGCGCGTCCGAGAATGTCAGACACATAGCCGATGCCCGTCCACGCCCCGGAGACCCTGAACGGCACCGCCACGCCGCTGAGGCGCGGGGTCAATCGCATGTCCATGCTGCGGCCGCCCATGTCGATGACGCCGATGGCGTTGATGCGGGCCTGCGGCGCGACCATCACGAGATCCCTTGTCGCGAGCACGCCATCGGCGGCCATGATCGTGGCGGCGAACCTGGAAAACGGCGTGCGCGCCGCGGGCGAAACCATCTCTCCGCGCATGGCGTCGCGGATCGTGCGCCCGACTCCGCCGAGGTTCACCCCGCGCAGGGCGCCGTTCTCGAAGGTGAACGCGCCTGTGCCGTTCAACGACGTCATCAGCGCCCGTTGCGTGGCGCCGCGCCCGGAAAAGCCCCAGTCGATTTTCGCGACGCCTTCCAGGTTGCCGAAGCCGAAGGCGTCCGTGAAGAAGCGGTGCGCATCGACCTTCTGGACCGCCAGTTCGTTACGGATCGTCAGTTCGCCGCCGCGCGCATCGATCTCGAACCGGCCGGTCCCGTTGCCGCCATACATCTCAAGCTCACGCATGGTCGCAACGAAAAATCCGTCGTTCAGCAGCAGCGAAACCTGCGTGCGATCGAGTTTTGTCTTCTGGATCTGCAACGGGCCGGTGGTGAGTTCGAGATTGGCGTTGACGGCCTTGAGGCCCGTCAGGTCGATCGGCACGTCGCTCCAGCCCGCGGACCGCACGTCCACCTGCTGCACGCTCGCCACCTGGACGCCGCTCTCTTGCGTGCGCGGTGCGAGATAGGGATTGAGATCGAGCGCCCCGACTTCGAGGCGCCCCGACACGAACGGCGCACGCGGCCCCTGCTCGATGAGGAAATCGCCGCGCCCCTTGATGTTGTCGATCTCGATGGCGGCGTTGTCGAACGCGTAGCGCTTCGGGCCCACGTCGAGATGTCCGGAGATCCTGAAAGTCTCGAGCCCGGGCCCCTTCCCCAACGGAGCGCCCGCCCACGCGGCGAGACCGCGCAGGCTCGGCCCCGACGCCGCCAGTTCACCGGAGAGACCGCCGGTCTTCACATCGAGGGCGCCGTCCAGCGCAGCCGTGAGGGACGTCGCCGCGATAGTCACCTTCAGCGGCGTCGCCTGCCCGGTCGTCAGCGCGCGAAAGGCGCCGATCGTCAGCTCGACGACGGCGCGCTGGCCGCGAAAGGTAACCTCGCCGGACAGCGTCAACGGGGCGTCCATTCCGTCGAGATCGATCCTGGCGTCCACGTCCTCCAGCCCGTAGGCGGACTTCGTCTTCAGGTTTGCGTAGGAAAACCGTCCGTCGATCACCCGCATGCCGTGCAGGCTGAAGGTCGGCGCGCTGGCGCCGGAGTTCTGGGTTTGCCGCGGTCGCGAACTGGCTGCAGGCTTCAGGATCCAGTTCGGGCGTCCCTGCGCATCCACTTCAAGCGCCACGACCGGTTCCACGAGGATGAACTCGTGCACCTCAAGGCGGCGTTGCACAAGCGGCTTCAGCGCCATGCCGATGACGACCTCCCTGGCCGTGAGCAACTGCCCGGCGGGGCCGCCCCGCGCATTGGCGAGGCTCGCATTCTCGCCCTTGAAACCGAGCGCCGGCCAGAATGTGACGGAGACGGCACCCTTGATTTCGCAATCGCGGCCGGTGGCGGCCTCGACACGGCGTTCGATCTCCGCGCGTGCATCGAACCGGGACAGAAACCACCACGTGTATCCCGCCGCGCCGATGACGGTGAAGACCACGACCGCGACAAGAACCAGCAGCACACGTTTCATCGGCACGATCTCCCCATGGCGGTCCGGCCCCCATGACGCGCACGGGCGCTCAAGGGCGTTGTCCGGCGACGACGATAGCCTGCCGCCGCGCGCACCGCCATTGCGCAAGAAACTGGCGCCGGCGCGCCATGATCCGGGTCACAGCAAGAAGCGCTTGCGCGCGACCGCGCACGGCGCGACCATCTGCGCACGGGAGTGGGCACTACGGACGGGCGCAGCGATGCAGACTCGTGAGCCGGTGTCGTGAAACGCCGGCCGCCAGCGGCAAAACTTCGCCAGTCTGCAACAATTCGAACTCACCAGCGTCTGAATCGCACTACATAGAAGTAGCGCCAGGGCGCTCTGCCGGATTTCGGCGACATGCGGATGGAGCCACGATGCCAACCGACGATCTCTTCCAGACCTATGCACGCAGCTACGAGGCGCGTCGTGAGTCGGAGATGTCCCTGCAGGACTATCTCTCAGCGTGCAAAAAAGATCCGCTGATGTACGCGACGGCGCACGAGCGCATTCTCGCGGCGATCGGCGAACCCGAAGTCATCGACACGGCCAAGGACTCGCGCCTCGGCCGCATCTTCATGAACCGCACGATCCGCGTGTATCCCGCGTTCCCCGATTTCTACGGGATGGAAGAAACCATCGAACGCATCGTGGCGTTCTTCCGACACGCCGCTCAAGGGCTCGAAGAGCGTAAGCAGATCCTCTACCTGCTCGGCCCCGTCGGCGGCGGCAAATCCTCGCTCGCGGAAAAGATCAAGGCGCTGATCGAACTGGAGCCGATCTATGTGCTGAAGGCGGGCGATCAGGTGTCGCCGGTGTTCGAAAGCCCGCTCGGGCTGTTCGATCCGGAGACCCACGGCGCGACGATGGAAGAGAAATACGGCATTCCGCGCCGGCGCCTCAGCGGCCTGATGAGCCCTTGGTGCGTGAAGCGGCTTGACGAATTCGGCGGCGACATCTCGCAATTCCGCGTCGTGAAGCTCAACCCCTCCCGCCTGCGTCAGGTGGGCGTGTCGAAGACCGAACCGGGCGACGAGAACAACCAGGACGTCTCCGCGCTGGTCGGCAAGGTCGATATCCGCAAGCTGGAAACCTACGCGCAGAACGATCCGGACGCGTACTCCTACTCCGGCGGCCTCAATCGCGCGAACCAGGGCGTTCTCGAATTCGTCGAGATGTTCAAGGCGCCGATCAAGATGCTGCACCCCCTGCTCACCGCGACGCAGGAAAGCAACTACGTCGGCACGGAGAATATCGGCGGCATTCCGTTCAACGGCATCGTGCTGGCGCACTCCAACGAGGCGGAGTGGCAGAGCTTCAAGAACAACAAGAACAACGAGGCCTTCATCGACCGGATCTTCGTGATCAAGGTGCCCTACTGCCTGCGCGTCGACGAGGAAGAAAAGATCTACCAGAAGCTGGTGCGGTTCTCCGAGCTGGCGCCGGCGCCGTGTGCGCCGGGTACGTTGGAGATGCTGGCGCGCTTCGCGGTGCTCTCGCGCCTCAAGACGCACGAGAATTCGAACCTCTACACCAAGATGCGCGTCTACAACGGCGAGAGCCTGAAGGAGGTCGATCCGAAGTCCCGCTCGCTGCAGGAGTACAAGGACGCAGCCGGCGTCGATGAAGGCATGGACGGCATTTCCACGCGCTTTGCGTTCAAGGTGCTGGCCGCGACCTTCAACTACGACACCACCGAGATCGCCGCCGATCCGGTGCACCTGATGTACGTGCTCGAGCAGTCCATCAAGCGCGACCAGTTCCCGCCGGACACGGAGGCCCGCTACATCGAGTTCATCAAGGCCGAACTTGCGCCGCGCTATGCGGAATTCATCGGCCACGAAATCCAGAAGGCGTATCTGGAAAGCTACCACGACTACGGCCAGAACCTGTTCGACCGCTACGTCGACTACGCGGACGCCTGGATCGAGGACATCGACTTCAAGGACCCCGACACCGGCCAGCTCCTCAACCGCGAACTGCTCAACCAGGAACTCTCCAAGATCGAAAAGGCCGCCGGCATCGCCAACCCCAAGGATTTCCGCAACGAGGTGGTGAAGTTCACCCTGCGCGCCCGCGCCGGCCACGGCGGGCGCAATCCGTCCTGGACAAGCTACGAAAAGATCCGCGAAGTCATCGAGCGGCGCATGTTCTCGCAGGTGGAGGATCTGCTGCCCGTCATCAGCTTCGGCTCGAAGAAGGACAGCGACACCGAGAAGAAGCACGACGAGTTCGTGCTGCGGATGGTGGAGCGCGGCTACACGGAGCGGCAGGTGCGCCGGCTGGTCGAATGGTACATGCGCGTGAAACAGGCGGGGTGAGTGTGAGAAGCACGGGGCGATGCGCGCCAGGCTCCCTCCCTCCCCTCGATGGGGAGGGTGGCCTGAGCGAAGCGAAGGTCGGGCGGGGTACGGGCTCCATGCTGGAGCGAAGCACTCGTGTGGCTCCAGCGCGCTTTTCCTCTCGCGCCTCACCCCCCATCTTTGAGCGCACGCAGCGCCATACGAGCAACACCGCATGACAATCATCGACCGGCGCCTCAACCCGGGCGGCAAGTCGCTCGCCAACCGGCAGCGCTTCATCCGCCGCGCGAAGGCGCAGGTGAAGCGGGCGGTGCGTGAAGCGACTGCCGGGCGCTCCATCAAGGACATCGATCGCGGCGGCGACATCTCGATCCCGTCCGACGGCGTGCGCGAACCGACGCTGCGGCGCTCCGCCGAGGGCGGCGTCCGCGACTACGTGCTGCCCGGCAACAAGGAGTATGTGGAAGGCGATTCCATCCAGCGCCCGCCGCGCGGCGGCGGCGCAGGCAGCGAGGGCGCCGAAGACGGCGGCGGCGAGGACGAGTTCCGCTTCGCGCTGTCGGACGAGGAGTTTCTCGACCTCTTCCTGGAGGATCTTGAGCTCCCCGACCTCGCCAAGCGCCAGCTGAAGGGCGTCGGCGTGCTGCAATGGCGCCGCGCGGGCTATTCCACCTCCGGCTCGCCGTCGAACATCTCCCTCTCGCGCACCATGCGCAATTCGCTCTCGCGCCGCGTGGCGCTGCGGCGGCCGAAGCCGGAGGAGCTTGAGGCGGTCCGCCGGGAAATCGCGGACGTGGAATCCGGCGCATCGCCCGGGAACGCCGCAACACTGGCGGCCCTGCGCGAGAAGCTCGTCATTCTCGAGCGGCGCTCCAGGCGCATCCCGTTCATCGATCCCATCGACGTACGCTACCGTCGCCTTGAATCGACGCCCAAGCCCGTCGCGCAGGCGGTGATGTTCTGCCTGATGGACGTGTCCGGCTCGATGACGGAGCACATGAAGGATCTGGCCAAGCGCTTCTACGCCCTGCTCTATCTCTTCCTGAAACGCCGCTACAAGCATGTGGAGGTCGTGTTCATCCGCCACACGCACGAGGCCGAGGAGGTCGACGAGCAGACCTTCTTCTACAGCCGCGAGACCGGCGGCACGGTGGTCTCCACGGCGCTGGAGGAAATGGTCCACGTCATCGAGGAGCGCTTCAAGCCGAGCGAGTGGAACATCTACGGCGCGCAGGCCTCCGACGGCGACAACGCCCCGAGCGACAACGCCAAGACCGCAGCCCTGCTCACCAGCACGGTCCTGCCGATGTGCCAGTACTACGCGTATCTCGAAGTCGGCTCCGACGACGACCCGCCGGCCGGGGGCGAGCGGCCGACGACGCTGTGGCGCACCTACGCCGTCGTGAATGGCCCAGACAACCCCATCGCCATGCGCAAGGTACGCCACCGTCGCGACATCTTCCCGGTGTTCCGTGATCTCTTCCAGAAGAAAGCCGACCAGTTGGCGGAGGCCTGACGTGGCGCTTGTTTCAGAACCCGATCCGCGGCTGCTCTTCTCCGGCACCGACTGGAATTTCGACACCATCCGGCGTGTCTATGATGCGTGCGAGGACATCGCGCTCAAGGAGCTGAAGCTCGACGTCTACAGGAACCAGATCGAAGTCATCACCGCCGAACAGATGCTGGACGCCTATGCGTCGGGCGGCATGCCGCTCTTCTACAAGCACTGGAGTTTCGGCAAGCACTTCGCCCGCGATGAGGCGATGTATCGCAAGGGCTATCAGGGCCTCGCCTACGAGATCGTGATCAACTCCGACCCGTGCGTCGTCTACATCATGGAAGAGAACACGATCACGATGCAGACGCTCGTGATCGCGCACGCGGGCTTCGGCCACAACCACTTCTTCAAGAACAACTACGTCTTCAAGCAGTGGACCGACGCCAGCGGCATCCTCGACTATCTCGATTTCGCCAAGCGTTTCGTCGCCCAGTGCGAGGACCGGTACGGGCAGGCTGCGGTGGAGCGCGTCCTCGACGCCGCGCATGCACTGCGGAGCCACGGCATCCACCGCTTTCCGCGCAAGCGCCTGCCGGACCTGCGCTCCGAACAGAAGCGCGCCGAGGAACGCCGCGCGCACGGCGAAGCCATCTTCAACGATCTCTGGCGCACCGTGCCGACGAAAAAGGGCAAGACGCGCGACAAGACCGATCAGGACGCGCGCCGCGCGCTGCTCGGGCTGCCGGAGGAGAATATCCTCTACTTCCTGGAAAAGACCGCGCCGCGCCTCACGTCCTGGCAGCGCGAGATCCTGCGCATCGTCCGCCAGATCGCACAGTATTTCTATCCGCAGCGCCAGACCAAGATGATGAACGAGGGGTGCGCCACGTTCGTGCATCATCGCATCATGACGCGCCTGCATGAACAGGGCCGCATCAACGACGGCGCTTTCCTCGAATTCCTGCACTCGCACACGGGCGTCGTCTTCCAGCCGCCGTTCAACGACCGCAGATACTCCGGCATCAACCCCTACGCGCTTGGCTTCGCGATGATGTCTGACATCGAGCGCGTCTGTCTCAACCCCACCGAGGAAGACCGCATCTGGATGCCCGATATCGCCGGGCAGAAGGATCCCTACGCCGTCCTGCGCGATGTGTGGGCGAACTACCGCGACGAGAGCTTCGTGTCGCAGTTCCTGTCGCCGGCGCTCATCCGCAGTCTCGGCCTGTTCAACATCCACGACGACGAGGAAGAACTCGACCTCAACGTCAGCCACATCCACAACGAGCGCGGCTATCGCGAAATCCGCCGCGCGCTCTCGCGGCACTACGATGTGGCGCGCCGCGACGCCGACATCCAGATCGCCGACGTCGATCTCGCCGGCGACCGCCGGCTGATCCTGCATCACCGCGTCGTCGACGGCATCGTGCTCGACGACGCCGACACCGACCATGTCCTCCAGCACCTCGCCGATCTCTGGGGCTACGAAGTGTCGCTGCGCGAGATGGACGACGAGAGCGGCGACATGAAGAACGAATTCACCGCGCGGCCAAGGGCCACGTTTGACTGAACCCGTCGCCAGACGGGCTCGTTTCGCTTCGTCAATGACTCCCGCCCAAAAGGGGGGCGGCCGCGCCGGCGGAGCGCGCGCAATTCGTTGACAGCAAGTTAACTGGTTCACGCCACGGTCGGCCCTACCCGTTTCAGCCTGATCCGACTCGAACCGAAGCCGCTCGTTTCATGCGCTTTTCACCTGCCGCCCTCGCGTTTCCCGCCGCCGCCGTCCTCTGGGCGGCGAGCGCCGGCCTCGCCTCGGCGGCGACGCCGGTGAAGATCGAGGGCGTGGACGACGACACGCGCGAGGCGATCAGGCGCGTGCTGCCCGACCGCGAGGCGCCGCAAACCCTGTTCGACGCCGAGCGCCTTGCGGAAGAAGCCGCCCAGCGCGCCCGCGCATTCATGCGCTCGGAGGGCTGGTACGCCGCCACGGTCGAACCTGTCGCGGAGGATGCGCCGCCGCGCGCGCTTGTGCGCATCGTTCCCGGTGCGCGCTTCGCCTTCGCCGAGCCCCAGGTGACCTTCGAAGGCGCGATCGACGACGTGTCGACCGCGGCCGCGCGCAAGGAGATCGCCCGCGTCGCCGCCGGCAAGCCCGCGCGCGCCGCGGACGTGCTCATCGCGGAAGCGGCGACCGTCGCGGCGCTCCGCGCGCGCGGGTACGCCAACGCGAAGGCCCTGCCCCGCCGCAACGTCGTCGATCACGCGACTATGCGCATGACCTCGCAGTTCCAGTTCGCGGTCGGCGAGCGCCTGCGTCTCGGCGCCGTCGCCGTCGAACCGCCGGGCGCGCTGCAGCCGGCGTTCGCCGCCCGCGCGGCGAACTGGAAGGCGGGCGACTATTATGATCCCGAAAAACTGCAGCAGCTGCGGCGCGACCTCGCATCGACGGGCGCCTTCTCGGTCGTCGCCACGAAGCTCGCGACCCAGCCGAACGGCGAAGGATTGACCGACGTCATCGTCACGCTCGAGGAAGCGAAACCGCGCGTGATCGAGATCGGCGTCGGCTGGTCGACGACGGAGGTCTTCGGCCTTGAAGCGGAATGGACGCGCCGCAACATCACGCGCCGCGCGGATGCACTCGTCGTCAAGGCGGTGCTTGGCGAGGAACAGCAGAGCCTCACCGCCGAGTTGACGCGCCCCAACGCATTCGGCCCCGGACGCGCCAGCCAGATATACGCAGGAGTCTCCCACGACGAGACCGGGCCATTCGCGCGCAACGGCGTCTTCGTCTCCAGCGCCGTCAACGCCGCCGACCGGCTGCGCTACGCGCTCAGCTACGGCGTCACCGCATCAGCGGATTTCTATAGTCAGGCCGAAGGCGTCGAAAACGCCTACGTCCTGTCAGCCTTCGGTGAAATCCGGCGCGACGAAACCGATACCCCGCTCGATGCGCGCAAGGGCTACCTCCTGCAGTTGCGCGCGGAACCTTCCCTCTCCACGGGCGATGCGACGGTCGCGTTCGTGCGCGCCGTCGGGCAGGCGCGCGTCTATCACACCTTCAACGGCGCCGATCGCTACACTGTCGCGGCGCGCACGCGCCTCGGCTGGGTCGAGCCGCTGCTCGGAGACGACAACAACCTGCCGCTGGACCGGCGCTTTTACGCCGGCGGCGGCGGATCGGTGCGCGGTTACGCCTTCAACTCCATCTACCCGGACACGACGGCCAAGACGGGCGTGGCGCCCGGCGGGCGCGGACTGATCGAGGTTTCCGGCGAAGCGCGCGCACGGTTCACGCAGCGCATTGGCGCGGTCGCCTTCGTCGACGGGGGCGCGGCCTTCCAGAATCTCGATGACGCCGGAGACATTCGGTGGGGCGTCGGCGTCGGCGCGCGCTACGACCTCGGCTTTGCGCCGTTGCGCTTCGATGTCGCGATGCCGGTCGATCCACGCCCCGGCGACTCGAAGGTCGCCTTCTACGTTTCCATCGGGCAGGCCTTTTGACCGAGGCGCCCTCCCCGTCTCCCGCGCGTCCGAAGCGCTTGCGGCAGCGGCTGCTCTATGCGTCCGCGGGCGCGGTCGTGCTCACGGCAGGCGCGATCGCGTGGACGCTTGGCCCGGGCGGGCCGTTCCTCGTGTCGAAGCTCGCCGAAGGACGCGCCGTGTGGCGTCTCGGCGTCCTGCATCTTGAAGGCGTGAGCGGAAGCGGACTTGGCGATCTGCGCGTCGCGCGCGCAACGTTGAGCGACGCCGACGGAGTGTGGGTCGAGGGGAGAAATCTCGCTGTCGGGTGGGAGCCTCTGCGACTGCTCACGCGCGAAGCGGCGGTGCGGGATATTTCCGCCGGATCGCTGCACTTTCTGCGCAAACCCGGACTGACTCCCGCAAGGCCGCCTGGCCGTGGCATCGATGTCGATCTTCAGGCCATGAAGATCGAACGCATCGACGTCGACGCACCTGTCTTCGGCGAAGCCGCCGCGTTCACGCTCGACGCAAACCTCGTCGCGCACGGCGCACGGATCGACCGCGCCATGGTCGACCTGCGCCGGCTGGACGCCGCGGGCGATACGCTGCGCATCAATCTGCTGCGCCAGCGAACGATCCATCTGGACGCAGCGCTTGAGGGGCCGAAGGACGGCTTCTTCGCAGCGGCGCTGAAAAGCGAACAAGGCCTGCACGCCACCGCAAACGCCGATGGCGACGAAACCGCCGGCGCCGGCGCACTGGATGCGCGCATCGGCGCGAAACCCTTCATCACCGGCGCATTCAGCTGGAAGCCCGGGCGCTGGACCGGCGGCGGCGACATCCAGCTCGATCTGGCGCCCGCGTTCGCAAACGTCGTCGCGCGTATCGGCGGCGCGGTCCGCCTCGACGGCGAAGGCGTTCGCGGTGCACGGCCCACGTTTGCGATCACCGCAAGGATGCAGGACGTGACCGTGGACGCGCGCGGCGCGCTGGGCGACGACTGGCGACCGACCGGCGCCACCGCAATCGTCGCCAGCGCGACCCGCCTTGACCGTCTCACGCGCAACATCGTCAGCGGCGCCGCCCGCTTCGAAGGCGCCCTCGAAGACGGCGATGGCGTGCAGATCCTTTCCGGACACGCAACGGGAACGGGCGTGCGCATCGCCGGTGTGCGCGCCAACCTCGCGGGCCCCGTACTCCTGCGTGCATCGCGCGACCTTCTCGATCTTGAATCCGATTTCAAACTGACAGACGCCGTCGGCGGCGCGGAGTTCGTCGGCCGCCTCGCGAGCGGTGGGCGCCTTGTGCTGCAGGGTCGATACGATCGCCAGGCCGGCCGCGTCACGGTCCGCGAGGCGCGGCTGCAATCGGGCGCGCTCGACGTGCAGGGCGACGGCGCGCTTGGCGCGGGTGCGCGCGGTTTGCGCGGCGTCTGGCGCACCACGCGTCTCGACGCATTCGATGCGCGCATCCGGGGCGAGGCGAGCGGAACCTGGACGGCGAATGGCGGCGGCCAGACGCCCGTGATTGTGACCGCTGACGCAAAATCCCGACGCTTCTCGACCACCCTCAAGCCGCTCGACCAGTTGCTCGGCGCGGCGCCGGCGCTTGACGCCACGCTCGCCATTCGCGGCGGCGTGATCGACGTGCGGCGCATCTCCCTCAGCGCGCCAAAGCTGCGCGCGGCCGCGTTCGGCCGCATCGAACACGGCGAGGCGCGCCTTTCCTTCGAGGCGTCGGCGACGGGGCCGCTGCGCGTCGGCGGCGCCGTGTTCGAGGGCGTGGCGGATGCGACAGGCGCGCTCACCGGACGCCTCGGAAATCCGGCGATTTCAACCACCGCACGCCTTGGCCAGATCGACATCGCCGGACTTGCGATCGAGCATCCCGTCGTCACGCTCGCGTTTGCGCCGACCGCGCGCGGGCGCACGGGCACGATACGTATCGAGGGCGCGGTCGTGGGCGAGCCGGCGACAGCGACCGCCCTGCTCGCAAGCGGCGAAGGGCGTCTGGCGCTTTCCGATCTCGACATCCGCGCGGCGGGTCTTACGGCGACCGGCGCCGCCGCATTCACCGACGCGGGGCCCACACTCGACGTAACGTTCAACGGTCGCACCGACAAACTTGCCGCGCCATTGACGGGCCGAATAACCGGCGTCGCGGCGCTCCGGCCGACGCCGTCGGGCGAGGCGACGCTCTCCGCGTCCGCGCGCATCACCGGCGGGCGCATCGGCGCGCTCGTGTTTTCACGGCTCGACGCTGAAGCTTCGGGGCCTCTCGATGCGCTCAGGATGCATGGCGCCTTGCGCGGCGCAGCCTCCGGCGCACCGGTCCAGCTTGATCTGACGGCGAGCGTCGATCGCGACCGCGACACGACGCTGGTGCGGGTCGAAGGTGCGGGAAACATCAACGGTTCGGCTGTGGCCACGCGCCAACCGTTCACGTTTTCGCTGGCGCCCAACGCGACGCACGCCGACGGCGTGTTCGCGCTGGGCGACGGCCTGCTGCGCGCGACGCTGAAGGACGAGCGCGGCCGCCTTCAGTTCAATGCGACGGCGGACAATGCGCCCATCGGCCCGGTGCTCGACCTGCTCGGCGAACGCGCCACCGGTCGCGCGACTGGAACAATCTCGCTCAGCGGCGATGACGACAGCCTCGACGGCGTCATCGACATTGCGTTGACCGATGCGCTGCTTGCACGCCGCACGCGCGATCCGCTGTCAATGAAACTCAACGGACGGATCGCCGGCGGTTCCATGACGGTTTCTGGAACGGTCGCCTCGCGCAGTGGACTGGACGGCGCATTTGACGCGCGCGCGCCCGTGTCCGCCCGCGCACGCCCGATGCGCATCGCGCTTGCGGGCGAAGGCCGCGCGACGTGGCGCGCACAAGGACCCGCCGACGCCCTGTGGGGGCTGGTCGGTTCGCTGGATCAAAATCTCGCCGGCCAGTTCGAAGGCGCCGGCGACGTGCGCTTCGCAGTCGGCAGGCTGTCCGGCGAGGGCGGCTTTTCACTGGCGGGCGGGCGCTTCTCGGACCGCCAGACCGGCGTCGAGCTGCGCGACATCGCCGCGCGCGTGCGCTTCGACGACGCCGGCGCGCGGCTTGAACAGTTTTCGGCGCACGACCTGCGTTCGGGAACATTGACCGGCACCGGCCAGGCGCGCGGCCTGAAGGATGGTGAAGTGGCGATCTTCGCCAATGACATCCGGTTGCTCAACCGTCCCGATGCAAGGGCCGTCGCCAGCGGTCCGCTCGCGCTGAAATGGACGCGCGACGGCATGACCCTGAGCGGGGATCTCGCCGTGCGCGAAGCGACGCTCGCGACGCCACGCACCGACGCCGGCATTCCGCGGCTCGACGTCGTCGAGATCAATCGCCCGGGCGAAGAGGACGGAGAAATCCCCGCAGGCTCCCGCGAAGAGGTCACCCGCGCAGCGCTGGACCTGCGCGTGCGCGCGCCGGGGCGCGTGTTCGTGCGCGATCGGGGGCTCGATTCCGAATGGGCAGTCGACCTGCGCGTGCGGGGAACTTCGACTGCGCCGCGTGTATTCGGCGAAGCGCGGCTCATTCGCGGACGATTCACCTTGGCCGGGCGCGTTTTCGAGGCGCAGAGCGGCCTGATCCGATTCAACGGCGCCCCAGACGAGGCGCTGATCAATCTGGCGGCGGAAATGTCGTCGCCGGAAATTACCGCACGCATCGTGCTCAGCGGGCCGGTGAGCGATCCCGCGATTGAACTGTCGAGCACGCCGGCGCTGCCGCAGGACGAGATCCTGCCGCAGGCGCTGTTCGGACGGGCGTCGCAGGATCTGTCAGCGCTTGAAGCGGCCCAGCTTGCCGCGTCGCTCGCGCAACTTGCGGGACAGGCGTCGCTCGATATCGCCGGGGCCGCGCGCGATCTCGTCGGCCTCGATCGCCTCGACGTAAGGGAAACCGGCGCGGGCCTGCGCGTGGCGGGCGGCAAGTACCTGACGCGTGACGTCTATCTTGAGGTGGCGCGCACGGGCATCGGCGAGACCGAGACGCAGGTGGAATGGCGGGTGCGGCCGCAGCTGTTCCTGATCTCCGCATTCGAGCCCAATGGCGACCGTCGTCTCTCCGTGCGCTGGCGACGGGAGTATTGATCGTGCCTCCAGGCGACGGCATGGTCGGCGAAACAGGAGACGCCCGTGATCACGCTCTACCATTGCGCCGACGCGCGCTCGTTGCGCCCGCTCTGGGCGCTGGAAGAGATGGGCCTCGACTACGACCTCAAGCTGCTGCCGTTCCCGCCGCGCGTGCTGGCGAAGGAGTACCTTGCAATCAATCCGCTCGGCACGATCCCCTTCTTCGTCGACGGCGACGCGAGAATGACGGAGTCCTCGGGCATCTGCGCGTACCTCGTGATGAAGTACGGTCCGACGCCGCTCGAGGTCACGCCGCAGGAACCGGACTACGCGGCCTACCTCAACTGGCTCTTCTTCAGCGACGCCACGTTGACGTTTCCGCAGACGATCGTGCTGCGGTACACACGGCTTGAACCGGAGGAACGACGCCTGCCGCAGGCGGCGGACGACTATGCAAAGTGGTTCCTCGGCCGGCTCAAGGCGGTCGAGGCTGCACTTGAGGACCGGGAGTTTCTCGTGTCCGGGCGGTTCACCATCGCCGACGTCTGCATCGCCTACGCGCTGCACCTCGCGGACTCGCTGACGCCGCTCCGGGAGCGCATTCCACCGCGGTCACGTGCGTACCTGGAACGCCTGCGCCAGCTCCCTGCGTTCCAGCGCGCGATGGTGAAGCAGAAGGGTTAGGCGAACAGACGACGCGCCTTCGCCAGCCGTTCAACGCCGCGATCAAGCGTTTCGTCGCGTTTGGCGAAACAGACGCGGGCGAAACTCGATTCACCGACGCTTTCGTAGAACGCCGAAAGCGGGATGACCGCGACACCCGCCTCCTTGACCGCGCGCATCGCGAATTTCTCGTCGTCCATCGCGATGCCGGAGCCCTTGAGATCGATGTTGAGGAAATACGTGCCGGCGCACGGCAGCGTCACAAACCCCTCCGCGGCTAGCGCGAGCTCCAGCCGGGATTTTGATCGCTCGAGGCCCGCACGCATGGCTTCAAAGTGCGCAGCATCCTTGCCGAGCCCGTAAGCGACAGCGGACTGCAGGTGCGGCGGCGTCGTGAATGTCAGGAACTGGTGCGCCTTGGCGACGACTTCCGTCAGCGCCGGCGAAGCGCAGAGAAAGCCCACCTTCCACCCGGTCATGCCGAAAATCTTGCCCGCGGAGCCGATCTTGATCGTGCGATCGCGCATGCCGGGCGCGGTGAGCATCGAGCGGTGCCGCGCGCCGCCGAACACCACATGCTCCCAAACCTCGTCGCTGATCGCTATGGCGCCATGCGCCACGCATTGACGCGCGATGCGTGCGAGCATGGCGTCGTCGAAGACGCTCGCCGTCGGGTTGAGCGGCGTGTTCAGCACGACGGCGCGCGTGCGCGGTGAGAAAGCCGCCGCGATCTCTTCCTCACTTGCCGTCCAGAACGGCGGCGAGAGGCGCACCGGGCGAATCGTGCCGCCAGCCCGCCGGATGAGCGGCGCATAGGCGTCATACATCGGCTCGAACACCACGACCTCATCGCCAGGCGACACCACAGCGAACAACGCCGCAGCGATCGCCTCCGTGGCGCCAGACGTGATCGTGACTTCCGTCCGCCAGTCGAGATCCACATCGCCAAAGCGCGAATAGTGCGCCGCGACCGCGTCGCGCAGCTCCGGCAGCCCGCGCATCGGCGGATACTGGTTCGGTCCCGCGAGGATCGCGGCCGCCGCGGCTTCGCGCACATCAAGCGGCCCGTCATCCTCTGGGAACCCCTGCCCGAGATTGACCGCTGCGGTCTCGCGCGCGAGGCCGGACATGATGTCGAAGATGGTCGTCGGCAGCGCCGCAAAGATCGGATTCATGACGACAGCTTGCGGAACCCTGCGCAGAGCGCAAGCCCCACATCGCCGACGCCGCCACAAGCGCTTGCCGCAATCGACAGACGGCGGCGCAGCCGCTAGCCTCCCCCCGCGCCATGTCGTCTTCTCCCCTTTCACTCCCGCACTTCCTGCTCGCCGTCGCCGTCATGGCCGTGTGGGGGACGAATTTCGTCGTCATCAAGGTCGCGCTGGAACACCTCCCGCCGCTGCTGCTGGCGACGCTGCGATTCATCTTTGTCTTCTTTCCACTGGCGCTGATCCTCAAACGCCCCGCGGTTTCGTGGCGCAACCTCGCCGCTTACGGCGTGCTGATCGGCGCAGGCCAGTTCGGCCTTTTGTTTCTCGCGATGAAGAGCGACATCTCGCCCGGACTCGCTTCGCTGATCGTGCAGACGCAGATCTTCTTCACCATCGCGCTGTCCATGCGCCTTTCGGGGGAACGCGTGCGCCTCTACCAGATCGCTGCTTTGCTCGTGGCCACGGCTGGACTTGCGATCATACTCATGCGCTCCGACGCCAGCGCAACGCCTTTGGGAATCGGACTGGTGCTGCTTGCCGCGCTGAGCTGGTCGGGCGGCAATCTCGTCGCGCGCGCGGGACAACCGGCGAACATGCTGGCGTACGTGGTGTGGGCGGGGCTCTTCTCCGCGCCGCCGCTCTTCGCGCTTTCGCTTGTGTTCGAGGGCTGGCCGGCGATGGCGCGCGGCGTGGCGAATGCGGATGCTGCGACGTGGGCGGCGGTGCTGTGGCAATCGGTCGGCAACACGATGTTCGGCTACGCGGTATGGGGATGGCTGCTCGCGCGATATCCGGCGACGGTCGTCACGCCCATCGCGCTGCTTGTGCCGGTGTTCGGCATGGGCGCATCAGCGCTTCTGCTGGGCGAACAAATGCCGGGCTGGAAGCTGGTCGCGACCGCCCTCGTCATGGCGGGGCTGGCGATCAACCTGCTCTATCCGGTCCTCGCCAACAGACGACGTCGGATTCAATAGTTGCCGACCTTGTCTTCCACGGCGTGCCCGCGCGCGGGGATCAGCATGTTGCGGACAAATGTGCAGACCACATCGCCACGCTGGTTCTTGCCGATCGTGCGTATCGTCACGACGCCCTGGCCCGGACGCGACGCGCTCTCGCGTTTGGCGAGAACTTCGCTTTCGGCATAGAGCGTGTCGCCTGCGAACACAGGTGACGAAAACTTGACGTCGTCCATGCCGAGATTGGCGATCGCCTTCTGGCTGCAATCGCTCACGCTCATGCCGATGAGCAACGCCAGCGTATAGGTCGACACCACAAGGTTGCGCTTGAATTCGGACGCCGCGGCGTATTCCGCATCGAAATGGATCGGGTGGGTGTTGAGCGTCAGCAGCGTGAAGAGATGATTGTCGTACTCGGTGACCGTCTTGCCGGGGCGATGCTCATAGACATCGCCGACGTTGAAGTCCTCGAAATACCTGCCGAACGTCTCCCGGTAACGCTGCGGCCCGACTTCCTTCCAGTTCTGCACCATGCGCGCTTCCTTTCGCTCACGTCGACTTGAGCGATGCCGGCGCGGAGCGTCAAGCGCGATCGCGCCGGTTGCAAGGTCCGGCGTCTCGACGGCGCGCTCAGAATACTGGGCGCGCGGACTTCAACGCGCCTTCGCAACGACGGCGACAAGGCCATCGATGATCGCCTTGGTCGTAGGCGTCTCCTTGCCGTCTGTGGATCGCAGCAGAAGAAGCGTCTCGACGTGAACTTTCAGCGCGTCGCGATCAAGCGAACCGCTTTGCATCGCCTTCTGCGCAAGGTCGCACAGGCTCTGCGCGGCCCGGCACAGCGGCGGCGTGTAGAGCCCCGCCAAGTCGACCACGGTCTCCGCTTCCGCGAACACCGCAACCGGGTCGAGGCCACCCTGGTCGTGGGCGCACATTTCCCGCAACCTCATGATCGCCGCATCGACCACCACGAAGGCGTCATCGGAGAACGCCGCCATTTCGGTGGTCGCTCTCTCGACGGCCTGCTCGACAGGAATCCCGTGCGGATCGCTCAGGGCGCTGTGGAGGCGCAGCTTGGGATATATCCGGCGCATCTTGTTCACAGTTCGATCTTCATCGGTTTCATCATCATGTCCACTTCCGACTGTGAGAGGTTGGGATCGACAGGTCCGCCCAGATCTATGCCGAGGTCTTCCGCCCGTCGACCGTCCATGCCCGCAGGAATACCCAGATTGTGGAACCTGCGGTCAGGTCCGGCAAAGGAGTCGCCCTTGAGAAAGGCGCGGCGCTCGCGGGCAATCCAGACCACGCGGCTGAGCAGCGTCCCCGCGGAGATCGGCTTTGCGACGACGAAATTCGTACCGGCGTCGCGCGCACGGATCACGCCGCTGTGCGTCGTGTGCCCAAGCACCATAACCACTGGCGTGAAGCAGGAGGGTTCCGGCGCCTCGTGACGCAACCAGCTCATGAACGCGAATGCCGAATCGTCAGGCAACCCCGCTTCAATGACAATGAGGTCGATGCTGCGGGACTTCAGCGACCGCCTCGCTTCGTCGACGTTATCGACGCGAAGCCTTTCGCGGACGCCAAATCCCATGAACGCCGAATTGAGAATGTCGAGCGACATCCTGTTGTCGTCGATCAACAAGACAACGGAATTCTCGAGATTGATCCGCGTGCCGGGGGGGGCGGCGACCGTCATGGTTAAACCTATAGTAGATCCATTTCACCGGAGATGAGCGCACGGTCCGCGGAGCCCCCTTCTTCGCGATCCTCAAGCTCTCTCAGTCGCGCCGCCACCCGGGCCAAGCCGAGATCCTGCGACGCTCCGTCGATATTCAGCGGCGTCCCGGCGATGCATTGGGACCCGAGAACCGAAGCGTAGGAGGACAGCGAGACCAGCAGCTGGTTGAGCGCGTCGAGATGCTGGAGTTCGCGTATGAGGACGGACCTGTCCTCGCCTTGATAGTGCGCGAGGAGATGCGTCACGCTGCCTTCCAGGGCGATGCAAACCCCGGACGCGTTCGCCAGCTCCCGGGCAATACCCAGAAAGGCGCGCGCGCACTCGAAGACATCAACTCCCGGGGCGCCATCCGCGGCGACAAGCGGCTTTGCAGTCATCAGAAAAGCTCCACCGAACCACCCACAACCTTTGCCTCTTCCCGGCTCTTCTTGAGTTCGGCCCGCTCGATCGCCTCGGCATCCTCGACCGCACGCACGAGCGCCTTTCCCGTCGCAGGCCAGTAGTGGATGCGGCGCGCCGCACGACCGCCGACACTGCTGGCGATGATCGGGATGCCTTCATCGCGCAGGAACTTCTCCGCAAAGGCCGCATTGTTGCCGCCAATATTCTGGAGGTCGTCGAACATCCGCGCGCCGCCGAAAATCTTCGCCGTCATGTTTTCCCTTCGGCCGCCGGCTCGCAGGATCGAATTGATGAGCAGCTCCATGGCGTGTGCGCCGTAGCGTGACGCGGCCGCCGGGTCGCTGGAACCGCCGCCGCCTTCCGGCAACAGGAAGTGATTCATTCCACCAACACCGATCCGCTCGTCGCGCAAGCACGCGGCCACGCACGAGCCAAGAATCGTCGAAAGCAGCAGGTCCTTCTCGCCGCTGACGTGATGTTCGCCCTGCCCGACATGCACGCGCCGGCCCGGTATCGGAGTTCCTGCTGCCGTCACGTCAGTACTCCAAACACCTGTTCGATCTTTTCTTTCAGGCTCATGAGGGTGAACGGCTTCACAAGGTAGTTGTTGGCGCCAAACTGCGCCGCGCGCTGGACAAGATCTTTGTCGGCGCGCCCGGTCAGCATAATGAACGCGGCCTTCTGGGTCGCGGGATTGGCGCGCACCGCACGCAGCAACCCAAGACCGTCCATCTTCGGCATGTTGTAGTCCGATATGATCAGGTTCGCGGGTCTCTCGGCGAGGCGCGCCAGCGCTTCTTCTCCGTCGCCGGCGTCGCGAACATTGGTGACGCCCATCTGCTGCAACGTGCTGCGGATCAGCGCGCGCATGGTCAGCTGGTCGTCGACGATGAGGGCGTTTATTGCGGATGCGGCAGGCATGTCGTCAGTTCCTCGCAGCGCAGTGATCAAGTATTGCCGCACCGATGGCGCCAATCGGAAGCTGAACCTGCACGGCGCCGATTTCAGCTGCGACGCGTGGCATGCCGAAGACGACGCATGTCGATGAATCCTGACCGATCGTCTGCGCGCCGGCGTCGCGCATCAACTTGAGACCGCGCGCGCCGTCGCGCCCCATGCCCGTGAGGATGACGCCGACCGCGTTGGCGCCCGCAGTACGGGCCACAGACTGGAACAACACATCCACAGAGGGACGATGGCCTTCCACCTTGTCCGATTCCCGCAGATGGCAACGCATCGCTGTCGAACCGTTGATTTCAAGGTGCGCCTCGCCGCCCGGCGCCAGGTAGATTCGCCCGGGCTCCAGCGTCGCGCCGTCGTACGCCTCCGTGACCGTCGCATCGCACTCCTTGTCGAGACGGGCCGCGAAGCTGCTGGTGAAGGTCCCCGGCATGTGCTGGGTGATGACTGTCGGCGGGCATGTGCGCGGAAATCCGCTCAACACGGTAAGCAGCGCTTCGACGCCGCCAGTCGAAGAACCTATCGCAACCACGCGCCGTGAGGGCGCGTAGTTTGCCCGCGTCGACTTGCTGCGCACGACGCCGGCGCCGGATCTGACGTGTGCGCGGGCGGCGTTCTTCACCTTTTCGGTTAGGTCCGAGAACGCGACGCTCACCGAGTACCCGCTCATCGGCTTGCCGACGCAATCGACCGCACCGAGTTCGAGCGCCGCCACAGATGCCTCCGCACCTTCGTGCGTCAGCGTGGACACCATGATCACCGGCATCGGCCTCAGGCGCATCAGCTTCTCGAGAAATTCGAGGCCGTTCATGTTCGGCATTTCGATGTCGAGCGTGATCACATCGGGATTAAGCGCCTTGATCGCTTCCCGCGCCTCAAGCGGATCGGCCGCCGAACCGATGACCTCGATGTCGGGATCCGCGCGCAGCGTCGCAGTGATCAAGCCGCGCATGGTCGGCGAGTCATCGACGACAAGAACCCGGACGGCGCTCATCGTGCGCCTCCCGACGCCAACCGGTAGCTGGTCAGCCCCTCGTTCGCGAACGCGCACCCCGGGTATCCTACCCTCTCGGAGTGGCCGACATACAGCCAACCGTTCGGCGCCATGTTTGCGGCGAACCGCGCCCACATCTTTTCCTGCGTGGGCTCATCGAAATAAATGACGACGTTGCGGCAAAAGATGGACTGGAATTTTCCCTTCATGGGCCAGTTTCCCATCAGGTTGAGTTCATTGAAGGTCACAAGGGACCGCGCTGCATGCCCCACGGACCACAGCTTCCGGTCGGAATTGTCGCGCTCAAGCCACTGGTTGCGGAGCGCCGCCGGAATGGGTTCCACAAGCTCGTCCGAATAGCGTCCTTCCCGGGCGGTGGCGATGACGTTGGGGTCGATGTCGGTCGCGAGAATGCGCACATCGAGGTTGGGCGCTTCGGGGATCATGGAAAGGATCGTCAGCGCAATGGAGTACGGCTCCTGCCCTGTTGAGCATCCCGCTGACCAGATCCTGAAGCGCGCACCCCGACGGATTGCATCCGCCATCGGTGCAATGACATTGGCCTTGAGATGGTCGAAATGGTGCGGCTCGCGGAAGAAACGGGTGACATTCGTGGTAAGCGCGGCGAGCATCGCCTGCCGCTCATCAAGGCCCTCGCCCGATGAAACGAGTGCGCAGTACTCGCGGAAACTCTCCAGACCAAGCGTCCGAAGTCTCTTGGCCAGACGCGAGTACACCAGCGTCGCCTTGTTGTCTGGAAGCGCGATGCCGGCGGTATCGTAGAGAATGGACGCGATGCGCGCGAAGTCGTCACCCGTGAATGCGAACTCGCCGCCCACGATTACGTCTGCGCCCTGTTTGCGTGCGACACGTGCAGCACCCGTCATGCCGCGACCTGTTCTATTTCCGGCAGAATGCGATCAAGAGCTATCTGGCTGATCATCCGGCCGTCGATGGTGAACAACCCGCGCACGAAGCTTCGAACCCGGTCGCAGGCGACGTCTGGCGGCGGCTGGATGTTCTCGTCGGTGATGGACAGGATATCGGAAACCGCGTCCACAAGCAGGCCGATCAGGCGCTCCGCCACCTTGACGACGATGATCACGCTGCGCGCGCTCGGCTGGACGGGTGGCAACCCCATCCGTGCGGCGAGATCCATGACCGGAAGAACGGCGCCGCGCAGGTTGATCACGCCGCGAATATACCCGGGCGTCTGCGGGAGAGGCGTGGACGGCGTCCATCCGCGAATCTCGCGAACGGCCATGATGTCCACGCAGAACTCCTGCTCGCCGATGCAGAACGAGATAAGTTCCCGGCGTTCTGAGGAAGCCAATGTGGCGATGTCGGTCATGTCTTCACCCTGCGGCTACAAGCGGCTGTTGGTAGTCACGGACGGCGTCGCGACGCCGCATCGCGATCACGGCGTCGACATCGACGATAAGCGCGACACGGCCATCGCCGAGGATTGTCGCGGCGGCGATGCCGTCGACCTGTCGGTAATTCGCCTCAAGACTCTTGATGACGACTTGCCGCTGGCCGTGGATCGAGTCCGCCGTCAGCGCCGCGCGCCCACCGTCCTCGCTCTCCACCAGAATGACGACGCCGTCGCAGGGCGATTGCGGTTGCTCGCGGAACCCAAGGATGGAGGCCACATCGACGACCGGCACATACGTGTCGCGTACCGAGAGCACGGCACCCTGGGGACCCAGCCGCTTCACATCGGCCGGCTTGGGCCGGAGACTCTCGACAATCGCCGTCAAGGGCACGACCAACGTGTGTCCCGCGACATCGACAACCATGCCGTCCAGTACGGCGAGGGTCAGAGGCAGACTCAACGTGAACGTCGATCCCTGTCCCGGGCGCGAGGTGATGGAAATGCGCCCGCCAAGCGCCTGCACGCTGCGGCGCACCACGTCCATGCCGACGCCACGGCCCGAAATGTCGGAAATGGCGCTCGCCGTCGAGAAGCCGGGGAGGAATATCAGGTTGTCGATTTCCTCGTCGGTCAGCTGTGCGTCGGCGACGATGAGTCCTTTCTCGACCGCGATAGCCTGCACGCGTTTGCGATTAATTCCCCCGCCATCGTCCTGCACTTCGATCACGATGCGTCCGCCGCGGTGCAGCGCCGCGAGTCGCACGACGCCCTCGCGCGGCTTGCCCGCCGCAACCCGCTGGTCGGGCGATTCAAGCCCGTGATCGATCGCATTCCGGATCATGTGGGTGATCGGATCGCCGAGCCGCTCGACGACGGTCTTGTCGACTTCGGTCGATTCACCCTCGGTCACGAGGCGCACGGACTTGCCGGTTTGCGCAGCAATCTCGCGCACCAGCCGCGGCATGCGCTGGAACACCGACTTCACCGGTTGCGCCCGGATCGCCATGACGCTGTCCTGGATCTGCCGCGTGAGGCTTTCGAGATCCTCAAGCCCGGTCGCCACATTGGATGACTGCGGCAAGCCGGACTCGATGACCCGCTGCGCGAGCATCGCCTGGTTGATCACAAGTTCGCCGACAAGATCGATGAGCCGGTCGATCCGCTCCGGATCGACGCGAATCGTTGCATGCGCCGGCGTTGCGCTTGTTTCCCCCTTCGGCGGTTCAACCTTGGCTGCCGCGAGGGGCTCCGGACTCGCGACCACCGTGATCGGCGCCGATACCGCGACGGCATTGATCACCTGGTCCGGCGGGGCGACTGCGTCCGCGGCGTTCTCACACCGCCTGATATCCAGGTCGCAGTCCCCTTCGACAAACTCGAAGACTTCCCGGATCGCGCCCTCTTCTACATCTCCTTCAAGTTCCACGTCCCACGCGAGAAAGGCGGACTCGGGATCAAGGCTCGCGAGATCCGGCAACTCGGTCTGGTCGAGCCGGACCTTTGTCGGTCCCAGCCGTGCAAGTTCGCGCAGAAGCAGCGCCGACTCGTTGCCCTTGCGATACAGGGCGGCCTTCGGACGAAACGAGATTTTCCAGGACCTCTGAACCGCGACTTCGGGCTCAAGGGACTCGGGATTGAACCTCGTGACCGTGAAGCCGAATTCGTCGGGCTGATCAACGGGTACGGGGGCGGCGGAAGCCGGCGCGGGCGCCGCGCCGTGGTCCAGCTCCGGGTTTGTGGCGTGTTCGAGATCGCGGATCATCTCCGCGGACCGGGCTTCATCGGCGATTCCGCCATGCCGCGCAGCACTGACATGGTCGGTCAGGATGTCCGCGGCGCGCAGCAGAATTTCAAGAAGATCGGGCGTCGGTGCTATACGGCCGGCGCGCACCCCGTCCAGAAGCGTCTCGAACACGTGCGCAAAATGCACGAGCGCTTCCATGCCGAAGGCGCCGGCGCCGCCCTTGACCGAGTGAACCGCGCGAAACACCGCGTTGATCGTGTCGTCGTCGCCCGCGCCCGCCTGTATGGCGAGCAGACCGGCCTCCAGGTCAGCAAGGAGCTCCTCGCATTCCTGGAAGAACGTCGCCTTGATGCTCTCCATCGGATCCATGGCGTTTTCGATCCCCTCAGGCCGCTACGCGACGAATTGCTTCGACGAGTTTCGCCGGATGAAATGGTTTGACGATCCAGCCAGTGGCGCCCGCATCGCGCGCGCGCGCCTTCTTTTCGGGAGTGCTCTCCGTCGTGAGCACAAGGATCGGCGTGGACCGGTAGGGCGATGACCCGCGCACGGCCTCGATGAACCCGAAACCGTCCATCCTCGGCATGTTGATGTCGGTGATGATGACGTCCGCGCCATGCTGCTCAAGGACCTCAAGTCCGTGAACGCCGTCGACCGCCTCAACGACTTCAAAGCCGGCGTCGACGAGCGCCATCCGCAGCATGTCGCGCATGGTCCGCGAGTCGTCGACCGTAAGAATTTTTCGCGCCACAATCCTACTCCGACAATGCATCAAGACCGAGTGCGGCCGACGCTCCAAATCCAACAATGCCCCGATCGAAAGCCTCGGATCGCGCGGCGATCGTGAATGCCGCCTGATCGCTCGCCCACGCCTGTCGCGCCGCCAGCAGGACCTGAAGGCACAGACCTCCAATCGACTCCACGTTTGCGGCATCCACCGCGATGGGGCCTCCCCTTCGCTCAAGGAATGCGTCCCTCAGCGGCGCGGCGGCGCGGTAGTCGAGCGTCGCGTCGAGCACGACGATGCCTGGTGATTCCGTGAATTCACTCATTGCCTCAGAATTCCTCCCACCCTTCGGTTTGCGGCTTCTCGCTCGGCGCATACGCCACGGCGGTACGCTGTGCGGAGCGGTGGACCGGCCTGACTGGAGCCGCGGCGGCGCGCGAGGAAGCCGATCTGACCGCAACGCGCTGGGACTCGGCGCCGATGTCAAAGGCGCCGACGAGTTGCGCGAGATCGGAGGTTTCACTACGCAGCGCGTGTGTGGCAGCAGTGCTCTGCTCGACCATCGCGGCATTCTGCTGGGTGACCTGGTCCATCTGGTTTACCGCGGTGTTGATCTCCGCAAGCGCGCTCGATTGCTCCTGCGCCGAAGCCGCGATTTCCCCGACGACAGTGCTGATGTCCCGCACCTTTGATGCAAGCCCTCGAAGCGCCTCGCCAGTCTGGTCCACGAGCTTGACGCCCGCATCCACCTGCGCCGAACTCGCTGAAATCAGCGACTTGATTTCCTTTGCCGCGTCGGCGGATCGTTGCGCGAGGGCGCGCACTTCCTGTGCGACAACGGCAAAGCCCCGCCCGGCGTCGCCGGCACGCGCCGCCTCGACGCCTGCGTTGAGGGCAAGCAGGTTGGTCTGGAACGCGATTTCGTCGATGACAACGATGATCTGGGCGATCTTGTCCGAAGATTTCTCGATCGCACTCATCGCCTCGACCGCGTTGGTGACGATCGAGCCGCCCTTCTCCGCCTCGCCGCGCGCGACGGCGACGACATCGTTGGCGATCTTTGCTCCACTGGCGGTCTTGCGCACGGTCGCCGTGATTTCATCAAGCGCGGCTGGGGTTTCCTCCAGTGAGGCCGCCTGCTGCTCGGTGCGACGCGCGAGATCGTCTGAGGCGCCGGCGATCTCGTCGGTCCCGGTCTCGATGCCGTGCGTATTGCGGACGATGCCGCGCAACGTTTCCTGCAGGCTCGACATTGCGTTGTTGAAATCGATGCGGATTTTCTCGTGGCTTCCAGACATTGGCTTTTCCAGCCGGTAGGTGAGGTTGCCCCTGGATAGCTGATCGAGCGCCTCGGCCAGCGCGCGCACGACGTCCGCCTGCTCCCGTTCGGCGACCGCGCGCGCTTCCTCAAGCTTTCTGCGTTCGTTCTCGAGCGTCTCGATGTAGATGGAAATGGAGAAATCCATGTCGAGAAGCGCAGCTTTGACAAAGCTGCCCAGCGACGCGCTCAGCGCATCCACCTTCTTGGGATTGCCGCCCTTCCAGCTTGTCTTGACCACCGAGTCGATGAGCTGTTCCGCGATAATTGCATATCCGCCGATGTACCAGCGCGGATCCAGGCCGATCCTGGCGTGAACCTGGCCAATCGCGCGCACGCCGCGCACGTAGGCGTCGTTGTACTCGGCGGACGAGATGACCGCCCAGTGCTGCGCCTGCCGCCCCTTGGCGGCCGCGATGTGACTGTCATCCCTGAAGAATTTCCCGGTCTCCGGAAAGTTGCGAACCTGCCCGTAGAAGACGTCCAGGGCCTTCGGCAGCTCCTTTTCGATCAACGGCTTCAGGGAGCGCAGCGCCGCGCGCGCCTCCTGATCCATCGAGACAAACCGGAGGCGGTCGCCCAGGTGATAGTCGGTGGTCATACTACTTGTCCTTCGCCAACCACGCCAAACTCTAGAATTCTTCCCACGCGTCGGCGCTCGCCGTCGGGCGCGTCGCCAAAGCCACGTTGCTGCGTGAAGGCGAACGACGCGCCGCAGCGGGACGCGTGTGAGTCGTCGGCGCCGGCGGTTTCGGCTCAGCCCTCCGCACGGACGATTCGCCGGTGGAGAACGTCGCCATCAGGCGCGCAAGCTCGTCTGTCTCCGCATGGAGCGCGTGGGTTGCGGCGGTGCTCTGTTCGACCATCGCCGCATTTTGCTGGGTCGCCTGATCCATCTGGTTAACGGCGGTGTTGACCTGCACGAGCGCCGTCGACTGTTCCTGCGCGGAAGCGGCTATCTCGGCCACGACACTGTCGATTTCGAGAACCTTCGAGACAATCCGGTGCAGGGCTTCGCCGGTTTCGTCGACGAGCTTCACACCTGCATCAACCTGGGAGGAGCTGGTCGCGATAAGCGACTTGATCTCCTTTGCGGCGTCCGCCGAGCGCTGCGCCAGCGCCCGCACTTCCTGCGCGACGACCGCGAACCCGCGACCGGCGTCACCCGCCCGCGCAGCCTCGACGCCGGCGTTCAGGGCGAGGAGATTGGTCTGGAAGGCGATCTCGTCGATGACGCCGATGATCTGGGTGATCTGGCTAGCGGATTTTTCGATGGCGCTCATCGCCTCCACCGCGTTGAGAACGACCGTTCCGCCCTTTTCGGCCTCACTGCGCGCAATGTTGACGACTTCGCTGGCGATCCGGGCGCCTGAAGCTGTCTTGCCGACCGAGGCGGTGATCTCGTCGAGCGCGGCCGCCGTCTCCTCAAGCGAGGCCGCCTGCTGTTCCGTCCGTCGCGCGAGATTGTCGGACGCCTGGACGATTTCCTGCGTGCCGGCGCCGATGCCTTCAGTGTTGGCGATAACGGAGCGCATCGTCGCCTGCAGGCGCTCCATGGCGTTGTTGTAGTCAGACTCAAGCTTTTTGTACGCGGGCGGCAGGTCAGCGCGCATCCGGTGGGCAAGTTGGCCGGCGGCGAGATGCTCAAGGCCCTTCCCGAATGTTTCAACGACGAAGCTCTCGGCCTGCGCGATCGCGGCGATCCGCTCGGCCTCGGCGCGCGCCTGCGTCGCGACCTGTTCCTCCTCGAGGCGCTTCTTGTCGGTGGCGGCGTCGCGGAAGACAACGACAGCCTGCGCCATGGCGCCGATTTCGTCATTGCGCGCCTGAAGCGAGGTATCGACAGAGGTATCGCCCCTTGTGAGGCGGTTCATCGCGTCGCAAAGCTCAAGGAGCGGCCGGACAACGCTCCGTCTCGTCACCTGGATCAGCACGCCACACCCAACGACGCCCGCGATCGCGAGCAGGATCATGACCCATTTGAAAATTTCCGCGTGCAGGCTGCTGTCACGAGCGGAATGATCGCTTTGTGTGGCTATGGCGTCGCTCACCTCGGCCATCGCCGTCTCGAGCGCCTCGAACTTCTGCTGGAAGTCCGGCAATCGGGTCCGCGCCGCCACAGGGTCGGATTCGGCGAGGTGGACGATATCGTTGGCGAGCTTGATATACTCCGCCAATGGCGCGGCGACCGCACTGATGGCGTTGCGCGCATCGCCTCTTACGAGCCCCTCGTTCGAGGCGATTCGGCTTGCGAACTCGCTGGTGTGTGCCTCGAGGTCAGCCTTCACGTCCGCGTAGGCGATGCCGAACGTCGGGTCGTTGGCGACGAGCGACATGAGAACGTCGGACCGCAGCGCGTCGTGCATCATGTCCGCGGTGAGGTGATTGTCGAGCGCCGCGCTGGACTTCTGGACAGAATGCAGTCCGGAGCCGAGCAGAAGCGTCGACAGGAGTCCCGCCCCGCCGAGAACGGCAAACAAGGAAACCAGCGCTCCGCCGGCGACCGTGGCCTTTCGCTCGAGGCCCTGCTTGCTTGTCACAGACATCATTGGCTCCGCTCCTCCTGCCCCGCGAGGCGCTAGTTGAGTTTCACTGTGAATCTGACAGACCCAATCCCTGCGGTCTCAGCGATGAGACGCACGCTTTCATGGCCAACCGCGCCAGCCCAACCCACCGCCCGTGCGAGCCCGACGTCTGTCCCTATGTCCAGAAAGGGTATTCCGCGGGAAAACGCCGACACTGCACCGGCATTGCGGGTCGCTTCGAAGGTGATCGCCGAGGGCGCCTCGCACGCGCGCGGCGCGGCCGTTTCCGCGAAACCACCGACGCCAGCCGCGCAGCTCGCAGCAAGGCTCTCTCCGACCATGCTAATCACCGACGCCTCGAACCAGGGTAACCATGTTCGACACAGGTAAGTCGCCACTGGTAAACAAACACGAAATCGACACATATCGGCAGCGCTGGCCCACATGCGACCCTAAATGGGTCTCATGGACCGCGTTTGCGGCGCCCGCAGGACGCGCAATGTGGCTTGCGGCATGTCATGGGTTTCAGGCCGCCCTTGCCGCGGCGGACTGCTCCGCGCGGCGCATGGAGCGGGGTGGAACCGGGCGTCGCAGAGGCGGAGGAGCCGAGAAGATGACCGCCTGGATGTTTGCAGTCGCGATCGGGTCCGCAATGTTTGGGGCCCTCGTTTCACGCGCCTGGTGCGACCGGGCGCATCGTCGCGACCGTGAGCGCGCCGCGCTTGAGGTCGCGGCGCGCGCCCACGACTTGCGCCAACCGGCACAGGCGATCGAGCTTTACGCGTCCGCGATTGCGCGCCGCGTCGATACCGAAGAGGTCCGTGATGTTATCGCCCGCCTCCATCTCGCCGTCGCCGATCTGCAGGCCCGCTTGACGGATCTGGCATACGGCGCGGCCGCGCCCGAAGCTTCTGAGCGGGAGCGAACCCGCACAGCAAGCGCGCAGGGCAGACGATAGCCTGCCCACCCGCGCCTGGGCTATTTCAGTTTCGCGATGACTTCCGCGCGTGAGTGAACGCCGACGATCCGGAAGATGGCGGCGAGATGGATCTTCACGGTGCCTTCCGCAAGCCCGAGGGTCGCCGCGATCTTCCGCGTCGACGCGCCGGTCAGCAGACAATCCACCACGCTCCGCTGCCGGGCCGTGAAGGCATACCCTTTCAGGAGCCCCGCGCCTGTAACACGTGACTGTGCGGGCAAGTCGCCACGCATCAGGTCCGGCGGCACGAATATCCGCCCGGCGAGAACATCACGAATGGCCGCAGCCGATTCGGCGGCCCCGAAGCTCTTTGGAATGTAGCCGTGTGCGCCGGCGTCCAGGGCGCCAAGAATGTCCTCGCGGCGCTCCGAACCCGCGATCACCACCAGCCGCGCACTCGGCAATGCATCCGCCACCGCCGCCAGCCCCTCCTCGCCCGACAATCCGGGCATGTTCAGATCGAATGTCACGAGGTCTGGGGACAGACCCGCGGCAATGGCGTCCTGCGCCTGATCGAAACTTCCCACTTCAACTATGTTTTCAAATCCCACCATCTCATTCAGCAACAGCTTCAGGCCGCCGCGGAAGAGCTCGTGGTCATCGACGATAAGTACGGTTGCCATACCCATGGGCAATCTGCCGCCTGCCTGCTGATTGTTCGCTGTTGCGTCGAAGCCGCCGCGTGGATCGCCATCGGCTGCCGCGATAGCTGTAGCGCCTAGCATATTCCAAGCTGCCCGAACACAATTCCCTCGCTTCTCGCATCGCCTCGCGCCCGGACCGATCCTTCCTTGCAAACCTGGACGGAGCGCTTCGCGCAGAGCTGGCTTGTTCACGCCTACCGCGCTTGAACGCGAATTGAATTGCGATGGCGCAAGCGCCACGAACAACTTGAATTTGAGTTGATATTCCGGCTCCCAGGTTCGGGAGCGTTCATGAGATGTCTCAAGAAACGGCAAAAAACCAGATGACCGGCAGAGTTGGAGCCAGCGATTACTCTTGTCCCGGCCGGCGGTCGAGCGGCCGCTCCGACACAGCGCTTGCCCATCGAACGCGCGGCGCAGCTGGTCCGGCGTCTCGACCTCGCCCAGCGTCTCGACATCGAACAGTCGCCCACTGCCGGAGCGGAAGGGCGCCTCGCCGGCTTTCATGCGGCCGCCGCTTCCTGTTCCGGAAGCAAGTTGTCAAGCGAAAGCCAGTTGATCATGCGCTCTTCGACAGCAAGGATTCCCTTGACGAACCGCTGAACCGCAGAGCACGCGACGTCCGGCGTCGGCAGGATCGCCTCGGCGGAAGTCGTGAGGATTTCCGACACTTCGTCGACCAGCAACCCGACGATCCGCATGTCGATGCGCACGACGACGATGACGCTGCGCGCGGTCGTCACCGCATCGCCAAGCCCTAGTCGGGCCGAAAGATCAATGATCGGCAGCACCGCGCCGCGGAGATTGATCACGCCGCGCACATAACCCGGCGCGCGCGGCAACGGCGTCGACATGCTCCAGCCGCGAATCTCGCGCACCGTCATGACATCGACGCAATACTCCTGATCGCCGATGCGAAATGCGATCAACTCGATGGACGTCATTGCGCCGCGTGTTCCAGGGAAGCGTTCATTCCTGCCGCGCCTAGAACTCTTCCCAGTCACCCTGCGCGCCTGCCCCCAGCGGCGCGTGAGCCCGCGACGCGGCGAAAGCGGCCACGCGCTTCTGCTGCGCGACAACCGGCGGCGCCGGCCTTGTCCTCGCCGGCGCGCTCACGACACTCGCACGCTCAGCGGCGCCGACACGGAAGCCGGAAATGAGACGCGTCAGTTCCGCCGCTTCCTGCGTGAGGGAGTGGCTCGCCGCCGTCGATTCCTCAACCATCGCCGCGTTCTGCTGCGTCACCTGATCCATCTGGTTGACCGCGGTATTCACTTCTTGCAGCGCGGTCGATTGCTCCCTTGCCGACCCGGCGATCTCGGAGACGAGATCGTTGATCTCCGCCACGCGGCCAATGATTTCCTGAAGCGCCGCGCCCGTCTTGCCGACAAGCTGGACGCCGGAACCCACATGGTCCGCGCTCGCCGAGATGAGCGTCTTGATTTCCTTGGCGGCGTCCGAAGAGCGTTGCGCCAGCGCGCGCACCTCGGAGGCGACGACCGCAAAGCCCCTGCCCGCATCGCCGGCGCGTGCGGCTTCGACGCCCGCATTGAGGGCGAGCAGGTTTGTCTGGAAGGCGATTTCGTCGATGACGCCGATGATCTGGGATATCTGGGTCGCGGAGCGCTCGATCTCGCCCATCGCAGACACGGCATCTCGGACCACCGCGCCGCTGATTTCGGCTTCTGACCGTGCCGATGACACGACTGTATTCGCGCGCGCGGCGCTCTCGGCGGACTTGCGCACGGTCGCGGTAATTTCATCGAGCGCAGCGGCCGTTTCCTCGATGGCGGCGGCCTGCTGCTCGGTGCGTCGAGACAAGTCGTCCGCGGCCTGACCGATCTCACTCGCACCCGACCTGATGCCAGAGACGTTGTTCGCCACCGTCTTCATCGCGTCCTGCAACTGCGACACGGCGCCATTGAAATCCGCCTTGAGCTGTTCGTAGGCAGGCGGCATGTCGTGATCGAGACGATAGGTCAGGTCTCCCCCCGCCAGCGCCGAGAGGCCTTCGCCGATGGATCCGACAACTGTCGCGCGTTCGCGTGCGAGCGCGGCCTCTTCGGCTTCACGCCGCGCGCGTTCCGCGGTAGCCTTGTCGGCCTCCGCCTTGCGCCGCTCCGCTTCGCGCTCAATGATGCGGGTGCGGAAAAGTTCGAGCGTTGAAGCGATCTTGCCGGTTTCGTGGCGATCGGAGAGATAGGGAACGACGACCGTGGCGTCAGACTCGCGCAGGCTGTCCATGATCCCGAGCAGCGCCGAAAGTCGTCCCGACAAACCACGTGCGATCAGCAGGGAAACAAACGCGGCCAGCGCCGCGCTCAGGACCGCGATCAGCAACTCCGCGATCAATGCCCCCCGAATGTGATCGGTGCGGGTCTTCAGAAGCTCTTCCAGGCCATCGTGAGATGCGGTCCATGCCGTTTCGACCGCGCTCTCGGCGCCGTCGAAGTCCGCCGACGCCGCAGATCCCGTGTCGATTGCGCCGCGGGCGGCTCGAAGCAATGCGTCGGTCGAAACCTTCAGCGCTTCCGCGGGCTTGGCGAACGTCTTGCCCAGCGCGCCATTCTTGTTGTTGGAAACGGCCGCGGCCATCGATCCGAGCGCCTGGTCACGGCTGCGTTGCAGCCGATCCATCGCCACCGCGATATCACGCCCCTTCTGCGCCGGTTCGGCGGACGATGTGAGCGCCGTGTTGAGCGTCTGCAGGTCGACCAGAACACCCGGAAGGCGCACGACGATGGCGTCCATCGCATAGAAGCTGTCCAGATCGGGATCGAGCGTGAGGTTGGAGCCGTCGCCGATGGCGAGGATATAGCTGGCCGCGGCGGACATCCTGTCGGCGCCGGGCGCCGCGGCGATCAGGGCATCGCGCTCATCGGCCGAGGCGAAGCGCTCGTCGTCCTTGTCACCCGCGGCAAGCATTGACGCAGTACTTTCCGGAGCCGCCCCGACGGCGTCCCATACGCGCGCCAGATGGCTGGTCCCGTCGCGTTCCTTTTGGGAGAAGGCCAGGTCATCGAGAGAGTTCTTGACCAGAAGACCCGTCACGATCGTCGATGAGCCGATGAACAACGCCGATACCAGCGCAAGCCGCGCGCCGATCGACAGTTCGCTATTCATCCGATCAAACACTGCGGAACTCCACGAACATCGGGTGCGCACAACAGAATATCGTGCCCTTGCCACACGTCCCTCTGGACCGAATTTCTTTTGGTTAGGTTAAAGGAACTAGGCGATCTTACCCGGACATTATGCCGCGCCGCCCGTGCTGGGCTGCATGCAGACGCAGCGCCTTCCGGGCGCACCGAATTCAATGAGATGACAAGAGCCGCCGCCATGGCGCAAGACGGCCGCTCAAACGCTCTCGCCTGCCGACACCTCGGCCTGATCAGCCGGCATGCTTGGAGCGCTGAGCCAGGTCGACGCCGCGGCGGAGGATCATGTCCTGAACCGCCTGTGTGCCTCCAAGGGTCGCCTCGAAATCCTGGAAGACTTCGTAGGCTTCGTCCGCTTCGATCGCCGCGGGCGTACGCGGATATCGGAAGCGCCAGAAGGACTCGATGTGCTGGATGACGCCGATGGCCTCGCCGATATAGATGAACATGCCTGGCGCGGTCAGCAGGAAGTCGCGGAACGCCGTGGGGCGGCCGTCGGCGAGCCGTCCGAACGCCACATCGTATTCCCGCAACGCCTTCTGCACGTGCGCGGAGGCGACGCCAAGAAACTCGATGATGCGCTGACGCGCCGAGCCCATGTATTCGAGATCGGCCTTCGTGGCGCTGAGAATTCGCGATGACATGATCTGGCGCGAGAGGGAATCAAGACGTCCCTGCACGTCGGCGAACATCCACTTGTAGTAGAGGAACCCCTTCCAGGCGAAGACGCCTTCGCGGTACTCATCTCCCGACAGACGCAACGTGGCGCGCAAAGGGTCGAGGGAGGTCGCGGTCTCGTCGGTCATCAGCTTGTCGGCGAGTTTCGCCGACAGTTCGTTGGAGCCGGAGCCCCCGGCGAAGGCAAGCTCCACAAGGCGCCCGACCTCCTTGCGGACGAATTCCCGCATCCGGCTCACGTCGCCCTCGGATACCTCGAAATAGCATCGCGCGGCGTCGAAGCCAGACTGGCGCAGCCGCTCGCGCATCAGGAAGGGATCGAAGGACGGCAGTCCGTCGATGGCGGCCAGGAGCGACATGTCCGCGTCGAAGTCCAGCGGATCGTTGTATCCCCCAAGGGACTCCTTCATCGTCTTTTTGAAGTCGATCTGGTTGTAGAAGAAGCTTGAGCCGCCGACCTTCAAGTCGCTGATCGCGAACGGCAGGATGATCTTCGTCGCCGTGACCGGCGGATGGGCGAACGCCGAACGCTCGAAAACCCGCAGCGAGTGCTTGACGATGATCGAGGTGTTCAGGCGCTTGTTGCGGAACAATGGGTGTTCCAGATATTCCGCGTTTTCCAGATTCCTGTGATAGACGGCGGTCAGGTTGAGAACGCGCGCCGTCGACCCGTTTTCGCGCACCAGCGAAAGATCGCGGCTACCGAGTTGCTTAGGTGCAGCCATTTATCTCACGCCCCAGTCGCGCGACCGCCCCGGCGGATCGCTCCCGGTCCCGGTATGGCGCCGGATCGTTAACGAAAGGTCGCGACGGCCTAGATCGACCGCGGCGGACGGCGCTCAGCCTTCGGCGTCGAAGGAATACCCGGCGCTGCGCACGGTGCGGATCGGATCGAACTCCTGACCGGCGTTCAGTGCGCGGCGCAGGCGGCCGATGTGCACATCCACGGTGCGCGCCTCGACGTAGACTTCCGAGCCCCACACCGCATCCAGGAGCTGCTCGCGCGAGAATACGCGGCCGGGGTGCTGCATCAGGTATTCGAGCAGCCGGAACTCGGTGGGGCCGAGATGGACGTCACGCCCTGCCCGCTTCACGCGATGCGAGCCGCGATCCAGCGTGACATCCCCCGCGGCGACCTTGTCGTCGGCCAGCGCCGGGCGGATGCGCCGCATGACCGCGCGCAGGCGCGCGAGCAACTCGCTCATCTGGAACGGCTTTACGATGTAATCGTCGGCGCCCGTGTCAAGGCCACGGATACGGTCGCCCTCATCACCGCGGGCGGTGAGCATCACGATCGGCGTATTGCGGCTTTCGCGGCCGCTGCGCAGACGTCGGCACACCTCGATGCCCGCAACCTTTGGCAGCATCCAGTCCAGCACCACGAGGTCAGGCTTGCCCTCGTCGGCCAGCAGCAGCGCCTCCTCACCGTCTCCAGCGACAGAAACGCGATAGCCTTCCTTCTCAAGATTGTACTTGAGGAGTTGCGCGATCGGCTCTTCGTCCTCGACCACCAGCACATGCGGCGTCATCGCGACCTCTTCTTTCCGGGTTAGGCGTTTCGCTCATCGTCGGCCTTGGGCCGCTGAGACGCAATTTCCTCGCCAGTGACGAGGTAGTGGACTGTTTCGGCGATATTGGTGCTGTGATCGCCGATGCGTTCGATGTTCTTGGCCACGAACAGGAGGTGCGCGCACGGTCCGATGGTGCGCGGGTCCTCCATCATGTAGGTCAGGAGCTCGCGAAACAGCGAGTTGTAGTGCGCGTCGATGTCCTCGTCCTGGAACCAGATCGCCAACGCCGGCGCCACTTCGCGCGACGAGTAGGCGTCGAGCACCTGCTTGAGGTGTGTGGCCGCCAGACGCCCCATCCGTTCGATCGAACGGGTCAGCTGGATCGGATCAGACTGGTTGATGACGAGCGTGCGCTTGGCGATGTTCTTCGCGAGATCGCCCACGCGCTCAAGATCCGCGGAAATTTTCCACGCGGCCATGACTTCGCGCAGGTCGTTGGCCATCGGCTGGCGCAGCGCCAGGAGCGAGGAACACCGCTTTTCGACTTCCCTCTGCGCGACATCGACCTTCGCGTCGCGCTCGATGACGGCATTCGCCAGCGCCGTATCGCGGCGCGTGATCGCGGTGATGGCGTCGTTAACCTGCGACTCCGCAAGGCCGCCCATCTTCGCGAGATCGCCCGCGAGGTGGTCGAGCGCCTGATCAAACGCCTTGGCGATGTGTTCGCCCATGCGAGGCCTCTCGTTCATTGTTTACAATGCGCCGCGATCAACCGAACCGGCCGGTGATATAGTCCTGCGTACGCTTGTCGCGGGGATTTTGGAAAATTTCTTCCGTGCTGCCCGTCTCGACCAGTGTGCCAAGATGGAAGAACGCGGTCTTCTGCGACACGCGCGCGGCCTGCGCCATCGAGTGCGTGACAATCACTATGCAGAAGTTGGCCCGAAGCTCGTCGATCAACTCCTCGATTCGCGCTGTCGCGATCGGGTCGAGCGCAGAACACGGCTCGTCCATGAGGATCACGTGAGGCTCGACGGCGACGGCGCGTGCGATGACGAGGCGCTGTTGCTGGCCGCCCGACAGACCCATGCCGCTCTGGTTCAGACGATCCTTCACCTCGTCCCAGAGGCCGGCCCGGCGCAGCGACTTCTCGACGATGAGGTCGAGCTCCGCCTTCTTCGTCGTCATGCCATGGATGCGCGGCCCGTAGGCGACGTTTTCGTAGATCGACTTCGGGAACGGGTTCGGCTTCTGGAACACCATCCCGACGCGGGCGCGCAGCACGACCGGATCAACGTCCTTGTGGTAGATGTTGGCGCCTTCAATCGCGACTTCGCCGGACACGCTGCAGCCTTGGATGAGGTCGTTCATCCGGTTGATGCAGCGCAGGAAGGTAGTCTTGCCACAGCCCGAAGGGCCAATGAACGCCGTCACAGAACGATCAGGGATGCCGATGGAGATGTTGAACAGCGCCTGCTTGGACCCGTAGAACACATTTACGTCGCGAGCGTTGACCTTGATTTCCCCGCGCGAGACGTCCAGCGCGCCCTTGACCGCCGGCGCAGGCATCTGAACCGCCCCTGCGGTCGGGCCTTCCCCTGCCTGCGGAGACTGGAAATTCATCAAGAAACTCCTTGCCCCGCACGCGCAGGGACGCGGGCGCACAAATACTCCGGCTCCGAAGAGTCGGATTGCGGCCATCGACCACGGCTAGCTCTATCCGCCATTCGTGACACTATCGTGAAATTGCTTGCGCGCCTGGATCTATGTAGTCGCATTCGCAGGGGCCTGCAGCGCCTGATCAACATAAATCGCGAACGCAGATCCCCGCCCCGGCTGGCTTTCGACCACGAAGCCGCCGCGATGCCGGTTGACGATATGCTTGACGATGGCGAGCCCCAGCCCGGTGCCAGGACGCTCCACGGCCTGCTGATCGCGCTCCACTCGAAAGAAGCGCTCGCTCAGGCGCGGGAGGTGCCGCCGCGGTATCCCCGGCCCCAGATCGGCGACCCGCAGATAGACGAAGCGCCGCGACGCCGGCGCGCCGGGTGTGAGAAGAGAGATGCGCGAAGCGTCCGGCCACTGGCGCCCCGCGCGATCGGCGGCGGCCTCGCGGCCCTCCGCCACCCCGATTTCCACCGTCACCTCTCCTCCGTCCGGCGAGTATTTGACGGCATTGTCGATGAGGTTCTGGACCACCTGGGTGAGCTGGAACCGGTCGCCGATCACCAGATGCTGGGCCGCCTCCGGCGTGACGCGCACCGCGACACGCCGATCGGCCGCAACCGCGCCAAGCGTCTCGGCGGCCTCCCGGGCGATCATCACCAGGTCGGCGCGCTCTGAAGGCGGGACGTGCTCGTTGATTTCGATTTTCGACAGCGACAGGAGATCGTCTATGAGCCGTCGCATCCGGTCGACCTGGCGCTCCATGAGCCCCAGGAACCGCTCGCGGGCCGCCACATCCTCCCGCGCCGCCCCGCCCAGCGTCTCTATGAGCAAGGAGATTGAAGTGACAGGGGTTTTCAGCTCGTGGCTGGCGTTGGCCAGGAAGTCCGCCCGCATCCGCTCGGTGACGATGTGCGCGGTCTGGTCATGGAAGATCATCAGCGCCGCGGTCTTGTCCCCCCAGGCGATCGGCGCGACATAGACGCGGTAGTGCTCCTCGACAGGGGCGGCGTTCTCATATTCGACGACACGGGTCGTCCCGTCGACGGCGGCGCCGTGGGCCGCGTCCAGGATTTCGGGGTGGCGCAGGATCGCCGACAGGCGCAGCCCCAACGCCTCGAACTGCAGCTGCCGGCGCGCTTCACGGTTGGACGCGGCTACCCTGCCCTCGCTGTCGACGAGCAGCGTGGCCTCCGGCAGGGCCTCGATGAAGGGCGCGAGTTCCGTAAGGAGCTTTTCCGATTCCGCGGGCGACGGCGCATCGACGGACAGCGGCTGGAGCGGTTCCTGGGCCGCGAGGGGTGCAAGCGCGCGATAGGTGAAAAATCCTCCGACGCCCCCCGCCGCCAGCAGGACCAGCGCCGTGGCGGGCCTGCCGCCCCCTGCGACCTCCATGCCAAACGCAGCCGCGCATACGGCGCCCGCCCCAATCAGGATTGGTCGGGACCAGCGCGCTAGAAAGGCGTCCGGGACGCGCATGGATTGATCCGTTCGGGACTGAAGATGATCGTGGCCCACCGCCCCGGGAAATGGGCATCCGACTCATCGTCCGTCAAACCTTAACGTTGATTGTGTTGCAGTGCATCTGATCCGGGGCGTGGCTGCATCGCTCGCACAGACCATCCTCGACGTCCGAGGAATGGGTTTACGAAATTATTGAATGTCGATATGTAATTATTGACTTTCGGGATCGCCGCCGGTACCTCCGGCGCTTGGGGAACCAAGATATAAATGATGCGCCACCTGTGGATAGGAATAGGGCTCGCCGCGATGACGGGCGCCTGCGCGACGAAGGCGGAGCCCCCGGCTCCACCGCAGTCATTTGCGGCGCAGGCGGCGACGCCGGCGGACGCGACGACCGCGCCAGACAGCGTCTGGGTCGACGGATTCGCGACGCCGGAACTTACCGCCTACGTGGCGGAAGCCCTCAAGGCCAACCCAGGGTTGCGCGCCGCCGAAGCGCGTGCCCGCGCGGCGCATGAACGCGCCCGCGCCGCCGCGGGAAGCTGGCTGCCGGATCTCAACATCAGCTTCGGCACATCGCGGACCGAAACACCGGTCGCTGGAACCGACGACCGCCTCCGCGCGGACATTTCGACCTCGCTCCTCTCCACGACATGGGAGGCCGACCTCTGGGGCCGCGTGCTGGACGGAACGCGCGCGCGTTTCGCGGACTCACGCGCCGCAAACGCCGACCTCGACGGCGCGCGCCTTTCCGTGGCCGGCCAGACCGCGAGCGCATGGATCAATCTGGTGCAGGCGCGGCAGCTTGCGGCGCTTGCCGCCGAGGATCTCGCACAGCGCGAGCGCGCGCTTGAAATCACCGACCGCCGCTACGCGAGCGGATTGCTCACGGCGCTGTCGGTGCGCACCGCGCGCAGCCAGGTGGCCTCGGCGCGTGCGCAGCTGGCGGCGCAACGCGATGCACTGTTGCAGGCGTCGCGCACCCTGCAGGCGCTGCTCGGCCGTTACCCCGATGCTGCGCTTGCGACGCAATCGGAACTCCCTGCCCTGCAGCCGATTTCCGCCGCGGGCGCGCCGGCCGATCTTCTCGCGCGGCGCCCCGACGTGGCGGCGGCCGAAGCGCGCCTCGACGCCACGGGCCTGCGCGCCAGCGAGGCGCGCAAGGCGCTGCTGCCGCGCCTCACGCTGAGCGCGACCGCTTCCGGTTCGGGCGACGGACTGCGCGACATCACCGATGTCGACGGCCTCGTCACCCAGGTGCTCGGCGGTCTCGCCGCGCCGCTGTTCAACGGCGGGGCGTTGCGGGCGGAGGCGCGCGCGGCGGCGGCGGACTCGCGCGCCGCGGCCGCAAACTATGTCGAAACGGCGATCGGGGCGTGGAGCGAAGTTGAAAGCGCGCTTTCGGCGGACGCGGCGTTCGCGATCCGCGAAACCGAACTCGCGAAGGCCGCCGAAGAGGCGCGAGAGGCGCAACGTCTCGCGGAGCGCGAGTACGCCAGCGGCGTCGCCACGATCTTCGAACTGATCGACGCCTACACCCGCCGCATCGACGCCGAGCGCGGGCTCATCCAGGCGCGCGCCGCGCGCGCCACGAACCGCGTCACCTATCACGTCGCGCTGGGCGGCGGCGCCGAGACCGGCGGCCTCGCACCAGCCAGCACCGGGGAGAACGACCGATGAGCGGTCCGATGGAAAACGAAACCGAAGAACCCAAGAGCAGCGCGCTGACCCTCATCCGGCGCTTTGCGATGGTGCTCGCGCCGATCGGCGTCGTGGTGGGCGTGGTCTTGGTGATGGGCGTTCTCGACGCCACCAAGCCGAAGCCGGAGAAGAAGGATGAAAGCCCGGGCGCCGTGGCGGTGCAGGTCGCGCCCGTGGAGGCGCGCACGACGCGCCTTTCGATCACCGTGCAGGGCGAGGCGAGGCCGAAGACGCAGGCAGCGCTCGCCGCGCAGGTGTCTGGGCGGATCGTTTCCGTCGATCCCGCATTCGCCGCTGGCGGTGCGTTCCGTCAGGGACAGGCGCTCGTGCGCATCGACGACGCCGATTATCGCCTCGCGGTGATCCGCGCGCGCAGCCAGGTGGCGCAGGCGCGCGAAGGCGTCGCACGCGAGGAAGCTGAGTCCGAACTCGCACGCCGCGACTGGGAAGCGCTCGGCCAGGGCCAGAAGGCCTCTCCCCTCGCGCTGCGCGAACCGCAGCTGGCGCAGGCCAAGGCCGCGCTCGACGCCGCGCAGGCGCAGCTTCGCTCCGCCGAGCTTGATCTCGAACGCACGAACGTGCGCGCGCCGTTCGACGGCCGCGTGCGGTCGAAGAAGCTCAATGTCGGCGACTTTGTCGGCCCCGGCGCCATCGTCGGCGAAGTGTTCGCCACCGACGTGATGGAAGTGCGCGTGCCGCTCGCCGACGGCGACCTCGCGCTGCTGCAGACGCCCGTCGGATTCAACGCGAGCGCGCAGCGCCGCGGCGCCGAAGCGCACCTCAGCGCGTCCGTCGGCGGCCAGGAACGCCGTTGGGAAGGCCGCCTCGTGCGCACCGAAGCCGCCGTCGATCCGCAGACCCGCCTTGTCTACGGCACCGTGGAAGTGCGCGATCCCTTCTCGTCGCGCAACGGCGCGCCGCTGGCGCCGGGCCTTTTCGTCACCGCGCACATTGATGGCGCGAAATCGGAGAGTTTCGCCGCCGCCCCGCGCTCGGCGCTGAAGCGCAACGAGTTCATCTATGTGGTGACCGCGCAGAACACGATCGACATCCGCACCGTGCGCGCGGCGCAGACAACGGGCGACGAAGTCTACTTCCGCACCGGCGTCCGGGCCGGCGAGCGGGTGGTCGTCTCGCACCTGCCCACGCCCCGTCAGGGGATGAAAGTCACGCCGATCGCGAGGGCCGCCGAGGCGGCCGCCTCGGACGATCTCCGGCAACGGTCGGAATAGGAGCACGCCATGATGAAGGGCATCGTCGCCTGGTGGGGCAAGAACCCGGTCGCCGGGAACCTCATGATGCTCGCCTGCGCGATCGCGGGCCTGCTCTCCTTCATGAAGATGGAGAAGGAGTTCTTCCCGCCGGGCAAGGACCAGTCCGTCTACATCCAGGCGTTCTGGCCGGGCGCGTCGCCGGAAGACATGGAAAGCCAGGTCACCGTGCGCCTCGAGGAGGCGGTTGCCGATCTCAACGGCATCAACTGGGTCCGTTCGCGCTCCGGCGAAGGCTTCGCTTGGGTGAGCCTCAACGCCAATCCGGGCGTCGACATCCAGGCTTTGACGCAGGAAGCGCGCTCGAAGATCGATTCGATCTCCGGCCTGCCCTCCAGCATGGAGCCGGTGCGCGTCGAGCAGCGCACGTTCCGCGACTGGACATACATCCTCTCCGTGCACGGCCAGAGCGACGAGCGCACCCTGCGCGCCACCGCCGAACGCCTGCGTGACCAGCTCTCGATCATCGACGGCGCCTCCAACACCATCGTCGTCGGCGCGCGACAGCCTGAAGTCTCCATCGAGATCTCCGAAGACCAGCTGCGCGGCTACGGGCTGACCTTCGACGACGTGGCGAGCGCGATCCGCCGCACGTCGATCAATCTTTCCTCCGGCTCAGTGCGCACGCAGGATGGCGACTACCAGCTGCGCGCGCGCAACCTCGCCGACACGCGCATCGATTTCGAGGCGATCATCATCCGCCAGACGCCCGACGGCGGCGTCGTGAAGGTCGGCGATGTCGCCAGGGTCATCGACGGCTTCCAGGACGTGAACGTCTATTCGCGGATGAACGGCGAGCCGTCGCTGCTCGTCACCGTGCAGGTGGGCGACACGTTCAACATCTGGGACGTCTCCAAGAAGGTCGACGAGGTCCTCAAGAAGGCCCGCGAGCAGCTGCCGACGGGCCTCGAGATCACGGCCGTCTACAACCAAGCCGAAGACTACAACGCGCTGACCGGCATCCTCTTCCAGAACGCCATGCAGGGCTTCGGGCTGATCTTCCTGCTGCTGCTGCTGACGCTGCACCCGAAGGTCGCGACCTGGGCGACCATTGGCGTGATGACGGCCTTCCTCGGCTCGTTCTTCATCCTGCCGTACATGAACGTGTCGCTGAACTTCATGACGGTGTTCGGCTTCCTGCTGGTGCTCGGCATCATGGTCGATGACGCCATCATCGTCGGCGAGGCGGTCTACGAACGCATCGAGCGCGGCGAGCACGGGGCGGACGCTTCGATCCTCGCCACACAGCTGGTGCTGAAGCCGCTCGTGGCGTCGGTGTTCGTGACCATGATCGCGTTCTCGCCGTGGATGCTGCTGCAGAGCGAAGTGCAGCAGTTCACGCGGTCGATCTCCATTGTCGTCATCTCGACGCTCGTGTTCTCGCTGATCGAAAGCCTCATCATCCTGCCGGCGCACCTCGCGCACGTCACGCTACCCAAGGGCAGCAACACCTTCTTCGGCCGGCTGATGACCTTCCAGCAGAAGTGCGCCCATTTCGTCATCTGGGTCGCGCGCAACATCCATGGCCCGCTGCTGCGCGGCGCGGTGAAGTGGCGCTACCTGACGCTCGCCATCTTCATCGGCGCCTTCATGATCGCCATCAGCTACGTCAACACGGGCCGCGTGAAGCAGACCTTCATGCCCGACGTCGAAGGCGACTTCATGATCTCCTCCATCGAGCTGCCGCAGACGACGCCGTTCTCGCGCATGGAGGAGGTCGCCGCGCAGCTCGACGCCGCGCGCACCCAGCTGGAAAAGGAAACGACGGCCGTCGCCTACAAGGACCCCAACACCGGCAAGATGTCGCGTGGGGTCGTGCGCTCGTGGAGTCAGGCGATCGAGGAGAACTCGATCCGCGCCTATGTCGGCCTCACGCCGCCGGAGGGTCGCCCGAAACTGCGGTCCAAGCAGGTCACCGCACGCCTCGAGGAACTGCTCGGCGAAGTGCCCGACGCCGAACGCATCTCCTTCTCGCTGTCGGGCAACGACAACGGGCCGGAGTTCCAGATCGCCATCCTCGGCGAGAATCAGGCGGATCTCCGCTCGGCGGTCGATGAGCTGAAGGCCAAGCTCTCCAGCTACTCCGCCATCTCCAGCGTGCGCGACAGCCAGGAAGCGGCGATCGAGGAGCTGCGCTTCACGCTGAAGCCCGGCGCCGAACAGACCGGCATCTCCATCGCCGATGTGTCGCGCCAGGTGCGCCAGGCTTATTTCGGCGAGGAGGCGCAACGCCTGCCGCGCGACGGCGACGACGTGCGCGTCTACGTCCGCTATCCGCGCGACGACCGGCGCACGCTGGAAAGCCTGCAGCAGTTCCGCATCCGCACGGCGGACGGCCGCGAGGTGCCGCTGGCGTCGGTCGCCGACGTCGAGTTCGCGCCGGGCGTCACCGGCCTCGACCGCCGCCAGCGTCTGCGCTCTATCCTCGTGGAAGCCGAAGGCGTGAAGGAAGAACGCCCGAAGATCATGAAGGAGCTGGAGGACCAGTTCTTCCCCGCCCTGCTGCAGAAATATCCCACAGTCTCGCGCCGCGCGATCGGCGAGGCGGAGGCGCAGGCGGAGTTCTTCGGCGAACTGGGGCCGCTGATCCTGATGTCGCTGTTTGCGATGTACATGCTGCTGGCGATCGTCTTCCGCTCGTACTGGCAGCCGGCGCTGATCATGTCGGCGATCCCGTTCGCCTTCGTGGGCTCCACGTTCGGCCACGCGATCTTCGGCACGTCGTTTGCGCTTTTCTCCTATCTCGGCGTGATCGCGGCGGCGGGCGTGGTGGTCAACGACAACGTCGTGCTCGTCGACAAGGCCAACCAGATCCGCGCCTTCTTCGGCCTGCGCAAGCTCAAGGCGGGCGAGCGCCCGCGCGAGGGTGAGGGAATCGCCGAGGTGCAGGGCGAAGACGGCTCGCGCTGGGAAGTGAAGCCCATCGGCGAGAGCTTCGAACTCGACGAGCCGCTGATGCGGAAATCCATCGCGGCGCACTTCGGCGATGGCGCGATTGAATTGCACCCGCGCTCAGGCATGCCCGCGGAGCCGGAGTACGCCGGTTATTTCGCCACCCGCAACGAGTGGCGTCACCAGCAGGCGCGCGAGATGCGCGAAATGGCCGAGGGCGCAGAAGCCGAGGGCTACACGCTCGCGCGCGTCAGCGTCGCACATGGCGCCGTGGAGGCCGGCGTCTCGCGTTTCCGGCAGATCTTCCTCACGTCCGTCACTGAGTTCATCGGCATGGCGCCGATGATCCTGGAAAACGCCGCGATCGCGCAATTCCTGAAACCGATGGCGCTGTCGCTGGCGTTCGGCGTGCTCCTGTGCATGCCGGTGACACTGATCCTGACGCCCTGCTGGTACGTCATCGGCAAGGACATCAAGGGTCTGTTCGGGCGACTGCAACGGCTGTGGCTGCGCGGCTGGAATGGACGCGCTCCGGAGGCGACGCCCGCGGAGTGACGCACCGCCCCTTTTTGTTCGGCCCCGACGAAGGTCAGGGGTCCCTTCCAGGTTGGAACCTTGAGCGCGGCGCCACGATCCCCGCCCGCAATGGTCCCCGGCGATCGCGGGGGGCGAGCTAAGTTCCGCTCACCACCTGCTCGATGCGACCAAAAATGGAGTGCCCCCCTCCGTCGAGCATGTCGATCTCGACGCGGTCGCCGTGATGCAGGAACGGCGTTTCGGGCTTGCCTCCGCTGAGCGTCTCCACCGTGCGCATTTCCGCGATGCACGAATAGCCGAGACCGCCTGCGCTCACGGGCTTGCCGGGAGAGCCATCAGGATCGCGGTTCGACACCGTGCCCGAGCCGATGATGGTTCCCGCGCATAAGGGGCGCGTCTTTGCGGCGTGTGCGATGAGGGTGGGAAAATCGAACGTCATCTCGACGCCCGCGTTCGGTTTGCCGAAGGCCTTGCCGTTGATGGCCGACAGAAGCGGCAGGCTGAGTTTCTTGCCGTCCCACGCCGCGCCCAGAGCGTCGGGCGTCACGGCGACCGGCGAGAACGCGCTCGACGGTTTTGCATGGAAGAAGCCGAAGCCCTTGGCGAGTTCGTTCGGGATGAGATTGCGCAAGGATACGTCGTTGACGAGCATCACGAGGCGGATCGCGTCGGCGGCCTCCTCCACGCTCGCGCCCTGCGGCACGTCGCCGACGATCACGGCCACCTCCGCCTCGAAATCGCAGCCCCAGTCTTCATCGGCGAGCGGGATCGGATCGCGCGGGCCGAGAAAACTGTCGCTGCCGCCCTGATACATCAGCGGATCGGTCCAGAAGCTCTCCGGCATCTCCGCGCCGCGCGCCTTGCGCACCAGTTCCACGTGATTGACGTAGGCCGAGCCGTCCGCCCACTGGAATGCGCGCGGCAAGGGCGAGGCGCACTCGCGCTCGTGGAAGCGCTCCTTCGGCACGGAGCCGTGGATAAGGCTCTCCTCCAGCGCCCGCAGCCCGGGCTCCGCATGCCCCCAGTCATCGAGCGCGGCCTGCAGCGTCTCCGCCACGGGAGAGGCGTCCACGCACCAGGCGAGATCTTCGGAAACGACGACGAGGCGGCCGTCACGGCCATGCTTGAGGGAGGCGAGTTTCATGGGGGGAGACTAGCTCCTGCGATGGCCGGGCGCGAGGTCCCTGCGCGGGCAAATGACGACGGCCGGCTGCGCCTGGTCGGGCGGGTTTCTTGCGACCTGTTTCGAGGACCGGCAGACTGTCAACCATGCGAACATCGATCCTGAACCGGCCCCGTCCATGGCTCTCGCCGATCGCCGCGGCGGTCATCCTCATTCTCTCACCGAACGCCCACGCCCAGCAGGCGGCGCTGCGCTTCGGGCCCCTCGCCTTCGGCGCCACCGTCGAGGAGGCCAGGGCCGCACTACCAGAGGCGCGGTGGCATTCGCTCGCGACCCTTCCCAGCGGCGCGGTGTCCACGGCGACCGCCGCCGACGCCGTCGACTTCGCAGGACGGCGCGCGCACGTCTGGGTCCGGCACACGCGCTATGAGCGCGGGCTTGTGCTCGATACCGAGATCGACGCGCTGACCGCACTGCAATGCGTGGAGCAGTCGCGCACATGGTATCTGGCCGCGCGCGACGCCACCGGCCCGCTGCAGGCCAAGCCACCCCACGTCGTGACCCAGCCGGGCAGGACGACATTCAACGCCACGCGCACCGAGGGCGGTCTCGTCGTCCTGCCGCAAACGACCGCTGGAAGCTCGACCACCTTCGGCGAGACGATCGCCCTTGCGCCGGACGCGACCGCGATGCTCGACGCCCGGCGCGGCGTGACTCCCTGGCCGCAATCGAAGTGGAGGCGGCGGGATCCCGACACCTTCACCCTGAACGCCTCCAATGGCCAGACGACGCTCGGCAACCCTCACGTGGAAGTGACCACGGAATTTGACCCCCGGCGCTGCCGCCTGCGGCTGGAGGTCAGCATGGCGTTGCCGAAGCCGCCGCCGGCGGCCTTTGCATACGACGCCGCGAAAGCGACGCGCCGGCCCAGCCTGGCTTTGCGACACCACACAATGCTCGCCGTGCAGACGCCGGATCCGGTCGGCGCGCCGCTCGCGGCGCCGCTCACGCGCACCATGCAATGCTCGCTCGACCGGACGACGGGACTGACGTTCAGCTGCCGCCCGCCCGCGGAGACGCCGCCGCTCGCGAACGCGCACGTGCGCGCGCTCCGCCAGCTTGCCATGGGCTACATCTTTGACATGACCGGCGTCGACGTCGACGATCCGCAGGAGATGACGATCTCGCTGCCCGTGACGCTCGATCCCGGCGACGTCCGGTCCTACGCGTTCGCTGATCAGCCAGCAAATGCGACCGGGCGGGTGCGCTTCGCCCGTCGGCCAGAGATTCTGCGCATGGATTATCCGCCCGCCGCCTTGCACGAAAACATTGAGGCGGACCTGACCGTGACGTGCCAGGCGCAGGCGGATCAGTCGGTCATCTGCACCCATGCCCGCGCGGCCGCCCCCGCCCACGCCGCACTGTTTCGCGCCGCCGCGATCAACGCAACAAGAGGCGTCCGCGTCGAACCGACACTGACCGACGGAGCGACGAGCAACGGCGCGGTGTTCGACGTGCGGCTGCAGTTCCGCATCGAGTAGGCTCGCGGCGGCATCCCTGTCACCAATCTCATCGCCTTGCCTCCCTCAAGGGGAAGGTCGGGTGGGGGGCCGGCATCTCGGGTGTGACGCGTGCCGCGCAAGCAACGCCCCGTCATCGCCGGCATGGGCCGAACATCCACGCACCGACGGCACGTGATCGACGCACCGCTGCCGGCGAGGGCGCCGGCGGTCCTGCTCTCCGCGGTCCACGCCCACCCACATTCCCTTCCCCCCGCGAACTGGCTATGCCCGCCCCATGACCCAGCTGATCTTCCCGCTCGCCCCGCCCACGGTTCCCGTCGACGGGGAGACCCGCGCCTTTCCCGTCCGGCGCATCTACTGCGTCGGCCGCAACTACGCCGCGCACGCGCGCGAGATGGGCGCCGACCCGGGCGCCGAGCCACCCTTCTTCTTCATGAAGCCCGCCGACGCGATCGTGCTAGGCAATCGCGTCCCCTACCCGCCGGATACGGACAATCTCCACCACGAGGTCGAACTCGTCGTCGCCATCGGCCGCGGCGGCTGGGACGTGGCGTATGAGCAGGCGCTCGACCTCGTCTACGGCTACGCCGTCGGCGTCGATCTCACCAAGCGCGACCGGCAGAACGACGCGAAAGCCAAAGGCCAGCCGTGGGAACGCGGCAAGGCGTTCGAAGCGTCGGCGCCGATCTCGCCCATCTTCCCCGCCGAGCGCATCGGCCATCCGAAATCCGGCGCCATCGACCTAGCCGTGAACGGCGAGACACGCCAGTCGGGCGATCTTTCCGATCTCATCCTGCCCGTGCCGGCGATCATCGCGCGCATCTCCGAAGTGTGGACGCTGGCGCCGGGCGATCTCATCTTCACCGGCACGCCCGAAGGCGTCAGCCGCATCACGCGCGGCGATCAGGTATCGGCCCGCGTCGAAGGCGTCGCGCGCATAGATTTCGAGATGAGCTGATGGCGACGCTCTTCAACTACTGGCGCTCGGGCACCTCGCACCGGACGCGCATCGCACTGGCGTTGAAGGGCGTGGCCTGCGAGCAGGTCGCGATCGATCTCACGGCGTCGGCGCAGCGCGATCCGGATTTTCTCGCGCGCAATCCGCAGGGGCTCGTTCCCGCTTTCGTCACCGACGACGGCGAGACGCTCACGCAGTCGATGGCGATCATCGAATGGCTTGAGGAAACCCATCCCACACCGCCGCTGCTGCCGCGCGATCCCGTGGCGCGCGCGAAGGTCCGCGCCATCGCAAACGCGGTGGCGTGCGATATCCACCCGCTCGGCAATCTCCGCGTGCTGCAGTACCTGCGCAAGGAATACGGCCAGGACGAAGCCGGCGTCGCCGCCTGGGCCACGCGCTGGATCAGGGACGGCTTCACCGCCATCGAACAGATGCTCGCCGAGAGCCCGAAAGGACCGTGGTGCTGGGGAGATGCGCCGACCCTCGCCGACGTCTGCGTCGTGCCGCAGATCTACGCGGCGGTCTCGCGCTACGGCCTCGACATCCGCCACTGGCGCCGCCTCGCCGAAGTCGACATGGCCGCCGCCGCGCACCCCGCCTTCCAGATCGCACATCCCACAAGACAGCCGGACGCGCGATGAGCTAAAATAGACAACGGTGTGGGACCGAAGGGGACAAAGATGACCGCAAGATTTCTGCTGGCGATTTTCTTCGCGCTTGCGCTCGGCGCGCCCGCCGTCGCCCAGCCGCCGCCGGCTTCGGTCTATGGTCGGCTTCCCAGCATGGACGACGTGGCGATCTCCCCCGATGGGCGCCACGTCATCGTCGTTGTGAACGCCGACAGCAATTCGTACGCGCAAATCTACGATATCGACGCCCAGCGAGCCGCCTTCGCAGTCAGACCGCCGGAAGACCACATCCTGCGGGGCGTCGGCTGGGCCAGCGAGTCGATCGCCACCTTCGTCATCAGCAAGACGCTGACAAGCGATCAGGCGACGGCGGCGGGGTATGAGCGGCGCGGCGCGCAGCGGCTCTTCGAATACTACCGCGTCGGCACTCTCTCTCTGGCAGACAGGCGCATGAGGCTCATGATGGAGAAGGAGAGCGCGAGCTGGGCGGCTTCGCGGCTCGATGATCTTCAGGCGCCCATCGTCGGCGATCCCGGATTCGGCCGCATGCTCGGGCGCACATCGCCCACGCGCGACGGACGGCTGGCGGTCTTCCGCGTCAACCTGCTCACGGGCGACGGCCGCATCCAGCAGAGCGCATCGCCGGACAGCTGGGACATGCTCCTCGACGAGTCCGGCCGGCTCGTGGCGCGCACGGAGTCGCAGGAGAACACCAACCGCTGGAAGCTGTTCTCGGTCCAGGGCGACGCTGAACGGCAGATAGACGAAGGCGAGTCGGAGACCGGCGCGCCGCCGCCCCTTCTCGGATTGCTCGCGGACGGACGTCTCGCGACCCTTGAGACGCCGGAAGGCGGCGACCGGGTTGGGCTCTATGGCGTGGATCTCGCGACGGGCGCCCATACCCTCGTCCACGAGGCCCTGCGCCACGACACAACCAGCGCCATCGCCGATCCCTGGACGCGGCGCATTGTCGGCGCGCAGTGGACCGAAGATCTGCCGAAACAGCACTTCTTCGAACCGGGTCTCGCCGCCATCGCCGGAGACGTGACGGCGACGTTCGCTGGAGGCTATGGGCTGGTGCTGTCCTGGTCGCGCGACATGCGACGCATCCTCGTATTTGGCGAGGCCCCTGGAAACGCCGGCTCCTACTATGTCTATGAACCAGCGGAAAAACGCCTCCGGAAGCTCGGCGCCCTCTATCCCGAATTGCCGCCGGAAGGCGTTTCGTCGGTTTCAGGCATTACCTACCCCGCCCGCGACGGTGTGCGCATACCGGCCTATCTGACCGTCCCCAACGGACTGGAGCCGCGCAACATGCCGCTTGTCGTGCTCGTCCACGGCGGCCCGCATTCGCGTGATTCCTGGACGTTCAACTGGTGGGCCCAGTTCATCGCCTCGCGCGGCTACATGGTGCTGCAACCAAATTTCCGGGGCTCCAGAGGGTACGGCGAGGCATGGCTGGAAGCAGGCCGGCGCGAATGGGGCGGCCGCATGCAGACCGACGTCGAGGACGGCGTCGCCGCGCTGGTGCGCACCGGCCGGGTCGATGCGAAGCGGGTGTGCATCGTCGGCGCGAGCTACGGCGGCTATGCCGCACTCGCGGGCGTCACGCTCACGCCCGAACGCTACGCCTGCGCGGTGAGCATCAACGGCGTGTCGGACCTGTCGCTGATGCTCCGGCAGGAAATGCAGGGAGATGCAAATGGCCCGAGCGCTGACTTCTGGCAGCTTTCGATTGGCAATCGCGCGGAAGACGCCGCGCGCATCCGCGCCGTCTCGCCGGCGAATCTCGCGGCCAACGTAAGGGCGCCAGTGTTGCTGATGCACTCGACGGAAGATTCAGTCGTGCCGCCGGAGCAGACGAAAATCATGGCGCGACGCCTGCGCGATGCGGGAAAGCCGCCGCGCGTGGTGGTGCTGACCGGAGACGACCACTGGCTGTCCGCCGCCGCGACGCGCACGCAGATGCTTGAGGAGATCGAAACGTTCCTCGCCCAGAACCTCGGCGTCACGACACCGGCCGTGACGACGCCGCCTGCAGCGACGCCGCCATGACCGCCCTCGATTCAGCTCGCCTTCTTGCCGAAGAGCTTGCCGAAGATGCCCTTTGCGGCTTCGCCGCCGATGTTGCCGACGGCAGCCATGGCCTGATCCTTGGCGCTATCGATCGCGTCGCCGACGGCGCCTTCGCTCAGGAGCTTTTCCTTGCCGGTCTCGATCAGCTTGGCGAGCATCGAGGAGATCACGTCTTCGGTCAGGCCGGTGTCCGCCGCCGCCGCCTTGATCGCGAGATCCTTGCCGCCGCCGATGTGCTGCGAAAGCGCCTTGGCCACACGCACCGACTGGTCCTTGTCGAGGCCCACGGGTTCGCCCGCCTGCGCGGCGAGATCGTCGCCAAGGGAAGAGAGAATTTTCGAGATGTCGATGGCCATGGCGGAACCCCTGCGGTGTCGGCGGCGATGTGAACGGCGCTGGACTAGCACCGCGCACTGTCTAGGGCTCGTTTCGAGATGGTAACGTGACGTCCGTCACGCCTTCTTCAGAAATTCCGTGCGCAGCACGAGGCCCTTCACCTTCTCGGCGTTGCACTCGATCTCGGCGGGATCGTCCGTGAGACGGATGTTCTTGACCACCGTCCCGCGCTTCAGCGTGACGGATGTGCCCTTCACTTTCAGGTCCTTGATAAGGTGGACGGTGTCGCCGTCGGCGAGGATGTTGCCGTTGGCGTCGCGGGTTTCCATGAGTCGATCCTAACCTTTTTGAAGTGTGATCCCGTGCTCAACCAGAATAGACGAACGCCGCCCGATACTCTCCCGGCATAAATATAAACAAGTCGCCGCCACACCCGCCCAAGGCATAGTAGCTTCCCGTTTCTACAAACGCGCGATCCAGCATTCTCTGTAGGTTCGGCGGCAGGTCAAAGCCAAATCCGTAGCGATTCAGATAGCCATCGAACGTCGTCGCCTGATTTACCGATGTAACCCCCTCGCCCGCAATACCTCCAGCGACAGGTGTTTCATGCCACTCACGGTAGCTGCTACAGCCGCGCGAGACCGGAAGGTCGTGAAGAAAGGAAAGCGCATCCTTCTCCAGCGCATCAGCCGTTTTATGGGAAATCGAAAAAACAATCACACCCGCCTCATTGCCGCCTGGGCCGAAGCCGAAAGCCTGCCCCTGCTTGTAGACGACGCGACCGACTCCCGCGCGCGGCGGAACGGAACGATAGGCAATGACAGTATCGATCAGCATCCAACCGCCGACGACCAATACCAAACACACAAGAATGGCGCGCGCGCGAGGGTCGAGGGTCGGCACGGACAGCTCAGACGATTTCGGCCGGTGGGGCGTTCCGCATCGCTTCCGCCCGCTTCTCGACGAGTTCGACGATGTGATCCACCATCGCCTCGTTCGAGACCTTGTGATCCGGTTTCCCGCTCACATACATCATGCCGCTCCCGGCGCCGCCGCCGGTGAAGCCGAGATCGGTCATCAGCGCCTCGCCCGGGCCGTTCACGACGCAGCCGATGATCGAGAGCGTGATCGGTTCGGCGATGTGCGCAAGACGCGACTCCAGCTTCTCCACCGTGTCGATCACGTTGAAGCCCTGCCGCGCACAAGAGGGACACGCGATGATGTTCACGCCGCGGCTGCGCAGGCCGAGCGACTTGAGCAGATCGTGACCGACCTTTACCTCTTCCACCGGATCGGCGGCGAGCGAGACGCGGATCGTGTCGCCGATCCCGGCCCACAAGAGCGCGCCCATGCCGATGGACGACTTCACCGTGCCCATGCGCAGCGCGCCCGCCTCGGTGACGCCCACATGCAGCGGCGCATCGGTCGCTTCGGCGAGTTGCTGGTAGGCCGCGACCGCGAGGAAGACGTCGGACGCTTTCACGGAAATCTTGTACGCGTGGAAATCATGCTCCTCGAGCATGGCGGCGTGGCGCAGCGCGCTCTCGACCATCGCCTCCGGACAGGGCTCGCCGTACTTCTCCAGCAGTTCGTTCTCGAGCGAACCGGCGTTCACGCCGATGCGCATGGAGCAGCCGTGATCCTTCGCCGCCTGCACGACCTCCTTCACCCGCGCGGAGGAGCCGATGTTGCCGGGGTTGATGCGCAGGCAGGCCGCGCCGGCGATCGCGGCCTCGACGCCGCGTTTGTAGTGGAAGTGGATGTCGGCGACGATCGGCACGCTGACCGCCTTCACGATCGCCGGCAGCGCCGCGGTCGATTCCTGGTCCGGACAGGAGACGCGCACGATGTCGGCGCCCGCCTCCTCCATCCGCAGGACCTGCGCGATCGTCGCCTGCGCGTCGGAGGTCAGCGTGTTCGTCATCGACTGCACGGTGATCGGCGCGCCGCCGCCCACCGGGACCCTGCCGACGTGAATCCGCCGCGAGACGCGCCGTTCGATGCGCCGCCAGGGGCGGATATGGTGCAGGTCGGCCGTCATGGAATCTCTTCGCCGCGTCGGCTGATACTTAGGCGCAGCGGAGCCGGGACGCTACCGTGGCGCGGCGCTCAGCCCTCGCCGACCGGCGCCGTGGGCGCGGGCGGCGTCGCCGCGATCCTGTCGACCTGACGGCCGAGGACGGGAGCCCCCGCGTCGCCCAGCAGGCCGACGAGCGCGCCGTTCAGCAACACCTCGAACGCGCCGCCGTCCTTGGCATGCAGCGTCCAGTTGCCGCCGACGTCAGGGCGGTAGGTCTCGCCCGCCTGGATGGTGCGCGAGACAAAAATGGTGCCGTCGGGTCCGCGCACCTCAAGCCACGCGGGAACCGTCGCGCGTATCTCGACCACCTGGGTGGACAGCCCGCCCCAGGGATCTTCAGCCACCGCCGGTGCCGGCGCGGCGGGAATGGCCGCCTCGGCGCGTTCGGTTCGGGTCTGCGCCGGCGCGGGGGGCGCTTCGGTCGAGCCGTCCTGCATCGCCCGCCAGCCGACGAAGGCCGCGCAGACAACCGCGAGCGCAGCTGCGGCGAGCCAGGGACGTTCCGGCGCCGGCTTGGAGTCCGGGTTGCGGATCTGGTCGCCGGCGTCCTCGCGCAGGCGCGCGCTCTCGTTTTCGTACTGGAAAAGCAGTTCCTCGCCGGTCATGCCGAGAAACTTCACGTAGCTGCGGAGGTAGGCCTTGGCGTAGGCCTTACCGGGAATGAGATTGACGTTCATCGTCTCGAGGGCGGCGATGTACTCCACGCGGATGCGGGTCTTGGCCGCCACCTGCTCGAGCGAAAGGCCCTGCGCTTCGCGCGCGGTGCGCAGCTTCGTGCCCGCTCTCATGTTCGGCTCCATGGCGGGAAGGACAGCCGCAGGGCGGGCTTGAGGGCGCGCGGCGGGCGTTTCATTTCCGTCATGAGGAGCGCCTGGAGGAGGATTGAACATGGTCTCTTGTTTCCGTCGGCAGTGCGCCGCACGCCGTCGCAGTGAAATTTAAGCAAGTTCCGCGCCGCGTTCATCCTACTCACATGCGGCAGGTCATTCAACGATACGTCTGGTTAATCCCGCGTTCACTGCAGCGGACGAGACGCTCAGAGTGCGACGCCCTCGCGCTTGGCCCAGGCGCTCAGTTCGGGGCGCAGCGACGTGTTGTGCGACTTCAGCAGGCTCTCCAGCTCCGCATGCGCGGCCTGCGCATCGAGGCTGCGGAGCATTCGCTTGACCGGCCCGATGCCCGCCGCCGGCATGGACAGCCTGTCATATCCGAGCGCGATCAGGGTCATCGCCTCCAGCGGCTTGCCGGCCGCCTCGCCGCAGACAGACAGGGGCAGCCCCGCCTCGGCGGCCTGTTCGCGGATGAAACGCAGGAACTTGAGCGCCGGCGCGCTGAGGATGTCATAGCGGTCGGCGACGCGCGGATTGCTGCGGTCGGCGGCGAAGAAATACTGCATCAGGTCGTTGGTGCCGATGCTGAGGAAGTCGGCCTTTCCCGCCAGCATGCCGATGGCGAAGGCGATGGCCGGCGCCTCGATCATCACGCCGACCTCGAGCTTCGCCGGGCCGTTGCGCTTGCGCGCCTGGGCGACGGCGAGTTCCTTCTCGACGATGTCGCGCGCGTCGATGAACTCCTGCGGCACGGTGACCAGCGGGAACATGATGCGCAGGTGCTTGCCTTCGGCCGCCTCGATGAGCGCGCGCACCTGCGTGCGCAGCAACGCCGGACGTTCCAGCCCGATGCGCAGCGCGCGCCAGCCGAGCGCCGGGTTTTCCTCCCGCTCCGTCGGCACATAGGAGAGCACCTTGTCGCCGCCGACATCGAGCGTGCGGAAGGTGACGGGACGGTCCCCCGCCGCTGCGAGCACATCGCTATAGAGCTTGATCTGTTCGCTGGTGCGCGGAAGCCGCTCGGACACCATGAACTGGAACTCGGTGCGGAAGAGGCCGATGCCCTTGGCCGCCGTGTCGCCGAGATGCTGCACATCGAGCATGAGGCCCGCGTTCAGCAGCAGCGCGATTTCCGCGCCATCGCGCGTGACGGCGGGATCATCGCGCTGGCGGGCGAACTCCTCGGCCTGCGCGGAGCGCAGTTCGAGGCGTTGTTCGTAGGCGACGACGACTTCCGGCTCCGGCCGCAGACGCGCCTCGCCGCGTTCGCCGTCGAGCACGATGCGGTCGCCCGCTTCCACGCGCGCGCCGATCTGCGTCAGACGCCCGACCATCGGAATCCCGAGCGCCTTGGCGATGATGGTGGCGTGCGATGAAGCGCCGCCCTCTTCCAGCGCCACGCCCTTGAGGCGATCGGCGCCGTAGTCCAGAAGCTCCGCAGGACCGATGTCGCGGGCGATGAGGATGGCGTCCTCCGGCAGCGACAGCTTGTCGTCGCCGTCGGGCGAAGCGAGCGCGCGCATCAGCCGGTTATCGAGATCCTCCAGATCGTGCATCTGGTCGCGCATGTAGGCGTCGCGCGCGGCCTGCATCTTGGCGCGGTGCTCGGCGCGGGCGCGTTCGGCCGAGGCTTCCGCGGACAACCCGTCGCGCACGGCGCGCTTCAGGCGCGCTTCCCAGGAACGATCGTTCGCCAGCATCCGGAACGTTTCGAGCACTTCGCGCGATTGCCCGGAAAGCCTGCCCGGATCGCTTTCAATGTGCTCGTCGATGGTCTTGCGCACGCGCGCGAGCGCCGCATCGAGGCGCGCCTCTTCCTTGACGGGATCGTCGGAGAACGCACGCCCTAGCGGCGCGTGCGGTTCGTGCAGCACCGCGCGGCCGATGGCGAGGCCGTCTGCAAACGCGCGCCCCACAAGCCGCTCGGGACGGCTCGGGCGGACTTCGACTTCCTGCAGGCCCGTGAGATCGCCGAAGCTGCCCGCCGCCACCATCTCCATGAGCACCATGGCGACGATCTGCAGCGACTCGACCTCCTCCTCGCTGTAGACCCGCGCCGCGCGGTTCTGCACGACGAGCACGCCGAAGACGCGCTCGGACCGCACGATGGGCACGCCGAGAAATGCGTTGAACGGATCCTCGCCGGTTTCCGGACGATAGGAAAAGCGCGAGTGATGCGGCGCGTCGGCGATGTTCAGCGGACGGGCGGTTTCCGCCACGAGCCCGACGAGACCTTCATTTTCCTTCAGCCGCGTGCGGTGAACCGCCTCGGGCTTGAGGCCCTCGGTCGCGAACAGCTCGTGGATGATGCCGCGCTTCAGGTAGATCGAGCACACGTCGGCGACCATCGTCGAGGCGATCATGGTCACGAGGCGGTTGAGCTTCGCCTGCGCCGTGTCGGACGTGTTCGTGATCTCGCGCAGCTTGCGCACGAGCACGCGCGCCGCGCCGGGGGCGGGCGTGGCGTTCATCCGTTACGCGGCATCGAGGCCGTAGGCGGTGTGCAGCGCGCGCACGGCGAGTTCGACGTACTGGGAATCGATGATGACGGAGATCTTGATCTCCGACGTCGCGATGACCTCGATGTTGATCCCCTTCGCGGCGAGCGCCGAGAACATGGTGCGGGCCACGCCGACCTGGCTTTTCATGCCGATGCCGATCACGCTCACCTTCGCCACGTCGCGCTTGATGTGCAGTTCGTCGAACACGATCTTCTCGCCCGCAGCATGCAGGATTTCGTCGGCGCGGGGCGCGTCGCGGTCGGGACACGTGAACACGATGTTCTGCTTGCCTTCCTGGCGCGACTGGCTCTGGACGATCATGTCGACGTTGATGTTGGCGTCAGCAAGGCGGCCGAAGATGTCCGCCGCGACCCCGGGCGCGTCGACCACGCCGATCAGCGACACCTTCGCTTCGTCGCGCGAATAGGCCACGCCCGACACGATCTGCTTTTCCACGATCTCTTCCTCGTCACATACGATGGTGCCGGCGTTGGGTTCGCCCGGCTCCACGAAACTCGACAACACCCTGACCGGCACGCGCTGCGCCATGGCGAGCTCCACCGAGCGCGTCTGCAGCACCTTGGCCCCGAGCGAGGCCATCTCCAGCATTTCCTCGTAGGAGATCTTGTCGATCCGCCGCGCTTTCGGAACGATCCGCGGATCGGTCGTGTAGACGCCGTCGACGTCCGTGTAGATGTCGCAGCGATTGGCCTTCAGCGCCGCCGCGATCGCCACCGCGGAGGTGTCCGAGCCGCCGCGCCCGAGGGTCGTGATGCGATCGTCGGCGGTGATGCCCTGGAAGCCGGGGATCACGGCCACCTCACCTGAATCGATGGCGCGCGCGAGATCGCCGTTCTCGTCGATCGTATCGATGCGCGCCTTGGCGTGCGCGACGTCGGTGCGCAGCGGCATCTGCCAGTTCTGCCAGGAGCGCGCCGGAATGCCCAGCTGGCGCAGCGCGAGCGCGAGAAGCCCGGTCGTCACCTGCTCGCCGGTGGAGACGATCACGTCGTACTCGTCATCGAAGCCGGGGCCGCCCGCCGCCGGGCCGTTCGCGGTCTCGCCGCCGGCGTCGCGGGCGAGCTTCACCAGCCGGTCGGTCTCCCCCGACATGGCCGAGACGACGACGGCGATGCCCTTCGCCTTGCCATCGGGCCCGGGCTTGCGCTCCGCCGCCACGATCCGCGCCACGCGCCGGATCCGTTCCACGTCGCCCACCGACGTGCCGCCGAATTTCATCACCACACGCGTCATTGCGCCGACCGCTTACGTCCTTCGCCAGGATTGGGGAACGACCGTCATAGCCGATCCGCGCCGGGAGAAACACCTGAATGGAAAATAGCAGGCCCCAGCGCGCCCTTCTGCCGCAAAACCGGGCGCGTTGCTTGACCGCCAACGCCCGGAGGCCAATGTCCCGACATGTCCGCCACCACCCTCGACCCCGCCGAGATCGCCAAGTTCGCCGCCATGGCCGAGGCCTGGTGGGACCCCAAGGGCGACTTCGCCCCTCTGCACCGCATGAACCCCGCCCGGCTGGGCTTCCTGCGCGAGGCCATCGGCGCGCATTTCGGCCGCGAGGGGGGCCGCCGCCCCTTCGAGGGGCTGACCATGATCGACGTGGGCTGCGGCGGCGGGCTCGTCACCGAGCCCATGGCCCGGCTGGGCGCGCGTGTGACCGGCCTCGACGGCGCGGAAGAGAGCGTGAAGGCCGCCCAGGCGCACGCGATGGCGGGCGGCCTGACCATCGACTACCGGCAGGGAACCGCCGAGGACCTCGCCGCCTCTGGCGCGACGTTCGACGTGGTCCTCGCGCTGGAGATCATCGAGCACGTGGCCGACATGTTCGCCTTCTGCGAAGCGGCCGTCGCGCTCGCCAAGCCCGGCGGCCTCGTCATCTTCTCCACCATCAACCGCACCGCGAAGGCCCGCGCGCTCGCCATCACCGCGGCCGAACGCATCCTGCGCTGGGTGCCGCATGGCACGCACGATTTCGAGAAGCTGGTGAAGCCCGACGAACTCGCCGCCGCGCTCCTGCCGCTGGAGGCGGATGCGCCGGTGGGCCTGAGCTTCAATCCGCTGACGGGCGTGTGGAAAACAAGTGACGACGTGTCGATGAACTACTTCATGACGGTGACGAAGCCCGCCGCGTGACGCCTACCTATCGTTCAGGGGGGCCGATCAGATCCCACTTGTTCCCGTAGAGGTCGCTGAACACCGCGACCTTGCCGTAGCTCTCGCTGCGCGGCTCTTCCAGAAACCGCACGCCCTTGGCGACGAACGCCGCGTGATCGCGCGCGAAGTCATCCGTGTGCAGGAAGAAGCCGACGCGCCCGCCCGTCTGGTCGCCGATCCGCGCGATCTGCTCGGGCATCGATGCTTTCGCGAGCAGCAACGCGACGCCCCCGCCCGCCATTGCATTCCGGGGCGCCACGCGCACCCAGCGCTTGTCGGCGCTCAACACGGTATCTTCGAGCAACTCGAATCCGAGCGCGCCGACATAGAAGGCGATCGCATCGTCGTAGTCGCGCACGAGAAGCGTGACGGAACCGATCACGCGCATCTCAGTGCCGGAAGTGCCGCATGCCGGTGAACACCATCGCGAGACCCGCCTCGTCGGCGGCCTTGATGACTTCATCGTCGCGCACGGAGCCGCCCGGCTGGATCACCGCCGTAGCGCCTGCCTGCACGGCCTGCATCAGCCCATCGGCGAATGGAAAGAACGCATCCGAAGCGCAGACGCTGCCGACTGTCATGGGATCCTTCCATCCCATGTGCTGCGCCGCATCCTCGGCCTTGCGTCGGGCGATGCGCGCGCTGTCGACGCGGCTCATCTGCCCCGCCCCGATGCCGGCGGTCTGGCCATCCTTCGCATAGACGATGGCGTTCGATTTCACGTGTTTGGCCACGCGGAAGGCAAACACCAGGTCGGCGATTTCCCGTGGGCTGGGCGCGCGTTGCGTGACGACCTTCAGCGAATCCGCCGACACGCGCCCGTTGTCGCGCGACTGCACCAGCACACCGCCCGCGACCGTCTTCGCAAAGAGCCCGGGCGCGGCCGGATCCGGCAGGCCTCCCGCGAGCAGGAGGCGCAGGTTTTTCTTCTTCGCGAACACCGCGATCGCATCCTCGTCCGCGTCCGGCGCGATGACGACTTCGGTGAAGATCTCCGTTATGGCCTCCGCCGCCGCGCGGTCGAGCCGGCGGTTCAGCGCGACCACGCCGCCGAACGCGGAAACCGAATCGCAGGCGAGCGCGCGCCGATAGGCTTCGAGCACATTGGCGCCGAGCGCCACGCCGCACGGATTGGCGTGCTTGATGATGGCGACGGCGGCGCTTTCTTGCGGATCGAACTCCGCGACCAGTTCGTAGGCCGCGTCGGTGTCGTTGAGATTGTTGTACGAAAGCTCCTTGCCCTGCACCTGACGTACGCTGGCCACGCCCGGACGGTTGTCGCCATTCACGTAGAACGCCGCCTGCTGGTGCGGATTTTCGCCGTAGCGCAGCGACTGCTTCAGCTTGCCGCCCACCGCGCGCCACGCCGGCGCCTCTTCGCCCAGCTGCGCGAAGAGCCAGTTGGAGATCGCCGCATCATACGCCGCCGTGCGCGCATACGTCTTCGCCGCGAGACGCTTCCGGAGCGCGAGCGTCGTGCCGCCCTTCTCCGCGATCTCCGCAAGCGCCAGCGCGAGATCGTCGGCGTCCGTGCATACTACGACGAACTCATGGTTCTTCGACGCGGCACGCAGCATCGCCGGCCCGCCGATGTCGATGTTCTCGATGCAATCGTCCCACGGCTTGCCCGCCGCCGCCGTCGCCTCGAACGGATAGAGGTTCACGTAGAGCAGATCGATCTCGACGATGTCGTGCGCCTTCATCGAGGCCATGTGATCGGGCGCGTCGCGCCGCGCGAGCAGGCCGCCATGCACGCCGGGGTGCAGCGTCTTCACGCGCCCGTCCATCATCTCGGGAAAGCCCGTGATGTCGCTCACATCGCGCACGGCAAGCCCCGCCGCCGCGATCGCGGCCTTCGTGCCGCCGGTGGAGACGAGATCCACGCCCAACCCGGCGAGCGCCCGCGCCTGCTCCACAAGCCCCGCCTTGTCGGAAACGGAAATGAGCGCCCGGCGGACGGGCGCGATGTCGATGGTCAAGTCACGAATCCTTCAATTTCCCGTCCGGGTAGCATGGCGCCGCCGGATCGGGAAACCCGCCCCCGTCCGGGCCGCGGCTCCCCGCGACGAAACTGCGCGAAACCGCGCCGCGCCGGTGACTCCGCGGCCTGACCGATGCTAGGTTGACCCGTCACCATGTGGGGGAACGCATGAGCATCGTCGACTTCTACAACGGCCTGACCTTCGATCCGGCCTCCACGAGCAACAGCTCGAACTTCCTGAACGTGTTCAGCGGCAGCAGGCCATTCTCGATCGTTTTCAATGCCACCGACCAGTGGGTCGTGCGCACGGATTCCACGTTCGGCGGCGTGGGCTTCATCGGCTTTTTCCCTCTGACGACGTTCGTCCCCGGTCCATCGACCACCCGCACCGCCCCAGCGGGCGTCGTGGATACGGTCGCGCTCTATGATTCCGGCGGCGCGCTCATTGCGGTCTTTGACGATCTTGGCGGGCTTGGCAGGTCTGCGCAGGACTTCATCAACAATCCCTCCCTGCTCGTATCCGGCAGCGATGACTTCCTCGGCTCGGCCTCGGCGGACATCTTCCATGCCGGCGCCGGCAGCGACCTCGTCGCGGGCTCCGGCGGCAACGACCTGCTCTACGGGGATGCGGGCAGCGACATCCTGGCGGGCGGCGACGGCAACGATCTTCTCGACGGCGGCGACGATCTCGATGTGCTTTTCGGGGATGCCGGCAATGACACGCTGACCGGCGGCAATGGCGATGACGCGCTTGCGGGCGGCCTCGGGGACGACAGCCTCAACGGCGGCGCGGGCGTGGACCTCGTCTCCTACGTCGATGTCGCGGCGGGCGTCACCGTGTCGCTCGCCATCGTCGGCGCGCAGAACACCGGCGGCGCCGGCTTCGACACGCTGACCGGCATTGAAAGGCTCGAAGGCAGCGATCTCAACGACACGCTGACCGGCGGCGTGAACGGCGACAGGCTCTACGGCGCCGACGGCGCCGACAACGTGCACGGCGGCGACGGCGCGGATTCCATCGAGGGGGGCGCGGGCGACGACGTTCTCAACGGCGACGCCGGCGCCGACACCATGCTCGGCGGTCTCGGCGCCGACAGCTACGGCG
>CAZGYQ010000007.1:0-58108 GCA_964530695.1 uncultured Caulobacteraceae bacterium
CGAGGCCGGCGATGTCCACGAAGTTCATCCGCGTCGGGATGATCTCCTTCGAGCCCGCGATCTTGGCCAGCACCGGCAGGCGCGGCTCCGGCATCGCCACCTCGCCGACGTTCGGCTCGATGGTGCAGAAGGGGTAGTTCGCCGCCTGCGCGGCGGCGGTGCGCGTCAGCGCGTTGAAGAGGGTGGATTTGCCGACGTTCGGCAGACCCACGATGCCGCACTTGAAGCCCAAGGCCGTCTCCGGAGGAATGAGGATGCGCCCGGGCGGGCGCTCAGAAATCAGGTGGGGCGGGTCATGGCCGAAGCGCGGGGGCGTTACAAGCGCCAACATGGGCCCCGGTTTCCGGAGTTATCCACAAAAGCTTGGCGTCTCCCGCGAACACATGTACCGCGATTGTCCAGTCTCTGGATGGAGCTGGTCGATGGCGCGCCTGCGTACGCGGTATGCAACGGATCTGGACGGGCCTTTCGACGAGGCGTTCGAGGAGCCGCCGCTGGCGCGGCGGCGACGCCTCGACAAGCAGGCCAAGGACGGCAAGCGCGCCGTCGAGGTCGATCGCTCCGGCTCGGTGATCCACATGGAGCGCGCCGCCAAGCGCCTCGGGGCCCTCAACGCCGCCGACCGCGTGCTCCGGGTGCCGCACTGGGACATGGACAAGGCGATCGAGGCGATGCAGCGCGCGGGCGTCCGCGGCCGGGTCACCAATCTCGGCGACAGCGTGCAGAAGCGGGCGAAATCGAAGCGGCACTGAATGATCAGGCTGCGCCGAGGATTTCTTCGGGCGACGCGCGGAACGGATCGATGATGCGCAGGCCATCGATTGTCGGAGCGGACTGGGCGTCTTCGGTCAGGAAGTGCGTGCAACCGGCGCCGATCGCGTAAGCGATGTGCATGGCGTCCCACCACGCGACATTCCAGCGCGTCTCGATGTCGAGCGCCCGGAGAACATCTTCCGGCTCTGTCCCGCGCGCGCAGTAGGCCATGAGCTGACGGGTCGCCAGCTGGGCGTCGGCGCGTTGCACCCTAAGTTTTCTTTGGGCGTTTAGTTGGTGTTCGCCGGCGACCTGCGGGCTCACCACCATCGCCGCCGAACGGCTCGCCGCCCTCAGCCACGCCGCGCAACGCGCCTGCTTGTCCGGAAACCGGCCATCGCGGACGTAGAGGATCACGTTCGTGTCCACCAGGATACGGACGATCATAAAGCTCCTCTCTGGGGATGGGCGTGCCGTCGTCACGCAGCAGGTTCAGGGGAGGGCCGGACAGGAACGCCTCCATGGCCGCGATGCCTTCCTGACGCAGCCGTTCCTGATCGGCGACGACCAAATCCGCAATGTAGCGCGAGACGCTCTTCTGCGCCTTTTGCGCGTCCCAGCGCAGGCGGGCGAGGGTGTCGTCATCAAGGGCGATGGTGACGTTGGCCATGTCACATCATACAACGTCGCACGTGTCCGTGCAACGCGCGCCAGTGTGACACTGGCCCGTGTTATACTGGCCCGTTTAGCGCTATCCGCGTGCGGCGACCGCCTTGGCCGCCATCTCGCGCCAGGGGCGGTCGAGGTTGCGGAGCTGGGGATTGATCTTCTGGAAGCGCCGGTCGATCTCGGCGAGCGCGAGCTGGGCCTCTTCCTGCTTGCCGGTCTTCGCGAGGAAGGCCGCGTAGCGGCAGGCGGCCTCAAGCCCGGGGATGCGGTCGGCGGCGAAGCGGAAGGGCGCATCGGCCTCGTCGTTGCGCCCGAGGCCCTCATAGGCGCGGGCGTAGGCGAGCGCGACCGGACCCGTGTCGTTCTCCTTGCCCAGCGCCGAGAGCGCCTCCAGACGCTTCAGCGCCTCGTCGAAGCGGCCAAGCTCAAGCAGGGCGTTGGCATGGCCGAGCAGCACCACCGGATCGTCAGCGAACTGGCCGATGACGCATTGCGCCCAGGCGGTTTCCGCCTCCAGCCAGCGGCCGAGCGCGGCGGCGGCCTGCGCCAGCCGCATGCGGTTGCCCACGGTCTCGGCGTCTTCGAGCGCCCGCTTGGCGGCCCGGTAGTCGCGCTCAGGGTCGAGCGCCTTCTGAGCGGCGCCGCCGAGCTTGCGAGCGGTGCGTCCGCCCATCCACTCGGGGACCAGCACGGCGAAGAGATAGATCAGCGGCCCGAGGCCCGGCGCGATCACAAGGATCCACAGCCACGTCTGCGCCCGGCCCGAGCGCACCGCGTGAATGCCGCACAGCAGCGACGGCGCATAGAGGAGGATCATGTAGAGCATGCGCGCGCACACCTAGGCGGGCGGAGGAGGCGGCGCAACCGACCGAGCGTCGTCACTCGTCGCGGGGACCGCGCACATTGGCCTTGTCCGCCGGCGCGAGACGAAGGACTTCGGCCTGGTATTTCTCGTCCTCTCCCGCCACGAGCATCGCCGCCGCATCCGCGCACGCGCGCAGCAGCGCCTCCAGCCATTGCGCATCGACCTTGTGGAAATCGCTGAGCACGTGGCCGTGCACGAGTTCCTTCTGGCCGGGATGGCCGACGCCCATGCGCGCGCGCCGGAAATCCGCGCCCACGGGGCTTGCTGAGATGGAGCGGATGCCGTTGTGCCCCGCCGCGCCGCCGCCGGTCTTCATGCGGAAGCGGCCGGGCGCGAGATCGATCTCGTCGTAGAATACGATGATCTCGGCGGGCGGAATCTTGAAGAACTGCGCAGCCTCGCCGACGGCGCGGCCGCTTTCGTTCATGAAGGTTTGCGGCTTCATCGCGAGGCACTTCACGCTGGCGATCTCGCCCTCGGCGCATTCGGCCTGGAAGCGCTTCTTCCACGGCCCGAAGCGATGGAAGCGCGCGATCTCGTCCACGGCCATGAAGCCGATGTTGTGGCGGTTCTTCGCGTATTTCGGGCCGGGATTGCCGAGGCCGACGATGAGAAGCATGAGTCAGTCTCCGCCGGCGATGCGAGTTGAAGGCGAAGAGCGATGAACCCCTCCCCCTCGCGGGGAGGGGCAGGGGTGGGGAGGCGGAGCGATCGCCCAAACGCAGACCTGAAGTCCGCTTTCAAAAAGGCGCTGATGTCGTGCTGGACGGAGCCGACGGCGAGCTCGGTCGACCTGCCGGCCCCCCCGCCCCCTGCCCCCTCCCCGCAAGGGGGAGGGGTGGAGTTTCATTCTGCACGCACTCATGCTGCGCACCATGCGTGCACGGGGTGCAGCGCAGAAGTCCATGGCGCGAAAAATCAGTCCTTCTTGCCGCCCTTTGCGTCTGCAGGCGCAGCAGCGGCAGGCGCCGCTTCGGCCGCCGGTTCGGCGGCTTCCGCCATGCGGCCGCCGATCGAGGCGATCGTCAGGTCGCGGTCCTTCACGACGGGCGTCGCGCCGGCCGGCAGCGTGAGCGCCGAGAGGTGGATCACCGCGCCCACGTCCAGGCCCGCGAGATCGATCACGACTTCTTCCGGAATCGCGATCGCCTTCACCTTCAGGCGGATCGTGTGCTCGACGACGTTGAGCACGCCGCCACGCTTCAGGCCGGGGCTGTCGGCGTGGTTCTTGAAGTGCACGGGGACGTTCACGTCGATGACGCTGTTTTCTTCGACGCGATAGAGATCGACGTGCAGCGGCTCATCCGTCACCGGGTGGAACTGGATCGCGCGCGGGATGACCGGCTGCTTCTCGCCCTTATGGTCGAGGGTGATCATGTGGGAAATGAACTTTCCCGAGCGCACCGCCTTCACGAGCTCCTTCCTGGAGACCTCGATCGGGATCGGGCCGCGATCGCCGCCGTAAAGGATGCCGGGAACCTGCTGGAGGCGCCGTGTCGCGCGCGCGCCGCCGGTGCCGGTCTTTTCACGACGTTCGACCGTCAAAACGATGCCTGCCACGACCCTGATCCTTGCTTGACTGGTGAGCCCCAAAGCCGTCGTCGCCCCATGGGGGAGCGGTCGGGGCGGGAGCCTCTGGAAACGAAGGCGGGGCTATAGCGGAGGCGGAGGCGGGATGCAACGGCGGGGTTAGCACGCCAGGCGCAATCCAAGCGTGCCGGCGACCCGGTCGAAATCCCGGTCCTGGTGCAACAGCGCATGCCCGTGGTCGACGCAGTAGGAGGCGATGATCAGGTCTGCGGTCTTGGACATGGTGAGCCCGGCTGCGCGCAGGGTGCGATAGCGGTGCGCGGCGCGGCTTGCCTGGACGTCGCCGAGAAGGGATCTGATCTCGAAGGTCCGCAAGGCGCCTTCGATCCGGCTGGCGTGCGCATCGTCGCGCGCGCCTTGCAGCAACTCCAGCAGGATGATGTCGCCGACCAGGATGTCGTTTCGCGTCTCGGGCGCGCGCAGCAGCCGGACCGCTTCGCTCACCTCGCCGCGGAAATGGGCAATCCAGACCGAGCTGTCGACCAGGATCACGGCTCGTTGACGCCCCATGGACGGCGCGGCGACCAGCCGCTGCGCATCTCGTCGAGGTCGCCGTCCCAGCCGATACCCGCGGTGTCCTCGATGGCGCGTCGCCGCCGTTCGCTCTCGACAAGTCGGCGCAGGCCTTCCTCGACCGCGGCCTTCTTGGTTTCAAGCCCCGTGAGCGCCATGGCTTCGGCGATGAGGGCGTCGTCGATGTCGATGTTGGTGCGCATGGCGGCTCGATGTGTATAGTGCTCTAACATTATACACATAGCGCTTCGCCGTGGCAATTACACTTCGTTCTGCTCGTCCCGCCAGACGAACTCCACCAGGAAGACGTGCTCCCCCGCGCCGTGTTTGGCAGTTTTGAGCAGATCGATGACGCCGGCAAAACCAGACCGCCGCGCGAGGGCGGGCGTGATGTCGGCGAACCCGATCTCGCGCAGGGCGGTGACTTCAACGAACCCCGGGCCGAGTCGGTATCGACCGCCGACTTTCACCTGCGGGCGCAGCCAGATGCGAACGCTGCACGTCACATCGCCCTTCATCACCGGTTCGCGGAGGCGGCGCGTGAACTGCACGCCGGCTTAGCGCGCGACCCGCGCCGCCCGCAGGTCCTTGCGGCGCACTTTCCCCGCGTCGTCGCGCAGGGGCTCGGCGACGTATTCCAGCGACCGCGGAATCTTGTAGCGCACCAGCCGCTTGGCGAGGTGGGCCAGCAGCGCCTTTTCGTCGGGCGGGCCGTCCGGGCAGTCGACGATGGCGTGGAGGCGATTGCCGAGGTCCTCGTCGGGCAGGCCGATGACGGCGGAAGACCGCACCCCCGGAAACGCGTCGAGCGCCGATTCCACTTCCGCCGGATAGATGTTGGCGCCGCCGGAGAGGATCATGTCGGAGAGGCGGTCGGTCAGGTAGAGGAAGCCTTCGGCGTCCATCCAGCCCATGTCGCCGAGGCTCTCCCAGCCGCCGTCGATGATCTTGGCCTCGGCGCCGATGTAGCGGTAGCTCGTGCCCGGGCCTTCGAGCGGCCGCAGGAACACCTCGCCGATCTCGCCCGGCGGCAGGGTCTCGCCGTTTTCACCGACGATCTTCATCTCGCAGGTCGGCACAGGCTGGCCGACCGAACCCTTGTGCGTGAGCCACGCGGTGCCCTGGATGGTCGTCGAGCCCTGGCCTTCCGTGCCGCCGTAGAGCTCCCAGATCACTTCCGGGCCCAGCCACTCGATGAAGCACTCCTTCAGCCACGCCGGGCACGGCGCCGCGAGATGCCAGAGCGACTTCAAATTCGAGACGTCGTAGCGCGCGCGTGTTTCCTCCGGCAGCGCCCAGATCCGGCGCATCATCGTCGGCACCATGTAGACGGTATCGACCTTCAGCCTGTCGATCAGCGCCAGCGTCTCCTCCGCATCGAAGCGCGTGGTGAGCCCCACGGTGCAGCCCTTGAACAGCGCGATCATGCACCAGAGAAACGGGCCGTTGTGATAAAGCGGGCCCGGAATGAGCATCACCCCCTGCTGCGGGATTTCGAGATAGGGGACGTCCGGGTCCCACGCGGCGGGAATTTTCGAGACGATGAGTTTCGGCCGCCCCGTCGAGCCGCCGGACGTCATCGCCTTGATCGAGGACGCCATGCGTTCATCGAGGGGCGCATCGGAAAGCGCGGCATCCGGCGCGAAACCTTCCGGCAGGCAGGGCGTTTTTCCATAGGCGCCCGCCTCGCAACCGACGACGAGCGACGGCTGGCCCAGTTCGACGATCTGGTCGCGTTCGAGCTTCGGGAGTTTCGCGGAGATCGGCTGCGGCGTCGCGCCGGCCTTCCACGTGGCGAAACACGCTTCGATGAAGGCGATGGAATTGGGCAGCGCGATGGTGACGAAATCGTCCGGCTTCACGCCGAGCTGTTCGTACTGGCGCGCGAGGCGGTTGGTGCGCGCCTCGAATTCCGCCCACGTCACCTTGTCGCCGAGGTGATCGATGGCGACACGGTCCGGCTGGAGCGCCGCCCAGTGCGCGATGATCCGCGAGAGCGTGATGACGGCCATGGACGTTTCCTCGATTGTTTATTGTTGTGTGGCGAGTCGGCTCTTCCTGAACCCCCACGCGAAATAAAGCACGAGGCCGATGGCGTGTGCGACGAGAAAGTAAGCCTGTGTGTCCGACGGCAGGGTGACGAAGAGATAGCCGCAGCCCAAGATTGCGGCGGGGCCGACGATGAACCAGAGCGGCGTCTTGAACGGCCGCGCGCGCGCGGGATCGCGTAGCCGCAGCACCATGAGGCTCGCGCCGACGGCGATGAAGGCCGCCAGCGTGCCGGCGTTGGCGAGCGCTGCGATCTCGTCGAGCGGGAAGAAGCCCGCGATCGCGCCCACGAAAATCGCGGTGGCGAAGGTCATCGCCAGCGGCGAGCCGGTGCGCTTGTGGACTTTCGCGAGGCTGGTCGGCAGCAGGCCGTCGCGCGCCATGACGAAGAAGATGCGGCTCTGGCCGTACATGAAGGCGAGGATCACCGTCGGCAGCGCGATGACGGCCGCGCCTGCGATGGCGGCGGCGGCGGTGGGATCGCCGAGCGTGCGCACCACTTCCGCCAATGGCTCCTTCGACGCTGCAAGCTGGCCGAACGGCATGGCGCCGATCGCGGCGGCGGCGACGATCATGTAGATCGCGGTGCAGATGACCATCGAGCCGATGATGCCGAGCGCGAGATCGCGTTCGGGGCGTTTGGCTTCCTCGGCGGCGGTGGAGACGGCGTCGAAGCCGTAGAACGCAAAGAAGATGATCGAGGCGGCGGGCAACACGCCGATCTTGACGATTTCGCCGTCGATGATTTTCGTAGTGGACACGCCGAACGGCATGAACGGCTCGAAGTGCGCCGGGTTGAACGCCGGCAGGGCGATCGCCACGAACAGCGCGAGCGCCGCGAGCTTCACCACCACGAGAAACGCATTCACCGCGGCGCTCTCGCGCGTACCGATGGCGAGCAGTCCCGCGACCACCGCGATGATGAACACGGCGGGGAAATTGAAAATGCCGCCCGCGTGCGGGCCCTTCGTCAGCGCATCGGGCAGGTGCACCCCGAGGCCATCGAGAAACCCGGTGGCATAACCCGACCAGCCGACGGCGACCGCGCTGCACACCACCGAATACTCAAGCAGCAGGCTGAATCCCACGATCCACGCCACGAATTCGCCGAGCGCGGCGTAGCTGTAGGTGTAGGCGCTGCCCGCCGCCGGCATCATCGATGCGAGCTCGGCGTACGCGAGCGCCGCAAACACGCACACCGCGCCCGCAAGCAGGAAGGACAGCATCACGCCCGGCCCCGCGAGGCCCGCGCCGACGCCGATCAGCGTGTAGATGCCCGTGCCGATGATCGCGCCGACGCCAAGCGCCACCAGATGCGGCCACGACAGCGTGCGCCGCAGGCGGTGTTCGCCTTCTTCCTTTGACGCAAGCGCATCGAGAGACGGGCGCCGTGTGAGAAAGCTCATGTGCCGGACTCCGCCGCGGCGATCCCGCGATCGACCGCGCCGATCACGGCGTCCACGCAACACGCGTTGAGAAAGTGATCGCCGCCGGGCGCGTCGATGAACTGTCCGCGCGGACCCGCCGCTTCGGCAAGCCTGCGCGCCGCGGCCTGCGTGATGAACGTGTCGCGATCGCCGTGCAGCACGACCACCGGAATGGCGAGCGACGTCAGCGCCGCGCGCGCCGCCGGCAGCTGCGGCTTCTGCCGGTTGATCTCCGCGAGCGCATTCTTCATGTCGCGCGGCAGCGCCGGCTGCACGAGACTGCCGAGCGCGGCGAGTCGACGGATCGTCGGGCCGCGCTCGCCGAAGAACGCGCTCATCAGCACCAGCGCCTTGACCTTGTCGGGCCTGCGCGCCGCGAGCACCGTGGCGATCGGCCCGCCATAGCTCTGGCCGATGAGGATCACCTTCTGCCCGTCGTTGTCGCCAAGCATCGGCTCAAGCGCCTCGGCCTGCGCCTCGATGCTGGTGACGGCCGTTCGCGGCTCGCTTTCGGCGAAGCCCGGCCGGTCGGCGACGATCATCTCGCGGTCCGGCCCGATCTTCGCCAGCGTCGGCGCCCAGTATTCCGACCACGACGGCGTGCCCGTCACCACCACGATGCGCCATGCGGCGGGTTTCTCACGCGGCGTCTCCAGCGCCGACAGCCGCCACGGCGTCGCCCCGCCGGCGGTGAACGCCGCGCGGCGCATCACATCGGTGGAGAAATCCTTCGAGGTGGGGAAGCGGTCGGCCTCCTTCTCCTTCTGGCTCGCCCCGGCGGAGCAGGCGGCGAGGAGGAGGAGGGCTGTGACAGGCGCGAGCCAGGGGCGCGCGGAAAAAGGTTTGGCGGCGCGCATGGAGTCTGTCTGGCGATCCCTGTTTCGTATCCCGCAATGGCGTGGAAGCCGACGCGCCGTCAATGGTCGCGTCCGCGCGGTTGTTTGGGTGAACTGGGTCGTGCTAGGCCACCTTTCAAGCAAGACGACGGATCGGAGGGGGACACGACCATGCTTGTGCGGCTCATCGGGAGCATTGCGCTCATTTTCGCCTTCGCCACGGCCAGCACGGCGCAGACCGGCGGCGCGCCCGCGCCAGCGCGGCCAACCCTGCAGCAGTTCGTGACGGACGCCTCTTTCCGCAGCCCGTCGCTCTCGCCGAACGGCCGCTACGTCGCCGGCGTCACGCAGGACGGCATGATCGATGAACTGGTGGTCATCGATCTTGAGACCAAGCAGGTCCAGGTCATCCAGCGCGCCAATGAGGCCGCGGGTGTCCAGCTCGACTGGGTCGACTGGAAGACTGACGACCTGCTGATCATCGGCACGCTGAATCGCACGCTGCGGGTCGCCAGCCGCGAGGCCATCGGCAGCAATATCGGCAATGCTTCCGACGTCGATGAACTCTGGATTTCCCGCGTGCTCTCCAGTCCGCGCACGGGCGGCGCGACGGTCGCCATGTTCAATGGCCAGGCGCGTCGCCTTGCGGTTTCCCACGCGCCAACGGATTTCATCAGCCGGCTCCCCAACGATCCGCAGCATGTCCTGTTGTCGGCTTACGGCCCCATGGGTCTCACGCTGTGGCGCGCGAACGTGAAGACCGGCGCCGTCGCGAAGGTGGAAGACGCCGGCTGGGACACAATCAGCTGGGTGACGGATGTGACCGGCGCGGCGGTGATGCGCTCCGAGGCGATGCCGCGCAATTCAGGCTACCGATATTTCCGTCGCGGTCCCGGCCAGCGGCAATGGACGCAGTTTCTCGAGGTGAGGAAAGCCGACGCGGGCAACGATAACGAGTTCGGCGTGTTCGCCGCGGCGCCCGAACCCGGCAAGATATTCGTTTCCGCGCGCTTGCCGGGCGGGGATCGTGCGGCGATGTACGCCTTCGACACCGCGACCGGCGCGTACGGCGCCCCGCTCCTGACGCACCCCGCGGCCGACATCTCAACAGCGATGATCGACCATACATCGCATACGCTGCTGGCCGCTTGCGCCGTGGTGCACCGTATCGAATGCGCGGCGAGCGACCCCGTCATCGCGCGGCATCTGCGCGCCATCGACCAGTTCTTCGGTCGCGTCGCCGTCGTCTCCGTGTTGCAGATGTCCGCGGACCAGAAGACGTGGCTGCTTGACGTCCAGGAGCCCGCGACGCCGGCCGCCTACTTCTTCTACAAGCGCGATGAAGCGCGGATCGAGCCGATCGTCGGCACGCGCGCTTCGCTTGCCGGCGCCAGGCTCGCATCGACGAAGGTCGTTTCGTACGCCGCGCGCGACGGGACCGCGCTGTGGGGCTATCTCACCAATGGCGCCGAGCCCGGCGAGCGCCCGAAGGCGCTGATCGTAATGCCGCACGGCGGCCCCGAGTCGCGTGACTTTCCCGGCTTCAACGATTGGGCGCAATTCCTTGCGAGCCGCGGCTACGCGGTGTTCCAGCCCAATTTCCGCGGCGGCGGCGGCTTCGGGCGCACGTTTGCGGAGGCCGGCTACCGGCAGTGGGGCAAACGCATGCAGGACGACATCACCGACGGCCTGAAGCATCTCGTGGATAGCGGCGGCGCCGATCCCGCGCGGGTGTGCATCTTCGGCTGGTCCTATGGCGGCTACGCGGCGCTGGCGGGCGGTGCGCTGACGCCGGATCTCTACAAGTGCGTGATCTCCGGGGCGGGCCCATCGGACCTCCTCCGCATGCTGGAATTCGAGCGCGAAGAGGCGGGGCGCGGGTCGGCGGCCTACGCCTACTGGAAGCGCGCCATCGGCGATCCCGGCGCCGATCGCGACGCCCTGATCGCGGTTTCGCCGCGCCGGATGGCGGCGCAGTTCAGGGCGCCGGTGCTTCTGCTGCACGGTCACGAGGACGAGGTCGTGCCGGTGGAGCAGTCCCGCATCATGAAGGCGGCGCTCGAAGCGGCCGGCAAGCCCGTCCGCCTCGTGGAGTTCGACGAGGAGGGGCATTCGCTGATGCGCATCGCCAACATCGAAACGCGCTACAGGGAGCTTGAGACGTTTCTCGCGCAGCACCTGCCGCCGGACTGAACGCACACCTAGTCGAACAGCTTCGACACGCTCTCTTCGTTGGCGATGCGGCGGATGGCTTCGCCCATGAGCGGGGCGACCGAGATGGTGCGGATCTTCTTTGATTTCTGCACCGCGTCCGAGTGCAGGATCGAATCGGTGACCACCAGCTCGTCGAGCGCGGACTTGTCGACCCGGCCGGCCGCGCCGTTCGACAGGACGCCGTGCGCCACGTAGGCTGACACGCTCACCGCGCCGGCTTCCTTGAGCTTCTCGGCCGCGTTGCAGAGCGTGCCCGCGCTGTCGACGATGTCGTCGAACAGGATGCAGCGACGGCCCTTCACATCGCCGATGATGTTCATGACCTCGCTCTCGCCGGCGCGCTCGCGGCGCTTGTCGACGATGGCGAGGTCGGCGCCGAAGCGGTTGGCCAGCGCGCGCGCGCGCACCACCCCGCCCACGTCTGGCGAGACGACCATCAGCTCCTTCGCGGCCGCGCCGAACACCGCCTTGATGTCCTTTTCCATCACCGGGGTGCAGAAGAGGTTGTCGGTGGGGATGTCGAAGAAGCCCTGGATCTGCCCGGCGTGCAGCTCCATCGACAGCACCCGGTCGGCGCCCGCGGTGGTGATGAGGTTGGCCACGAGCTTGGCCGAGATCGGCGTGCGCCCGCCGACCTTGCGGTCCTGCCGGGCGTAGCCGAAGTAGGGCAGCACCGCCGTGATCCGCCGGGCGGACGCGCGCACCAGCGCGTCCATGCAGATCAGCAGTTCCATGAGGTTGTCGTTTGCGGGCGCGGAGGTCGACTGGATGACGAACACGTCCTGGCCGCGGACGTTTTCCTCGATGACCGCGAAGATCTCGCCGTCCTTGAACCGCTTCACGTCCGCCTTCGTCAGCGGCGCGTCGAGATAGTTGCAGATGGCGGCCGCCAGCGGCTGGTTCGCGTTCCCGCACATGATCTTCATGGCATGGGCCTCCAGCCGTCTTCAGGTGATCCGTATGAGGACGGTCAGTAGCAGAGTCGCACGGGCGGGCAATGCCGTGTTGCGCCGCAGCCGCATGCCGCCGCTGGAGTGTGGCGGCGGGGACATAGGAGGCGGGGGAGATCCCCCGGGCCGGGGCTAGGCGACCAGCTTCAGGGCGCGATTGCCGCCCACCTTGAAGTGCGCCACCAGCGCCGAGAGCCGTTCGGCGTCCTTTGCGAGCATCGTGCTGGCGGCGGAGGACTGCTCGACCATGGCCGCGTTCTGCTGGGTGACCTGGTCCATCTGGTTCACCGCGCCGTTGATTTCCAGCAGCTCGCTCGACTGCTGGCGCGCCGCCGTCGCGATCTGCTCGATCAGGGCGGCGATGTCGGCGACGCTTTCCACGATGTCCGTCAGCGACCGCCCGGTCGCGTCGACGAGCTGGACGCCTTCATCGACCTGTTCGGCGCTGGTGGAGATCAGCTGCTTGATCTGTTTGGCGGCCTCGGCCGACCGTTGCGCCAGCGCGCGCACTTCCTGGGCGACGACCGCAAAGCCGCGCCCGGCGTCGCCGGCGCGCGCCGCTTCCACCCCGGCGTTGAGCGCGAGCAGGTTGGTCTGGAACGCGATCTCGTCGATGACGGAGATGATCTGGGAAATTTCACGCGCGGAGGTGTGGATCTTGTCCATCGCGGACACGGCCTTCACCACGACGCCGCCGCCGGTCTGCGCGAGGCCCCGCGCCTCCGCCATGCGCGTGCGCGCGTTGCCGGCGGCTTCGGACGCGGAGGTCACCGCCGTCGTCAGCTGCTGAAGCGTCGCGGCGGTTTCCTCGAGGCCCGCCGCCTGCTGCTCGGTGCGTCGCGCAAGGTCGTTGGTCGCGTGGCTGATTTCTCCGGAGCCGGAATGGATGCTGTCCACGCTCGCGTTGATCGTCCGGACGAGGGACTCCAGGGTCTCCATCGTCTGGTTGAAGTCGTTCCGCAGCGACTGGTACGCCAGCGGCAGGTCCTGGGTCAGGCGATAGTCGAGGTTTCCCGCGACAAGCGCGCTCAGGCCTTCGCCGAACGTGGCGACCACGAGCGCTTCGCTGCGTTCGAGCGCCTCGCATTCGGCGGCCACGCGCTCAGCTTCGGCCCTGGCCTTTTCCTCTTCCCGCTCTCTCTCGCCGCGGACGCGGTCGATCAGGCCTTGCCGGAACACGTTGAAGGCGCGCGCGAGATCGCCGATCTCGTCGGCGCGGCTGTCGCCGGCCAGCGTCTGGTTCATGTCTCCCTGGGCCAGACCGCGGATGGCGCCGGTCGCCTTATCGAGCGGCGCGAGAAGGTTGCGTCGCACGTAGACATAAAGGATTCCCCCGGCGGCGAGCATCGCCACCGTCGCCAGCGCTTCCAGCAAAAGAGTCAGGCGGTTCGTCGCCGCAAGACGCGTCTGGCTGTCGTGCTGTTCGGCGCGCGCGCTCTCGACCTCGTGGACCACCAGTTCATTGACCTTGTCGAGCGCGCCGACCAGCCGCAGGCTGGTGGCGTCGAATTCGCCCATGGTCCGGTTTCCCAATGCGGGTCCGCCGGACACATACGCGCGCGCCATCCGTTGGCCGGTCGCGTAGTAGTTGGGGAAGGCGTCGCGAACGCTGTCGAGCGCGGCGACCACCTCCGGGGCGTTCAGGGAGACGGCGAGCGCGCGGGCGCGGGCGATGTCGCCGGGCAGCGCATCGGCGTATTCCGCAGCGGCGTCAAATCCGTCCGCGAGACCGTCGAGGCCGCGCGTCGCCGAAACGTCCGTCAGGAATTGCTGCACCTGGATGACATCCACGCGGATCGCATGTTGCGCCTGATCGAGCGCATGCGACGTCTCCAGTGAATCGAGGGCGTGACCGGTATCCGTCATGGACTGGGCGGTCATGCGCCACTGCATCACGGCGGTGCCGGCCAGGCACAGTGCGCCGAGGCCCGTCAGACCGACGAGCGACAGGCCGAGTTTTCGCGCCATGCGCCAGCGTGAGAGTCCGCCGTTGAAGCGATGCTCGATCATCCGATGCGCTCCTTCACTGTCCGGGCCCGCTGCGCCGCGGGGCGGCAGGTGCGATCCTTGCTCCGGAGTCTTGCGCGGATCGGTCGATCTGATCGCGTTGAATTAGGGCGCCCATTGCACAGATCTCCGCGTTGCTTCGTCCCGGAAGAACACTTCTGGTCCAGCGCCTTGATCCGCGAATTGCTTGCCAGATAACGCGAATATTACGCGATGCGCGCAATCACATGGAGACGCTGGTCGCAGAGTTTTTGCAGACACGCATGAAGCGAAACTTAATGCGTCGCTCACCACGACGCACACGACGCGCGAATTGCGATCGTCATCGACAAAGTTGAATTGCAATGAAGATACTTAGTGCGTTGTGCCTAGGCAAGTATCGCAATCGCAGACAATCAAACTTTGAAATCGTCAGCGAGCAGCGTTCCCTCGCCCGCGTGCGGGAGAGGGACAGCTTGAGCGAAGCGAAAGCAGGGTAAGGGAACAGTCTCTCAGGAAGAGACTCGTTCTGCACCAGCCCTCACCCGGTTGCTGCGCAACCACCCTCTCCCGCAAGCGGGCGAGGGTTGAAGGTGTGGGGCGGCGTGACGGCGTCATTACCAGCCGTGGACAAGCACGGCATTGCTCAGGCGTTGCGACAGCGCCCCGTCCCTCCGGCTTGGGACTGATAGGCCGGGTGCGAGGCCGCGAAGCGTGATGCTGGCGCGGACGATGGAGCGTGTCTGGATCAAACACAGGAGGAACGTGATGAGGACCGCGGGCCTACGGCCCGCAACCGATCGATGAAACCACGAAGACCGAACGTGAACGCAACACCGATGCGGGCCATAGGCCCGCGGTCCTGCTCGCGGACGGTGGCGCGAAAGATCGTGATGAGGACCGCGCACCTCCCGGTGCGCATGGGCGGAACAGGCAAGCGGAGAGGGTACGCGAACCAAACACCGTATGCGCACCGGGCGGTGCGCGGTCCTGCCCATCGACCCCGGAGCCCAGCCCCCCGGGTGACAATCCCCGGCCCGGCCACCTATATCTCCGCCATGACCCCCACCCAGAATTCCGGCCCCATCCCCGTCACCGTCCTCACCGGCTATCTCGGCGCCGGCAAGACGACCCTCCTGAACCGCATCCTCTCGGAGCCGCACGGCAAGAAGTACGCCGTCATCGTCAACGAGTTCGGCGAGATCGGCATCGACAACGACCTCGTCGTCGGCGCGGACGAGGAAGTCTTCGAGATGAACAACGGCTGCATCTGCTGCACTGTGCGCGGCGATCTCATCCGCATCATCGCCGGCCTGATGAAGCGCAAGGGGCGGTTCGACGCGATCATCGTGGAGACGACGGGGCTCGCCGATCCCGCGCCCGTGGCGCAGACCTTCTTCGTCGACGAGGACGTGAAGGCGAAGTCTTCGCTCGATGGGGTCGTGACCGTCGTCGATGCCAAGCACCTGCCGCTGCGCCTGAAGGATTCGAAGGAAGCCGAGGAGCAGATCGCCTTCGCGGACGTCGTGCTCGTCAACAAGACCGATCTCGTTTCCGCGGCTGAACTCGCCGACGTGGAAGCCACGATCCGCCTCATCAATCCCTACGCGAAGCTGGTGCGCACGGAGCGCTGCAGCGTGCCGCTCGACAAGGTGCTCGGGCTCGGCGCCTTCGATCTCGAGCGCGCGGTCTCCCTCGAGCCGGATTTTCTCAATCCCGCCCACGGCGAGGCCGGTCACGTCCACGACGAGCACTGCGACCATGACCATGATCACGGGCATCATCACCACGACCACGATCACGGGCATCACCACGAACACGCCGCGCCGAGTTCGGTGCATGATGTGACGGTGACGAGCGTCTCGCTTTCGAGCGAAAAGCCCCTCGACGACCGCAAGTTCTTCGCCTGGTACCAGACGCTTCTGGCGGAGCAGGGCGGCGACATCCTGCGCTCGAAGGGCATTCTCTCGTTCAAGGACGAGGACCGCCGCTATGTCGTGCAGGCGGTGCACATGATGGCCGACGGCGATCACCAGAAGCCGTGGCGCGCGGACGAGAAACGGCTGAGCCGCCTCGTCTTCATCGGCCGCAACCTCGACCGCGCGGCGCTGGAAAAGGACTTCCAGTCCTGCGTGGCGGCGTGAGCCCGGTTCCTCTCGTCGACGCCATCGGCCGCACGTTCGAGATGGGCGAGACCATCGTCGGCGTGCGCTGGATCGGCGATGTGGCGGTGTTCGCAGCCGGGGACGGGGTTGTGGCGGGCCATACGCTTGGCGAAGAAGTCTGGCGCCGCGAGGGTGTCCACGACGGCGCGCTGCTCGCCACATGCGCGGGCCTCGGCGACGGCGTGCTGACTTCTGGCGATGACGGGCGCGTGGCGTCGGTGGGCGCCGACGGCGAGGTGAAGACGCTCGCGAGTTTCAAGGGCGCTTGGATCGAAGCGATCGCGGCGAGCCGCAGTGCGAAGCTCATCGCCGCCTCGCTCGGCAAGGAGGTCGCGATCCTCTCGCCCGATGGCGCTGAAAAGCATCGCTTCGCGCACGACGCGACGGTGAGCGGCGTCGCCTTCGAGCCGAACGGCAGGCGCATCGCCGCCGCGCACTATAATGGTGTGACCATTTCCTGGGCTGGTTCGCCCGAGAGCCGGCGCAAGACGCTCGCCTGGAAGGGCGCACATCTCTCCGTGATCTGGACGGCGGACGCGAAGTTCCTCGTCACCACCATGCAGGAGCAGGCGCTCCACGGCTGGCGGCTGCAGGACGGCCAGCACTTCCGCATGGCGGGCTATCCGGCGAAGATCCGCAGCGTCTCCTTCACCTCAGACAACAAGTGGCTGGCTACCGCCGGCGCGCAGGAGGTGGTGCTGTGGCCCTTCCAGGGCGCCAACGGCCCGATCAACCAGAGCGCGAATGTGGCCGGCGAACTCGGCGCGCCTTGCACGGCGGTGGCGTGCCACCCGAGCCGCGCGGTGCTCGTCGCAGGCGGCCTCGACGGCGAGGTGGCGCTGATGCCGCTGGGAGGGGGAAAGCCGCTGCTGGTGCAGGCGCCCGACGGCGTGCAGACCACCACGCTCGCCTGGTCGGCGGACGGCAAGCGCCTCGCCATCGGTTCGGAGAGCGGCCGCGCCAGCGTCTGCGATTTCAGCGAAGCGCTGGGCTAGAACGAGTCGGCGCCTCAAACGAAGAAGGGGAGCCTCTCGGCTCCCCTCCCATCGTTCTGGCTGTGCCCGACTTCTAGAAGCGCTTGCCGATCGTGATGCCGTAAGTGCGCGGCTCAAGCAGGAAGGCGTTCTGGAAGAGACCCGACGACTGGTCGGTCAGATAGAGGTCGGTGACCACGTCGTCGTCGGCGATGTTCTTGACGAAGAGGTTGGCGTAGACGCCGGCATCTTCGTTCTCGAACCGAAGGGACGCGTTGATCTGCGAGTAGCTGTCAAGCGTGTCGCTCACTGTGTTGAAGATCCGCGCGAAGCTTTCAGCCTGGTAGAAGTAGTCGGCTCGTGCTGTCGCCGCCCAGTTGCCGCCCAGTTGCATGGTGTACTGGGCGCCGAAAGAGACCGTCCACTCCGGCGTGTTCGGCAGCGCGTTGCCTTCAAGGTTACGCTTGATGCCGTCGCTGCCGGCGAGCGGGTCGCCGCCGAAGCCGCGCGCGAGCGAGCAGGCCATCGGCATGAGCGCGGGGTTGATGCCCGCGATCGCTGTGATCGCCGCGTTCGGCACGATGCAGCGCGCCGCCGTGGAGATCGTCGCCAGGGCGGGGTTGGAGATGATTCCAACCGCGGCGCCCTGAGCGCCCGCGCCGTTGGCGCCGGCGATGTCCGCAACACTCACTTGGCGAACAGTGGACCCCGCAGGCACCGTTGTCGGCGTGAACGTCGCGCCGGACGCGCCGACGGTGCCCAGGAAGACGCCGCTGGAGTCAAACGCCAACGTCCGGGTCCAGCGCAGCGCATCGGAGACGCCGGTGTAGCCGGCGTTGCCGTTGGTCACGTTGGCGGGATCGATGAGGCCGCCGAGGGAGTCGGTGATCTCGGAGTCGAGGTAGCCAAGGTTCAGGTCGAACACGAGGCCGTTCACGGGCTCCCAGGTGAACTCCGCCTCCAAGCCCTGAATAGTGGCGTCGAGGTTGGCGTTCACCGAGGTCCGGTTCACGATCCGCGTGATCTGGTAGCCTTGGTAGTCGTAGTAGAAGCCCGTGAGGTTGGCCGTCATGCGGCCGTCGCCCAGCACGTTTTTCATGCCGATTTCGTACGCACTGACGAATTCCGGATCGAAGGTGCGCGAGACGCCTGCGAACAGCGCGGCGTCGAACGGCGGGTTGATGCCGCCGCCCTTGTAGCCCTTCGCGTATGACGCGTACCAGTTGGTCTCGTCGGTGAAGGGCAGCTGCGAGTTGTAGGCCACGGTCAGACGGCCGGTCGTTTCGTCGAACGAAGCGGTCCGGGTGCTGAGCGGAACGTTATCGCGCGGGGTCGGTTGCAGAAGGGTCTGACGGTCCGACACAATCTTGTCGTCAGATGTGCGCCGCAGGCCAATCGTGATTTTCAGGTCATCGGTGGGTGTAAAGTAGGCTTCGCCGAACAGCGCCGATGCGTCGAGGTTGTACCGGCCCGTGAAGCTGTCGAAGTAGCTCTGTCCGAACGAGAACGGGATGCCGAGGCCCTGGTTGATGGCCTCGAGCGAATTCGAAACGACCTGGTACGAAGCGTCCGTCACTTCGTTGTTCAGGGTAATGTAGCCGACCGTGTAGTTGAACCAGCCGTCAAGGTCGGAGGTCAGGCGGAATTCCTGGGTCCAGGCGGTCGAATTGGCGGTCGAGTTGTCGAATGTCGCGAGGTAGCGTTGCGTTCCCGTGCGCGGTCCAGTGTAGGTGCCGGTTGGCGACAGCAAGGTGTTGCCGAAAGCCTGACCGCCTGCCGACTGGTTGTAGTCGACCTTCGAGAACAGGCTGTTTGTCGTGTAGCTGGTCAGCGACGTGAAGGTCACCGGACCGAAATCGTAGTTGAACTCGAAGTTCGCAAAGAAGTCTTCGACCTTGTGTTCCGGTTGGTACGTCAGCGCGACCTGACGCAGATCATCCGGGTTGTTGCCGGCGACAAGCGGTTGGTCGGTCAGCAACGTTGTGGCAAATCCTGGAATCGGCCCAGACGGGCCCGCGCCGTCAGGATCAGCGGTGCCCGGGAAAATCAGCGCGCCTAGGCCGCCGAGCGTCCCGGAAGAATTGAGCGCGTCAAAGCCCGGCCGGCCGACGTTCGTGCAACCCTGGCTGAATGGCCAAGGACGCGTGTCCCGCGTGCACAGCTGTTTGCCGATCCGCGAGCGGTTGGAGTCTTCGTTGAAGTACTGGACCATCAGGCTCGCGTCGGCGTTCTCGCTGAGTTGCGCGAACAGCGATCCGCGGACGCCGTACATGTCGCGGCCATCGACGTCATTGCCGGAAACCACGTCTTCGGAGAAGCCGTCGCGCTTGGTGTAGAAGCCCGCGATGCGCGCCGCGAACGTGTCGCCCATCGGGATGTTGACGTAGCCGTTGGCCTTGTAGGTGTTGAAGTTGCCGTACGTGCCTTCGAGCCGGCCGGAGAATTCTTCAGGCACGGCCTTCTGGGTGATGATGTTCAGAACGCCCGAGGAGGAGTTCCGGCCGTACAGCGTGCCTTGCGGGCCGCGCAGGACTTCAACGCGCTGGACGTCGAAGAATTCCCCTTCGAAGATCGGCGAGTTGCCTACTGGCGCGCCGTTGATGTGGATGCCGACCGCGGCGTCGCCCGAGGTCGCGACCACCTTGGTGCCCACGCCGCGGATCGCGACGTTGGAACCGGTGAAGTTCTGCTTGGAGAACTGGAAGTTCGGGATGGCGAGCTGGAGATCCTGCGCGTCGTTGAGCTGGAGGCGCTCGAGTCGGCTCTCGTCGAACGCCGAGATGGCGATCGGCACGTCCTGAATGGAGGCTTCGCGCTTTTCGGCCGTGACGACGATTTCGTCGGTCACCCGGCCTTGTTCCTGTTCCTGCGCGACGGCGGGCGCGGCCACGCCGAGCGCGGCGAGGGAAACCCCCGTGAAAAACGCAAACGTCGAACGCTTCTTGACTGACATGCTCAAAACCTCCCCTACGAGTCGCCGACATTGCGAGCGATTACGGCGCGTATGCGCCTGTGCGGTTCATGCCACCCGCTCCCCACGATTGGGGCGCGTGTGTGACATTCCCACGTTGTCGCCAGTTCACGTCCCCGCCACGCCAAGTGTCAATAGCGTGACGCTGCGTCAGCGGTGCTTCTGGGCCCCCTGCGGCCCACAAGACACAGACATTCGGCAGTTGTGCCAGCCCTTTACCTTAACCCGCCCAATCTCGACCGGCGGGGTGCAGGTTCGCGGCCGTCGGGTTATGACCAGCACATGGATCGCTCCGCCGCCCTCGTGCTTTTTTCCGCCGGACAGGACTCGTCGACCTGCCTGGCGTGGGCGCTTTCGCGATTCAGGCGTGTGGAGACGATAGGATTCGCCTACGGGCAACGCCACGCGGTGGAACTCGATCAGCGACCGCGCGTGCTGGAGGGGATGCGGGCGTTGAACCCCCAATGGGGCGACCGCCTTGGGCCGGACCAGATCATCGACATCTCGACCTTCGGGGCCCTCGCCGATAGCGCGCTCACCGCTGACCGGGCGATCGAGATGCAGGCCGACGGACTGCCCAGCACCTTCGTACCTGGCCGCAATCTCGTCTTCCTTACTTACGCGGCGGCGCTGGCGTACCGGCGGGGACTGGGCGCGCTCGTGGGCGGCATGTGCGAGACCGACTACTCCGGTTACCCGGACTGCCGGCGCGAGACGTTGGACGCAATGGAGCGGGCGCTGCAGCTCGGTCTCGCGAAACCGCTCTCCATCGAGACCCCGCTGATGCGGCTGACCAAGGCGCAGACCTGGGCGCTGGCGCACGAACTTGGCGGAGCGGCGCTTGTCGACCTGATCGTGGAGAGCACCCACACCTGCTACGAGGGCGATCGCGCGCACCGGCACGCCTGGGGCTATGGCTGCGGCGTCTGCCCGGCCTGCGAGCTCCGCCGCGCGGGCTGGGAGCAGTGGCAGGCGCCATGAGCTACGCGGTCAAGGAGATCTTCTACACGCTGCAGGGCGAGGGGATGCAGGCTGGACGACCCGCAGTGTTTCTCCGGTTTGCCGGATGCAACCTCTGGTCGGGTCGCGAGGAAGATCGCGCAACGGCGGTCTGCGCCTTCTGTGACACCGATTTCGTCGGCATGGACGGGACGGGAGGCGGACGCTTCGAGACCGCCGACGCGCTCGCTGCGGCGGTGGCGGCACTGTGGCCGGGCGGCGGGGGCGCGCCTTACGTGGTGTGCACAGGCGGGGAGCCGTTGCTGCAGATCGATGCACCGCTGATCGCGGCGTTGCACGCGCGCGGCTTCGAGATCGCGGTCGAGACCAACGGCACGATCGCCGCGCCCGACGGCCTCGACTGGATCTGCGTCAGCCCGAAGGCCGATGCGCCGCTGGCGCAAATCCGGGGCAACGAGCTGAAGCTCGTGCATCCGCAGGACGGCGTCGACCCCGCGCGGTACGAGGCGCTTGCGTTCGACTATTTCCTGCTGCAGCCGATGGACAATCCGCAACGCGTCGCGAATGCGCAGGCGGCGGTCGCCTACTGTCTCGCACATCCGCGCTGGCGGCTGAGCACCCAGACGCACAAGGCGCTGGGCATTCCGTGACGCCGATCAGCCTTCCGCCTGGGCGCGGTAGGCGTCGCCAACCTTGTCAGCGAACCGGCGCACCGCGCGACGCGCATCGGACCAGGTCCCGAGCGCCAGCGTGTTGGTCAGGTCCGTCTCGTACCAGTCATAGGAGACTTCCCCGAGCACGCTGCCGTCGGCGGCCAGCAGGCGGGCGCGCAGTTCGGCGCCGCCGAGGCTGATGCTCCGGAAGTAATCCAGGCCCGGCTTGTCACGGAGCTGTTCCATCGTCGGCTTCGACGGCTTCACGTCGACAAGGGTGGTCTCGATGGTGATCGGCCCGCTGTCCTCGACCGATCCGCCGGCTTGCCGCAGTTCGCTCGCCAGCGAGCGCGAGACGGCGTCGCTCAGCTCGGCGATCTCGCGCGTGCCGTACTCGTCCTCGAACTTCTTCTGCAGATCGGCGTCTATGGCGAGCGGGCGCACCACCACCGGACCCGCTGCGGCGGTTGCTGCGAAGGCGACGGACAGCGTTGCGACGGCGACAAGAGAGAGAAAACGCATGGCGGACCTCCTTACGGACGCGCCATCAGGAACCCGGTTCCGGCGGCGCGCAACTCACGCCTTTGCAATGTAGGGCGAAACGCCCGTTCCGGCCAGCGGATCAGCGATCCTCGTCCTTCTTCTTGTCGTCGTCGTCGCCGGGCGTGACCACATCCACCACCGCGCCGGTCGTCTTGACCGCGACTTCGGCGGTCGTGCCGACGACCGCGCCGACGGCCCCCACCGCGGCGGCGGCAAGGCAGCCCGAGAGCAGCAGCGGCGCGAGCAGGAGCAGGGCGAGGGCGGGTACGCGGCGCATGAATCGTCTCCTAAATTTTGGCGACGATGATCTCGCGCGGCGCGCCGTGGCAAGCCTCGCGCGCAGCGCGCTGGTAAAGATCCGATCTCGATCGCCGGCCGGGATGCCGGGCGGATCGGAGTTCAGGCTCAAATGCGCCATTCGTGCTCGAGCCGTCGGCAGGCTGCTTTTCGCCGAAATGCGCCGCTGGGGCTTGCCCTGCTTTGCGCGAGGCAAGAGAATTATAGAATGCGAAAAGCGGACGGCAGTGCAGGCGATGCGGACTACGGCACCATCGGGAACACGTATGGCCGTTTCCGTCAGTCGGATCCACGCATCGCCGCAGCGATTATCGCCGCCCTCGGCGACGCCCGCCGCATAATCAATGTAGGCGCTGGGACCGGCTCATACGAGCCAACCGATCGCGATGTCACGGCCGTTGAACCATCGGCCACAATGCGCGCGCAGCGCCCCCCTCATCTCACAGTGGCGATAGACGCGACCGCGGAAAACTTGCCCTTCCCAGACAAATCATTCGAGGCGGCGCTTGCGTCTGTAACCATCCATCAGTGGTCCGATCTGCCGCTAGGCCTTTCAGAGTTGCGGCGGGTTACGCGCGGACCGATCGTCCTGATGGTGGCGGATCCGGAACGCCTTCGCGACTTTTGGCTCAACCAATATGCGCCAGAGGTGTTGACCCAGGAATCTCGCCGATTCCCGGCAATCGCCACGGTTGGCGCGTTGCTGGGAGGCGATGTCTGCGTGGAGGCTGTGCCGATCCCGTTTGACTGCCGGGATGGCTTCAATGAAGCGTACTACGGACGTCCCGAGATGTTGCTTGATCCAGCCGCGCGACTTGCGTGCTCTTCGTGGAGCTTCGTTACTCCGGAAGTTGTCGAGCGGTTCGAGAACGAACTGCGTCGAGATCTGGAGACTGGCGCCTGGGATACCCGTTGGGGCGCACTGCGCACGCGAGAGACCTACGATGGCTCGCTCAGATTGGTGATCGGGCACTCAACCTAGCGGAGGCCATCGAAGGACTTGAACGGGCCACAACTTGCCCCCCTCGCCGCGAAGCAACGAACAGCCGGGCCTCGCGATACCTTCCGCTCCGCCCGTCAGCGGCTTGAGCGCCGCTTGCGCTCCACGCTCGACGGGATGCGCAGGCTTTCGCGGTACTTCGCCACCGTGCGCCGGGCGATGTCGACGCCCATCTCGCGCAGGATCTCCACGATGCGGTCGTCGGAGAGGATTTCCGTCGGCTTTTCGCCGTCGATGAGCGTGCGGATGCGGTGACGCACGGCCTCGGCCGAATGCGCCTCGCCGCCGTCGGCGGACTGGATCGCGGCGGTGAAGAAGAACTTGAGTTCAAACACGCCGCGCGGGGTGGCGATGTACTTGTTCGTCGTCACGCGGCTGACAGTCGATTCGTGCATCTCGATCGCGGCGGCGACGGTCTTCAGGTTCAGCGGGCGCAGATGCTCGACGCCGTGGACGAAGAAGCCGTCCTGCTGGCGGATAATCTCGCGGGCGACCTTCAGGATCGTCTTCGCGCGCTGGTCGAGGCTCTTGATCAGCCAGCTCGCATTCGATGCGCACTCGGTGACGAAGGCCTTGTCCGCCTCGTTGCGCGCGACCTTCGACACTTCCGCGTAGTAGCGCGCGTTCATCAGCAGGCGGGGCAGGGTGTCGCTGTTGAGCTCCACCATCCACGCGCCGTCCGGCGCCGCACGCACATACACATCCGGGATCACCGTCTGCGCCACGCCGACGCCGAATCCCGCGCCGGGCTTCGGAGACAGCGCGCGGATCTCCGCGATCATGTCTTCAAGGTCTTCGCGATCCACACCGCACAGCGATTCAAGCCGGTCGAACTGGCGTTTCGCGAGCAGGTCGAGATGGCCGACGAGTGTTTCCATCGCCGGGTCGAAGCGGTCGCGGTCCTTGAGCTGAAGCGTCAGGCAATCGGCGAGATCGCGCGCCATCACGCCCACGGGCTCGAAGCCGCGCATGATCTCCAGCACGCGCTTCACCGCGTCTTCATCGCAGCCCAGCGTCATCGCCAGATCGAGCGTGTCGCCGCGGAAATAGCCCCACTCGTCCACCGCATCGATCAGCGCTGCGCCGATCATGCGTTGTACGGGCGTAACCCCGGCGGCGGAGATCTGGGCGTCGAGATGGTCGCCGAGAGAGATGTCCGGCGTCGCCGCATCCTCGATCTCGGGCAGGTCGTCGAACCCCTTGCCGGAGCCGGCCTTGGACCAGTCCTGCAGCGGGGCGGCGCCCGCGTCGAGGCGGTCGGCGCCGTGGAGATCAGGGTGGAGGCTGTCGACATCGACATCGAGGCTCGCTTCGGCGGCGCCGCCGGGCGCTTCGTCAAATGAGATGGCTTCGTCGGCGGTCGCCGTTTCAATACGCTCGTCGCCCGCGGCTTCCTCGCGCTCCAGCAGGGGATTGCGCTCGATTTCCGTATCGACGAACTCCGCCAGCTCCATGTTGGAGAGCTGCAACAGCTTGATCGCCTGCTGCAGTTGCGGGGTCATCACCAGGGACTGTCCCTGGCGCATCTCCAATCGTGGGGCCATCGCCATGGGCGATGTCATACCGACGAGTGATTGACCGTTTGCAAATATCGGACCGCGTTAATGGGTTAACGCGCGTTAGCGACTTCCGCGGACCTAAGCCGCGAACCGCTCGCCCAGATAGACCCGCTTGACGGTTTCGTTGGTCCGCACTTCCTCGGGGCTGCCCTCGAAGAGCACCTCGCCATCGTAGATGATGGAGGCGCGGTCGACGATTTCGAGGGTCTCACGGACATTGTGGTCCGTGATGAGGATGCCGATCCCGCGCGACTTCAGGAAAAGGATGAGGTCGCGGATGTCGGAAATGGCGAGCGGGTCGATGCCGGCGAAGGGCTCGTCGAGCAGCATGAAGGCCGGTCTTGTCGCCAATGCCCTGGCGATCTCGACCCTGCGCCGTTCGCCGCCCGACAGTCCCGTCGCCGGGCTGTCGCGCAGATGGTCGACCCGCAGCTCCTTCATGAGCCCGTCGCAGATCTCGATGCGGCGGGTCTTGTCCCGTTCCACTAGTTCGACGACGGCCATGACGTTCTGTTCGACGGTCAGACCCCGGAAGATGGACGGCTCCTGCGGGAGGTACCCGACGCCGAGCCGGGCGCGCTGGTACATGGGAAGGTTGGTCACGTCCTGACCGTCGATCAGGATCTGGCCCTGATCCACGCGGATCAGCCCCGTGATCATGTAGAAGCAGGTCGTCTTGCCCGCGCCGTTGGGGCCCAGCAGCCCGACGACCTCGCCGCGTCGGAGGTTGAGGCTTACGCCCTTCACCACCTGGCGGTTGCGGTAGGACTTTCCAATGCCGACGGCGGAAAGCCCTTCGGTGGCCGCACCCGGAGTCGTGTAGTCCACTCGGCTTGCCGTGCCCTCTGGCGACATATGGACGATCTCGACCTAGGATTTCGTGGAAAGGGCGCTGAAATTGCTGGCGCGACTTGCGGGTGACTTCACGGCGTCTTCTTGGCGGCGCCCTGCTTGGGGCGGAAAACGCCCTGGACGCGGGTGCCGGCCCCCGGCCGGATCGTGGTCCGCCCGCCGCCGATCTCAAGCACAAGCGTCTCGCCGCGGATGACGTTTTCGTCGCTCGCCACCACCACGTTGCCGGTGAAGGTCACGCTGTCTGAGGCGGTCTCGTAGACGGCGCGGTCGCCGCGGGCCTTCTGGTCCGGGCGTACGTAGTACACCTGCCCCTCGGCGACGATCCGGTCGATGTCGCCGGTGCCCAGCGTTCCGCCGCCCGCGCCGCCGCCGCCCTTGAAGAAGAGCGTCAGCTTGTCGGACTGGAGCCGGCTGTCGTCCTGGACCACGTCCACATTGCCGGTAAGCACCAGCTGGCGGTTTCCGTCCATGTATTCGAGGTTGTCGGCGCTGTAGGAGATGGGCCCGCCGCTTGCGCTCAGCTGCGCCTGCGCCGCGGGTGCGGAGATGGCGGCCAGTCCCAGCAGGAGGGCGGGGGCCGCCGCTGCGAGCCATGTCGTCCGCGTCATCGTGTGCCCCTTCTAAGCGCCGTTCGGGCGTTGCTTGATCGTGCCCTTGACGTGACCCCGGAAGATGACCCGGGCGCCAGCGTCGCGTATCTCATAGGAGTCCGCACGCACCGAGCCAAGGGGGCCCTCGCCGCGGACTGCGCGCGCCCCCTGCACCAAGTTGTCGGCGGCCCGGACGAACGCCGACGTCGAACTGAAGGCGTTGCCCTCATCATCGCTGAAGACGACCTCGCCGGTGAGCTGCACGGTGCGCTCGATCTGGTTGTAGACCCCGGCGGTGGCGACCACCCGCCGGCCGTCGGCGGTGTAGACCGGCTTTTCGAGATCGATGAGGTCGGACTGGGGTCCCTGCCGCCTGGCGGTCGTGGCGGTGACCACGAAAGACTCCCCGCCCGCTGAGCGGCCGGAGAAGCGCGGGTTGATCATCGTCAGCGATTCGACCGCCGAGACCTCGTCGCGCGTCCCGAAGCCGCCGAGCGCTGCATGCAGGGTCATGAAGCCGAAAAACGAGCTGAAGGACGCGGTCGCAAGGCCCACGAACAGGAGCCTCAGACGTGACAGCATGGCCGACCGCTTGCGCGCCGCCTCAAGCGTCAGCTGCCGCTGGGGCTCCCAGGCTTCAGCGGCAGCGAGCGGATGGGGCCTCATCGGGGAGGCGATAGTGGCGGCCAGATCGGTCATCGCAGTCCGGTGAGATAGGCGCCGCGCTGCGGCATAAGCAAGGCGCAATCCCACGCTGGGGCGGCCGGGGCCGGGGTCGCGCCGGTTCAAACGCCTCAGGCGTGTGCGAAAATGTCGACCTCGTCCCAGCCGGCGAGGTCGAGCGCCGCGCGGGTTGGCAGGAAGTCGAAGCACGCCCGCGCCAGGTCGAGGCGGCCCTCGCGGGCCAGGATGGCCGTCAGCTTGTCGCGCAGCGCATGCAGGTGGATCACGTCGGCCGCCGCATAGGACAGCTGGTTGTCGGTGATCTCGGCCGCGCCCCAGTCGGAGCTCTGCTGCTCCTTGGAGATTTCCCGTTGCAGCAGTTCCTTGATCACGTCCTTGAGGCCGTGACGATCCGTGTAGGTGCGCGCGAGCTTCGAGGCGATCTTGGTGCAGAACACCGGCGCGCAGGTGACGCCAAGGTCGCGCTGGATCATCGCCACGTCGAAGCGCCCGAAGTGGAAGATTTTCTCGATGCCGGTGTCGGCGAGCAGTCTCTTCAGATTGGGCGCGTCGTACGTCGCGCGGTCGAGCTGCACCACGTGCGCCTCGCCGCCGCCGTCCGTGAGCTGGACGAGGCAGAGCGGGTCGCGGACCAGCGACAGGCCCATGGACTCGCAGTCCACGGCGATGGAGCCGCCCTTGGCGACGTAGTCGGCCGGCAGGTCGCCTTTGTGCAGCATGCACACGATGTTCTTGCCGTCGACGGTCAGTGAGAGTTTTCGGGTCATGCGGGGGGCTTAGGACAAAACGTGCGCCGCCGCCACTGGCGTGGACGCCGCCTCATCGATAGCCGGCCAGCGCTTCGCGCATCCGGGCGTTGAGATCGGCGCGGCGCTCATACCGGCGGAATCCGCCATCGGCCAGGAACTTCAGGAAGTCCGCCTTGAACTTGAACTGGTTTTCCGGCCGCGCGAGCCAGTCGAGGTGCTTGTTGATTTCCAGTTCGATGATCGGTTGCCAGGTTTCCTCGAGCGCCTTTCGACCGGCGCAACGGTCGAGAATGGTCTCGACGAAATTGACGACCATGAACGCATAGGCCTCATACGCCGGCTCGAAAACGCCATCGACGGCGCGCATGCCCTGCCCATAGGTCGGATGGGTCACGGCCTCTTTCAGCAGGTCGAAGTAGATCTTGTCGATTTCGCCATAGTGTTCGCTGTGGATCTGGCGCGTGAACGCCCAGACCGACACGAGGATCGCGGCGAGCGCCAGTATCGCCGTCAATGCATTGGCGACGATCGACCAGAATTCCAGCGGCGAGTGCGTCGCCGCGCGCGTCAGCGCTTCAAGCATGGGAGGGCGCCTCTTCGATTCCGGAAAGCCGGACAGGGTCGGGGAGGGGCGCGACCATCAGCGTCGGTCGCGGATCGTCGGCGGGCATTGCGTACACCTCCCTGTATATGGCGGAGATCCAGTCGAGGAGTTTCGGCTTTGCGATCGCGGTCACCGATTTCGGCGCCAGCGCCAGCAAATGCATGGGCGGTGCGCCGGGGAGCGGAAGAACGTAGTTCAGTCCTTCGACGACGCGGCAACCGTGACGTGCATAGAAGGCCAGCCTGCGCTCCTGCTGGACGCGTTGCTGCGAATCGCCGTCGATCGCATCGACTTCGAGCAGACCGACCTCGCGCCCGGCGGCGCGATGGAGATTGGCGGTGGCATCGAGAAGCGCCGCGCCGACGCCGCCGGAACGCCGCCGCGCATCGACGGCCATGTACTCAAGCAGCCAGACATTCCCGGGCGCCGGCGTGTACGATATGGCGAAGCCCGTCACGTCGTCGCCGCGGCGGGCCACGAGAAACCGGTAGCGGGGATCGTCGACCGCACGCGCCAGCGTCTCGACGGGTTTCTGCTCGCTGCGCTCGATGGACGCCCGGTAGATCGCCACCAGCGCCTCGAACGCCGCGCTGTCGGCCCTGGTCACCCGGGAGATGACGGCGTCCTCCGGTTTGTCTGGGCTCGCCGCCATGGCCTGTGCTCGCTTTCCTCAACGACGCGCGCCGCGCGCTGGCCGTGGGCGGTGATCGGCGTATTGGCTTTGTCCGGGTCGGTCAAATGCACGTTGCGCATGACAGTCGTTGCGCGGCGACGGCGGCGCCCTAGAACCGGATGCATGAACCCACGCCGATTCATGCTCGCCGTCGCACTCGTGTTCGCCGTCGCGCTCGCGCCCGCTTGCGTCTTGGCCCGCGAACCCGTTGCACCCGGCGCGCTCGACGGCGTGGCGGCGGAACTGGACGCGGCGCGCGCGGCCTTTGACGCGCCCGGACTTGCGGTCGCCGTCGTCGCCGACGGCAAGGTGATCCTCGCGGAGGGGTTCGGACAGCGCGGGCTCGACGATGTCGCGCGCGTGGACGCCGACACGCGTTTTGCGCTCGGCTCGTGCACCAAGGCATTCACGTCATTCGGCGTCGGCCTGCTCGCCGAGGAGGGCAAGTTGCGCTACTCTGATCGCGTGGCGGCGCACGATCCGCTGCTGCGATTGCCGCAGGCGGGCGCGCTTGAGAAGCTGACGATCGCCAACCTTTTGTCCCAGCGCTCCGGTCTCGCGCGTCACGACTTCCTCTGGCACGCGCTGCCGGGCATGACCCGTGCTGAATTCGCCGTCGCGCAAGGTGATCTCGCCATGCAACGCGCGCCGGGGACCGGCTTTGGCTACACCAATTCCGCCTTCATCCTCGCCGGCCGCGTGATCGAACTGCGCACGGGCGAGGGCTGGGAGACATTCACGGCGAAACAGGTCTTTGCGCCGCTGGCGATGACGCGGTCGAACTTCTCGTCGGCCGGCCTCGCCGCCGATGAAAACGCCGCCCGCGCGACCAAGCGCGCCGGTGGCGTCAGCCGCACGGTGGCATGGCGGGACGGACGGCTTCTCGGCCCCGCGGGCGCCGTCAATTCCACCGCCCATGACATGGCGCGCTGGCTCCTGGTGCTTACTGGCGGAGGCGAAATCGACGGCGTGCGCGTAATTTCGCGCGCCACGCTCGATACGCTCTGGACGCCGGTGGTCGGAACCGAGAAGCGCGCGCGCGGTCGCGGCGGCGAGGACGGCGGCGGCTATGCAATGGGCTGGCGGGTCGACAGCTGGCGCGGTCAGCGCCGGGTCAGCCACTCCGGCGCGATCGACGGATTTCGCGCGCGCGTCACGCTTTTCCCGGATCGCGGCGTCGGCATCGTGACGATGGTCAATATCGCGCCTTCGCAATTGCCGGACTTCGCCACGCGCATGCTGGCCGAGCGCATTCTGGGACTGCCGCGCGAGACCGATCTCGCCGCGTTCGCCGCCGAACGGCGCGCCAGAGAGCTGCAAGCAGCGGTCGCGCCCTTGCCGCGCGGACGCGTCGCGCGGCTGATGGCCCGGGACGAAACAGTTTCGCCGTCGCTGCCGCTCTCGGCGTTTCATGGCGTCTACCGGCACCCGGCCTATGGGGAAGTGCATATCGAGCCGTCGGCGGACGCCGCATCGCTGCGCATCGCGTTCGGGACGCTCGAAGGGCGCCTCGAACACTGGCGCGGCGACAGCTTCATCGCTTTTTCCGATCGCCCCGACGACACGCTTGACGAAGGCGAAGTGGTTTTCACCACTGACGTCACGGAAAAGGCGACGGGATTCACCGCGATGATCGACAACGACATTGCACCCATCGCCTTCGTCCGTAGCGGCGCGTTGCCGATTTCCGCGGCCGCGCCGCAGCACGCGCAACTCACGGTCTCTCCGCGGCGCGCGCCGGCGCGTCCGCCCGCGATCTGGGCGATGTGGCTTCTCGCGCCGGTCGTCGGCGGTCTCGCGTGGGCCGGTCTGCATCGCGCACGATCGCGGCGCGCGCGACAGGAGGCCGACGCCGCGCCGTCGACCGGCGAGCCGTGACCGGCTGGCGTTTCTGGCGCGGACATCGTGGCCCGTTGTGCGTCCTGAGCGGGTTGTTCGGCGTCTCCATCAGGTGACAAGCGCCGGGGTGACTACGTGTTTCCAAAAGAATGCCACACGCACATGTCCGGCGGGCAACCGCGTTCTACGTCTCAGGCGCCGAAAAGAACGCGTGGCATTCGTTTGTTGATAAAATGTCGAGGCCAAGAATGACGCCCGAACTGTTGCTCCAAGCACGTAGCTCAAGTTGGTTCGGAACCGTATCGAGAGTCGATCGGGATGTGGATGACGAACCGCTGTTCTGGGTGCAAGGCTACCTGATCAGGGAGTCGATCTGGGGCAAGTGCGGAATTGAAGTGCCCATCTTTGCATTAGTTGCCGAATTCTATGTTGCCGCCAATTTGCTCCAGACCAAAGGAGTGTATGAGTATATTAGCGGTAGCCAGCAGTCGATCAAAGTCAAATTGAAGAAAGCGAATCAGGACGTGGCATTTCGTGTTTGGCATGACGAATTCAAATTCGCGGAAACATTTGCTTTTGATGTGAACATCAATCGACTTGCAGTTTTTCTGAGAAATGCGGAATTTCTTCGGCTGGCGCCGCGAGAAACAGTATCGGCAATTGATCGATTTGCGTTCGTCAAGCAGTGAACTGCGGAAAAGAATGCCACACACACATGTCCGCCGAGCAGCCGCGCTCTACGTCTCAGGCACCGAAGAGAACGTGTGGCATTCATCTGAATTGAGATCAATGGGACTGGCATAATCAACCAAGGATTCTTCAGTCCGGGGGTAGCCCAAAGGTCCGGCTATCGCTTCGAGAGGGTTGAAGAAGATTGGGTAAGGCTAACCAAGGAGGTCGAGTAAAGTCATGTCCGGCGACACGCATCCCTACGACGTAATCGTCAGCGTGTTTCGTCGCAAAGGCGACGAGGGACCGCGAACTCGATTGGTGGAAGATCCTGCATCCTATTTGTCGGTGGCGGAAGAGCAAGGCTTCGGACTGGAGGAAGGAGAACTTCCGGCGATTGTACTTTTCACCGACGTAGGGGCAAACGCGATTTCGGCGTTGATAACGACGCGGAGAGTTCTTGCAAGGGATTTTGGCGGCGACATTAAAAGCATGAGGTTCGATAAGATTTGTTCTAACTACCACGAAATGAGCCGCGATCTGGCGGGATCGAGCCGCTATTGCTTGAAAAGTGCGAACGGCGTTCAAGTCGAGTTAGTGACCGATCCGGGGTTGCCGCTGGCTGGCGTCGCGTCTGTGCTCGTGAATCGAATTCAGGCGGCGGCCAAAGCACCGACGGAGTGACAAGCACTTTTTGGGGGCACGCCTCTCTGGTCTGACGTTCGAACGGCAGCCTGACATCGGATGGCGCGACGACGTTCGGGTACGATGTGGGCAACCGGCTCATCGCGGCGACGGGCGCGCGCAATGCGACGCTGAGCCATGATCCGCTGGGGCGTCTCCATCAGGTGACGAGCGCGGCGTTGACGACGCGTTTCCTCCATGACGGCGATGCGCTCGTGGCGGAGTACAACGCCTCGGGGACGATGCTGCGGCGCCATGTGTGAGGCGGCCCCTCGCCGCCACGCGCCTCGCGGGGCGCACGATCCGCTCGGGGACCAACGACCCGCCATGATTGCAGGAACGTGGAACTTCGTCACCAACGCGGTTCAGCATCGGGGTCAAGGTCATCCCCTCGAAAGCGTGGAGCCTTGGCGCGTTCGGGCGCGATCTGCAGGATGGGGCGGCGAAGGGCAATGGCGGGAGCGGCGGCATGAAGAAGGCGGGGGGACGGGCAAGCAAGGCGACGTCAAAGGGCGCGCGGCGCATCGTGCGCAAGGGGATCCGCAAGACAGCGGCAAAGCGGGCGAAAAAGGCTGTTGCGAAGAAATCCGCGAAGAAGCCGGCCGCCCGACGGAAGGTCGCCAGGACGCCCGTAAAGAAAACGTCGGCGAAGGTTGCGCGTAAGCCAGGCGCCAAGAGGGCGGCGACAAAAAAGCCGGCGGCGAAGACGTCAAAGGCCAGGAAGCCTGCCGTCAGGAGAACCGCCGCCAAGACGCCGGTGGCGAAAACGCGGGCTGCAAAGAGGCCGGCGGCGAAGAGACCATTGGCGAAAAGGCCGGCCCCGGCGAGACCAGTCGCATTGCCGCCGCCGGCGCGGCGTGCGCCGACGCAGCGCACGCCGGCGAAGTCGCCTGCGGCGCGTCGTCCGGCTGGGAACGTCGGGCGGGCGTCGCCTGGACGCCGCCAGACCAACGTCGCGCCGCCCGTTGTGCAATACGCACAACGGCCCCACTCTCAGGCCACGGCGGCGGCCATCGGCCGGGTCAATGAGCCTGCGCGCGACGTCGTCTTCTCCGTCACCCTGGCTGCACCAGGCGGCGAGGCGCTTCAGACGTTCCGCGGCGACATCACGCGGGAAAACTATCGCCAGTTCATCCCGCGCGAGGACGCGCGCGACAGGGCGTGCGCGCGCCTTGAATCGCTGGGCTTCGCGGTCCTGCGAAAGAACCGTTTCACCTTGTCCGTCAGCGGGGCCCGTGCGCTGATCGAGGACATCGCCGGCGCCGCGCTCGTCCCCAAGATCGCCTATCGCGGCGCCAGGCGGCCGGCGACGGCGGGCGAACCGGGCGATTTCTTTCTGGCGCCGGTGCGCGCGCGTCATCTCGCGCCGCGCATAGGCTCCGGCGTCGACCATTTCGTGTTCGTGCCGCCGCCGCTCAGTTTCGCACGTTCGCCGAGGGCCGGCGGCCGGGCGCGACCCGCGGTCTCCGCGACCGCGCCGGCGATGCAGTTTCCTGGACCCGACGAAGCGCGGGTGCGCCAGTTGCTCAACGTTCCTCCCGGCAGCCGCGGCGCGGGCGTCACTGTGGCGATGATCGACACGGGCTTTTTCCCGCACCCGTATTTTCACGCCGGCGGATTTGACGTGCGGTCTGTTGCGGTTGCGCCCGGTGGCGATGGCGCGCGCGACGACAACGGGCACGGCACTGCGATGGCGTGGAATGTCTTCGCTGTTGCGCCCGAAGTGCGCCTGATCGGCGTCCAGCACGCGCCTGGCATGCATGACGCCGCGATCGAAGCCGCAGCGGAAGGGGACGCCGACGTCATTTCGTGTTCCTGGGGATGGGACCGCGAAGAGGTGCACAACACGGTGCAGGTCTCGCTCATGTCCGTGCTCGATGAAGGCAAGATCGTCCTCTTCGCGGCCGGCAATGGCCACCACGCGTGGCCGGGTTCGCAGCCCGAGGTCATCTCGGTCGGCGGCGTTCACGCCGATCCGCAAGGAGCGCTCGAAGCCAGCGACTATGCGAGCGGCTTTGACAGCGGGCGCTTCCCGGGCCGTCGCGTCCCGGATGTCTGCGGGCTGTGCGGTCAGCGACCCAAGGCGATCTATCTCATGTTGCCGACCCAGCCCGGTTCGATCCTGGATCGATCGCAGTCCGGAGGCGCGTTTCCCGACGGCGACGCCACCGCCCCCGACGACGGATGGGCCGGCGCCAGCGGCACGAGCAGCGCAACGCCCCAGATCGCGGCGGTGGTCGCGCTCCTCATTGCGCGCGCGCGGGAGAAAGGAACCGCGTTGACCGCCGATCGTGCGCGCCAGCTGCTGGAGCAGACAGCGGTCCCGATCACGGCCGGGGTCAACGCCATGGGGTTTCCCGCCGCGGGGCAGCCCAACCGCGCCACGGGCTGGGGGCTTGTGGATGCGACCGCCGCCCTCGCGCGCGTCTGAGACGCCGCCGCGGCCCGCCGGAAGGGGCGTCGAGGAACGGCGGCCAGGAACCTGTAATATGGCGACTCTTGGATCAGGTGTGCTTCAACGGCGCGCGCCCGGCGGCAATGACCGGGGCCGAGAATGTCGCTTGACCGGAGGCCTCCGGCCGCGGATTCTCAATGGCTCGGCTCGGGCGCGATCACGGTGATCCGGCGAACGGCGACCGCCGCGCCATCGGCGCTCTCGCGCCGCGCCCGGTTTCATGGCCATTGCTCATATGGCCGGGGTCCCTTGGCAGGGATCCGATAGGAAGAGTGATGGCGAGAACCGCGACAGTGATGGTGAAGCGCGCGCCTGGCGCAGGCGCGACCAGACCAGCGCGGGAAATCGTCGCTCGCATGGCCGAACTCCTGCGCGCGCGCGGCTTTGATGTCCTTCGCATCAACAGGTTCGGCGTGAGCGTGCGCGCCGAGGACGCGCGGTTCGAACGCGAGCTCGGCGTGCGGCTCCCGCACGGGCGCGCCGTCTCCGAGCCCGCCCATCCGCGCGACACAGACCTCGCCGCACTTGTTGGGACAGTCGACGCAGCGCCCGACCCGATCAACTTCTGACCAGCCCGCGACGCGATCAGGCGCATCGACCGCTTCGCGCCCGCGTCAGCTGCTTTGCCAGATGGCGCGCGACGGCCCGACCGTGAATTCCAGACGCATCCAGACGCCTCCGCCCAGGAGGGCCGGGTTCTGCGTCTTGAGGCCAAGCCGCTCGACGATCGGATGACTCGCCGATGGGGCCAGCCGCACCGTGTGCGCACCCGACAGAAATCCAGATGACGCGACCTTGAGCCCGCTGGGGACGGTTTCCAGGATCGACTGGCGGGTCGCGCGACCCATATCGACGGGATCGCGGGTCTGCCGGAGCGTGATCTGCGGCATGGAAAACGGCGACGGCGGCGGTCGGTCCTTCGACACAGCCAGGGTCTCGAAGCCGACATCGGCCCACGGGTCGGGGGATCCAGTGAGATCTTCAGGGATCGAAGCGCCGTTGCGCGTGATCGTCAGGATCGGTGTTTCTGCCGGCTCCTTGTCCGCGCCGAACGCTTCAAAGTGCAGCGTCTTCACCCGTACGCCCGCATCGTCCGCCGCGGCGCCCGTCGGTTCGATGACCGCGTGCGATTTAGGATAGCCATAGATTTCACGCCCGCTCGCCATCGCAGCGGCGGTGTCGACGAACATGAAACTCGGCAGCCAGCCCTGGCGCGGCGCGGCGTTTGTCGGCCCCCCGACGACGGGGCTCCAGAAAGCGATGTCCCATTCCCGGATCTTGCCCTTGGGGCCGTCAATCGGATCGAGGGACCGCATCGCGCCCACATAAAGGGCGGTCACGAGCACCGTGTCCGAGGTCACCCGATAGGCGACTTCGCCGTCCGCGGGATGATTGAGCGTCGCGTCGCAATGGTCTTGCTGTCTTGCCCTGTCGCCGCGCAGCAGGACCATCTGCAGCAGCGCGTCTTCCGCACGATACGGCGCCATGCCGACGACATCGCCCGGCAGACGCGTGAAAACAGGCTTCTCAACCATCACCGCTCTCCTTCAAGGCAGGGCTCGCACCCTCGATCGTGCGTGCGAGGCGCTCAAACAGCGCGACCTCTCCCGCCATGCCCTTGGCTCTGGCTCGATCCACTGCGGCCCGCAGCCGGCGCCGCGCGCCGCCGCGCCCGCCTGCGGCCCGCGCCAGAGCCTCCACGGCGGCCAGCCGCGGCCGCCCGATGGGAAACATGAGCGCAAAGCGCCGCAAGGGCGCCAATGAAACCGCCAGCAGCGCGTGCGCACGCTGGCGCAGGCCGGCCGCTTCAGCGGAAAGGACGATAAGTGCAGAGACCAGCGCCGCCGCCGAACAGGCCTCAAGCGAGGTGTAATTTGTCGGCGGCAGCCGGCGCGAAAGGGCCTGCGCACGTTCGGCTGCCGCGAGCGCGCCCCCGAGGTCGCCCCGCTCGTAACGCAGCCGCGCCTCAAGCCCGGTGCAGATGTGACGGGAATGATTGTCCTCGATCCCGCCCAGGAGCGACTGCGCCTCCACAAGCAGCGTCCATGCGGGTTCGGGACGATTGTCCGAGAGCAGCGTCTGCGCCGTCGCATAGCGGCTCCAGCTGGCGTGCATGGCGTTGCGGCGTTCGTCGGCGAGTTCGCCCAGACGCGCGAACCGTTCGATCGCGCCGGCGTGGTCGCCCTGAAGGTGCGCGGCCATGCCGCGCGTGGTGAGGATAACCTCACGCAGCTGGTGCTCGCCGTCGTCTGGAAGCAGGGACTGGGCGCGCTCCAGGCGTTCGATCCCGGCCGCCCACTGCGCTCTCGACAGGTAGAGCACCGCCTGGGCCGTCATCGAGGCCGCCGCACCCCGCCGGCCCTCGTCCAGCACGGCTAGCCGCTCACCCATGTCGAAATACCGTCTGGCGACGGGTTCGAGCCTCAACAGACCGAAGAAATATCCCAGAAATGCAAACGTGCGCCCCCGCGCGGCGCTGGCTTCGCCGGTATCCACCCCAAACCGGCGCGCGTCGGCCGTGGTGGCGAGGATCTCCCCGGGCGCGCCCATGAACTGGCCCGTTTCTCCACGCACCGAGACGGCAGCCACGGCGAAGCGGCGCAATCGATCCGGCAGCGGCTGCGCGCGCGCGCGCTTCAGCGCGGCGCGCGCCGACGCGTTGGCGGCGGTGATGCGCCCGATCGACCACTCCGCAACCGAGCGCTCGGCAAGCCACCGCACGGCGCGGCGCGGCGCAGGTGCGTCGCCTGTCGCTGGAAACTGCCCGAGCGCGAGCGTGGCAAGTTGTATCGCGGTCCGGTGAGAGCCCTGACGCGCCGCGTGCGCCGCGGCGCGCTCATACGAAAGCGCCGCGCGCGCGCTGCAACCGCCTTCGCTCCACAGACGGGCGACCTCCGGCAGGATCGCGAGCATGCCGTCGCGCGGCGTCGCCGCGCACAGGCCTCTGGCCGCACGAACCGCAAGCAAGCTGCGCACGCCCAGCGGCGTCCGGCGCGCCACGGCGTCGACGAGAAGCGCATGGGCGGCGCTGATCTCGTCGCGTCCCCCCACGTTTTCATCGCGGTTTTCATCGGGGCGTCCGCCGACGCTTTCCACGAAACGCCCTGCAGAGCCTCCTCCGGGCGTCCAGCGCGCCAACCGCGCTTCCACCAGCCGCGCGAGGGCCGCATCGACTGGCGTCGCCGGGCCGTCGGCGATCATGACGCCGAGGAGCGCAGGCGAGACGGGCCGGTTGATCACGGCAAGCGCGCGCATCAGCGCCCGCTCCTCGTCATTCAGGTTGCCGAGGCGCGCATCGAGCGCCAGATCAAGAGGGTCGATCGCGATGTCGCGGTCCTGCGTCGCCTCGCCCTCGCCGCTGGATATTTCCCTCTCGGCGAACGCCGCCGCCGACTGGACCGCGAAGAACGGCGCGCCATCGCTTGCCGCGTACAACGCCGCGATCCACTCCGGGGGCGCTTGCGGCGCGTTGGTCCGCACAATCGACGCGAACGCCTCAGGCGCCAGGGGCGAAAGCGTCGTCGTGCGCCAGGCCTGCCCAGCCGCCGCCGCCAGCCGTCGGTGCGGTGACTCCGTCGGGCGGGCAGCCGCCACAAGGACCAGCGGCGCGTCGCGCTTGAACAGCTGTTCCAGAACCGCGATCGACTCAAAGTCGGCGTTCTGGAGATCGTCGACGGCGATCGGGCGGAGCGTCGCCTGCGAGAGCGCCTCAAGGAGAACCGCGAACGCCGCCTCCGTCGCCGCCGCGCGCTCTCCCGGCGCGAGGCCAGCGACACGAGGAGATTCCGGGACCGCGGTCTTGAGTGCGCCCGACAGGAGGTGGAGACTGTCGCTGTCAGCGCCGGCCCGCGCGAGCGCCTCGGCCGCAAATGCGCTCTCCTCGCGCGGATCGTACCGCTTGAACAACCGTCGCGAGACATCCGTCACAAGCCCGAAGGGACGCAGGCTGAGCGATGCACCAGCCTGCACCATGGCGATGTCCCCATGACCGCCAGCCGCTAGACTTGACACAATCTGGTCGAGGACGTGCGTCTTGCCGATGCCGGGCGGCCCTTCGATCAGCAAGGCGCGCGCGCGTGTCGCGCCATGGGGATCGGTGAGCCACGCAATGCCGTCGCGGACGTCGACTTCGCGTCCAGCGCGATGCGTCTGACGCGGCGATTCGGGGCGATCCAGCCAGGCGCGCGCGGAAGCATCGACAACGATTTCGCCGGGACGCGCCGCAGCGCACAGTTTCGCGGCGCGGTTCACCGCCACGCCGCACACCGCGCGTGCGCCCGCAACCGACACGCCCGCATAGACCGGGCCGACCGCGAGGGCGACCGCAGCGTCAAATCCCAACGCCCGGAGCGCCGTTTGCGGCGTCGCCAGATCGTGACCCCAGCCTTTGGTCATGGTCCAAAGCGGCGCGGCGATGCGCAGATGAACGCCTTTTTCGTCCTGGGTGATGCGCTCGACTCTGCCCCCGAAGCCGCCCGCCCAGCCTGACAGCCGGGCCAGCGCCTGGTGAAGGTTTCCAACATCGAGCCGCCGCCAGTGATCTGCGGCTGCGAGCCGGAAGAACACGAACGCGAGACGCTCCACTTCTCCCTCGCTCGCGCTGCGCGCGGCCACACGCGACGCCAGTGGCGCCGCCGCGCGCGCGGGAGCCCTTGTCCGGCGCGTCCCGTGCAGCGATTGGTGCAGTCGTGCGACAGCCTCGCCCCAGACAAAGCTAGCATGCTCGCGCAGGGGCGGGACCAGGGGCGTCTCGTTCACGTGGCCCCGGGCCCAGGCCGTGCGCGCCGTTCGTCCGGTCTGCGCCTCGAATATTTTCGCCATGCGCGCGATCAGGCGGTTGAGCGCGCCGTCGCGCGGCGATCGGTCCGATGCGTAGATTGCGCCATCCCCCAGCGCGTCCGCCCATCGAAACCCGGCGTCCGCGAGGGCCTCGCCGATGGCCTGCTCGGCGCGAAACAACGTGGCCGCCGCATGTTCGCCGGCATAACGCCCATGCGTGATCGCCAGGGATTCCACATAGGCGGAAAAACCGACCGCATCGAAGCCGACCAGACACCTGGCGCTGGATTGATCGCCCGGTCTATCGCCCGCGCGCTGGCCCGCTCGGGCGTCTGCGTGCGCGCGATCACCTGGCGCCGCGTGGCGCAAGCTCGCCGCGGATGTCGTCGCGCGGGAAAGCCCGGCCCTGCTCATGCGAAATCTGACGCGCCGTAGACCTCGGCCGGGAAACCGCAGATCGCCTTCGCGCAGAGGCGGCCTGACTGTGTGGCGACCTCGACGGCGCCCATGTCGAAATTGTTGCGCGTCCAGTCTCCGGCGAGAAAGAGATTGGGAAATCCAGACCCGCCGGGCCTCAGACGCCTGTCGACCGATCCCGGCGGGGTCGTGACGTAAAGCGACACCGGATCGGAATTGATCCGCACATACATCGTCTCGAATTCCCCGCTCAGATCGTAGCGTCCGTCGGCGGCGATCAATCCGGGGAAGGCGCGCGCGGCGTGCTGTGACTGCCACGCCCGGGTCAGCGTCTCGGCCCGGCTGCATTCCGCCGCCGGCAGATGCGCGCCGGGAACGCCGCTGGGCGGAAAGGGGACCGGTCCGCACAGGAAGGAAAGGCTTTGCGGACGACGCCCTCGGGCATCGGGATGCTCCAGCGCGAGCTGGAAATCCATGTTCGCCCATGTGGAGTGCGGCAATTCATACGCCGTAAACAGCCCGTCCTTGGTCCAGCCGTGAAAGTCCGGCGTGCGGTCCGCGCGCCAGATCTGGGCGGCGATGGTCGGCGTGAGGCCCGCCGCATCGAGCATGCGCCGCCATCGTGGCGAATGGGCTGCAAGATCCTTGGTCGTGTCTCGCAAGGTCGAGATCGAGGCGGCGAGGACGACGATGTCGAACCCGTCCGCCGCGCCGCGGTCGAGACGCTTTTCCTCGCCAAGACCCTCGCTCTCAAACCAGGACTCAAGATCCTTGCCCTCAATGCGCGCGGCGCTCTCGGGCGTCAGCTGATCCTTGAGCGCGCCGACCGGCCAGACGCGGCGGACCTTTCCGTCCGGCGCCTTGTGGTCGACGAGCGGCTGATACCGGTCAGAGCCTGCCGCGCACCGCGCCTGGACGCGAAAGCGCAGCTGGTCGACGAAGCCGCTCGCATCGAGCCCGACATGATCGAGCCTGTGGAAGAAGTGAAACCGCACGCCGCGGTGGCGCAGGACTTCGTAATAGGGCGTGACGAAGATCTCGCCCATTCCGCCGCGCATGTGAAAGAACACCGCGCCGTGATAGGTGAACACCATCTTGAGAATGCCGCGCACGCCGGCCCCCGCCGCCACGCCCTTCTCGCTCGGGCGTCCGTTGGTGTAGGCGAAGGCGTAGTGATAGCCGGCCTGGAAGAGCGGGCAGGCGATCGCGCGTTCCGACGCGCCGTGTTTGCGCAACCACGCCGCCGCCTCCATGTCGTTGATGGCGTCGAAGCCGCGCGTGGTCAGCCGGTCGGCGAGGATGCCCTTGAACAGGGACGCAAAAAACTCAAGCGCGCCGAAGAGATCGAGATTGCGCACGCCGCCCGAGAGCGGGGACGGCTCCTGGAGGCGATCGAGCACGTTCTGGGCGCGCGCGATGGCGTCGGCGACAGCCTTGTCGTCGGGCCCGCCGCCGGCGAGCGCTTCGGCGTCGCCGGCAAAGCCGTCGAAATCATCCGCCAACCCGCGAAATCCGTCGGATTTTTCGCCTGTCATCTGGAACGGCGCCGCCGCGAAGAGGGACGCATCCGACGAAGCGATCCAGTCGGTCGCGGGGCCGCCCGCCAACAACCGCCGGATCGCGTCCGCAACCCAGCTCGCAATCCGGCGAATGACGGTCGTCATGGTCAGCGGGTCTGGATCGACACCCGGCGCGCGGGCGTTTCTGGGCAGGCTGACGCGCGCCTCTCGCCATCCGCCGGCGCCTTCGGGTTGCAACAGGGTGAAACCGTCATGCGGCGCCAGGGCTTCGTCGAACCGTATCGCCGTGCCCGGTGAAACAAGGCCCCATTGCGCGTATAGCGGGCGCAATTGCTGGAAGACATTGTGATAGAAGCCGCCGAGGATGTGCAGGCCGTGCTCCTCATTGCGTCCGCGGATCGCTGCGTTGCGGCTCGAGGCGCATTTGCCGCCCAGACGCCACCCAAGCGTGTAGACATCGATGTCGTATCGATCGCGCCACTTTGGCGCCTCGGTGAGTTCAAAGGCCGTCGCCAGCGCCGCGGGCCCCCCGCCGACGATCGCAATTCTCTGACGCGCCATCCGATACTCCCAGCGAGCAAGCGACTTCAAAGGTCTCTTCCGAATAGCGTCGCCCCGTCAATACGATGCGCGCACGCTGTGGGCGGGTTCAGGAGGCTCGATCGCCGCCGCATCGCCCTCGTCTCGAACCGCTTCGCTCCGAACGAGACGGCGCGCGGATCAACCGCCTCACAAGCTCCAGTCGACCAGATGGGTGGCGCTGACGCCTCCGGACGCCTCGACCAGCTTGCGCAGGCGAGGGGGATCTAGAATGACGATCTCGCGACGCTTGTGGGTGATCAGGCCGCCTTTGGTGAGCGCGCTCAACTCGCGGGCGACCGCTTCGCGCTGCGCGCCGATCATGCCGGCGAATTCAACCTGGGTCGGGGCCTGCACGATGGTGATGCGACCGTTGGCGTCGGTCTCGCCGCGCCGCGACAGCCGCAGCAACATCGAACACACGCGCGCGCGAACGTCGAACGCACTGAGTTCGAACACCCGGTCCGTCAACATCACCACATTGCGCGCCAGGGCTTCAAGCAGGCGCGCGCCGATGCTTGGGTGGCGCGCAAGCAGTTCGCCGAACAGGGGACGCGGCGCTTCGGCCAGCAGGGAGGGCATGTCGGCCTTCACCGTCGCGGTCCGCGGCGTGTCCGCGAGGATGGCGATCTCGCCAAAGTGGCCGCCCGCGGCGATGATCCGGAACGCGACCTCGCGGCCAGTGCTCGCGATGATGCGCGCGCGTACCTGCCCGTCGAGCACCACAAAGAAACTCGATGACCGGTCAAGGTGATCGATGACGGTCTGGTCGCCCATGACCCGCAGCCACGTCATTTTCTCGCCGATCGCCGCAAGATCCGCGTCGGCGAGATCGGCGAATATCTTCACCCCTCGAAGAAGAAGGATTTTTCGTCTTGCGTCCGTCACAATGCGTTAAAGCCCCCATGCTCACGCGTGCACGGTACCTACATCGGGATGCACAAGACTGTCACGTGGTAAGGCGACGGTGAAAATTTCACCGAGATTGTGCTTTTTCGCACATTCACCTTGATGCGCGATCGATAGTGTCGCGATGGGTGGCGGACACACGCGAGGGCCTCAACTTTCTCGCATGGTCGTCGGGTCGGACCGTGATTCTCTGGAAGGCTCTCCGGGGCGTCGCGGTCGGGTCCGGTGGTTGACGGCGAACCTGCCGACGGCGATTTTCCCCGCCGCCGGACAGATCCGACGTCGGGCCGGTCGTGTTTGCAAACCGGGGCTGAAACGGTTGCGCGCCGCCGACAATGTCGGCGGCGCGTGACTGCTTTTTGGCGGGGACGGGCTGCTGCGCCGATCCGCACGCCGCGCCGCGCGGCCCCCGGTCGCGAGCGCCCTTCGCCCTGGGATAATCTCGGATGCCTGAAGCCGTCGCCCGTGCGCCTGCCGCGCGACACGCCGGTCGCGCAACTCATCGGCTGGGCAAGACAACTTCGGGCGACACATCGAACACGGCGGGAACGTCAGGGCTGCGCGAACGAACGCTGGTTTGGTCTGAGGTCACTCCGTGTTGGTCGTGCGCCTTCAATTCAGAGACAGAACGGGCGCGCCACGCTGCAACCGATCGTCGGCCAAGTGATCATCACTCATGAGCCCGTCGCACGTCACCCAGCATTCCGGCTATTTCGCCGCAAAGGTCCGCTGGTGTCGGGCGTCACTTTTCGAATTTGGGTTTCGGCGTTTGCGCATCTCCTGATCTTGTTTTGACAATTTCTGCCTGTCTCACTAACGATGCGATCCAAGGGGAGGACCGGAATGAAATCTCTTCGTGTCGCCGAAGTGATTGGCGCTTTCGGAGCGCTCGCATTGTTGTTGACCGGTCCGGCGGCGGCGCAGGTCGCGCCAGCGGCGTCCACACTGCCGTCAATCGCCGTATCAGAGGTGCGCGTGGCGCCCGGCGCGGCGACCTCGTCGACGTTTTCGCCCTACGCGCTGACGCGGGAAGTCGAAGCGGCGCTCGACGCCACGCGAAAGTTCCGGGTCGTTTCGCGGTCCGTCAACGAAGCCGAGGCGACGGCCGATGAGCTGGAGGCGGTCAATCGCCGCCGTCTCGCCGCCGAGCGCGCGACCTACCTTGTCGCCATCGAGGTGCTGGGCGTCGATGTAAATCGCGAAACGCGAAACGTGCCCAACCTCCACGGTAAAGCGTCCTCGCAAACTGTCGGACGGCTTGAAATGCGGATCGCGTTCCTGTCGACGTCCACCCGCGCCATCCAGTCGAGGTTTCCGATAGAGGCGCGCGTCACGACCCCTGCAGTCATCCATGACTTTGACAATCCGCCGACGGCAGCCGCTGCAAGCCTTGGATTTGTCGACCTGGCGAAGGCGGCGGGGAAACGCATAGCGGACCGGCTTCTCGACGAAGTGTATCCCGTGCAGATCATTCAGCGGCAGGGGGATGTGGTGTATCTCAACCGCGGGGAGGACTCCGGCTACGCGCTCAACGAGGTGCTCCGCGTGTTCTCTGGCGGCGGGGAGCGTCTGCGCGACCCCTACACGGGCGAAGATCTTGGGCCGCTTGAGACCCAGCTCGGCACCATTCGCGTTACCGATATGAGGCCGCGCGTAACCATGGCGCAGGTGGTGAGCGAGACCGGCGCGATCGGGCAGGGGGCGATCGTCCGCAAGCAGGTCGAACGTCCGCGTTAGTGTGAACGGATCCTCGGGGGGTATCGTGTCGCGTACAGTTTTGATCGTCCTGGCGGCGCTGGCCGCGATCGTCGTCGCCGGCGCACTGGCCTGGCGTGTTTTCTACAAGCCGACGGAAGACAACGGCCCAGCGCCGAGAATAGCGATCGTTACAGATACGCTCCTGCGCGCAGCCGCCAAGGCAGATCAGCGCGAAGATGATCGGCTTGCCTATTTCTCCGTGCTTCGTCAGGAGGGCGCGGCCCGCCTCCTCGCGGAGACAAGCGATTCAAGTCGCCGGGACGCGGCGGCGAGCTCGGCGGCGACCACGGAAAGCGAGCAGCCGCAGGGCGGCGCGTCTGGAGCGGCGGCGTTTCTCCGCGATACCATGTCGGACGAACTGGAAGCGCAAATCAGCAAGATGCTGACGAATTCGCGACGCTTCGCCGTCATGGACGCCTCAAGCGTGCGATCGGCGATCCAGAGAATCTCCTCCACCGACGAAAAGACCCGCCCACAGCCCGGAGGAGAAGGAAAATCCACGCTTGAGGAGGTAAGCGCGCAAGTCGCACAGATGACCCAGGGCGCCTCGCAGGCCTCCGGCGCTGCGACAGCGGGCGACACAACGACAACCTATCAGGAGGTCGACGTGTCGGATCGCGTCGAGCGCGGCGACCTGGCCGGCGCCGCCGCCGAGCTGGAGGCTCGGTACCTGCTCGCCATTTCGATGCGGGAACCGAAATTGACACGGGAGTTTTCAGTCGCCGGAGGCGCAGTGTCGCTGCGGTTTGAGGCAGATCCGGTCTTCGTCTACCGGTTGTTCGATGTCCGCAAGAACCGTTCTGTCTTGAGCGACGCCACCCAGCTCGATCAGCCCGTCGTTGTGGAGACCCCAATTCCGGGCGCCTATCTCACAAACCCTCTCACGCGCACCAATTTCGACGCCGAAGTGACCAAGGCGTTGCGCGAACTCTCCAACAAGGTCCAGGAGAGGGTCGCCCGGCATGTTGTCGACGCCGTTCTCGACGCAACCTTTCCGGCCCGCATTCGAACCATTTCGCCGTTGGTCATGAACCGAGGGGAGAACGATGGCGTCACGCTCGGGGAGGAGGTCGCGGTGTTCCGTACGTCCGAACAAGCCCAGATTCGGGATGGCGATATCGTCATCGACGCGCCCGAGACGCGCATTGGCGCCGCGCGCGTGGTGAGCTTGCAAGCCAATTCGGCGCAACTGGAGCCGATGGACGGGGCTGCGTTCTCCGAAAACGACATTGTTCGTCGCGGCCTCTCCCCCGCTGCGGGCGTCGCGAGCGCGATGGGCGGGACGACTTCTGGCGCGCGCGGCCTTGGCAGGGAGGAGATTCTCGCTGGCCGCGCCAATGCCGGTCAAGGCGCAAACCTCATTCGCGAACGCATCGCCGTCGGGCGCCTCAATGTCGTGCGCGACGACAGCCGCATCTATGGGCCAGGCCTGCAATTCGACCGCGCGCTGACCGAGCGCCTTGCGAGCGAGCCGCGCATCGAGGTGATGAGCCGCGAAGCGCTCTCCCAGCTTGCCGACGAACGCGCCATCGGCGGCGCGCGCAAGACATATGAACGTGGCGGAGCGGGCGTCGGACAGGCAGGATATCTCGTCCTCGGCGATGTGACCGTGAATGTGCGTCGGACCGCCGATACGATAAATGTCGCTGGCGCAACTGCCCGAGAGGTCGCCGCGCACTACGCAATGGTGGCAAGCGGGTCCCTGCGCATTGAACGTCTGGACAGCCGGGTCATCAGCAGTTTTGAGGTGTCCGCGAGCGCGCCGCTATCGGGCGGCGGCGACGCGCGTGACGCCGAAGCGGCCCGAAAAATCTCCGTGGCGTTTGCGGAGGCGGCCGCGAAGGCAATTCTTCCCCGCCTCTTTCCGATCGAGGTCGCCGCGGTCGACTCCGGCCGCATCGTGATCAACCGCGGCGCCGACATCGGCCTCAAGCCCGGTGACAGGTTGGCGGTCTATGCGCTGGGAGACCCCATCGTCGACCCCACGACGCGCGTGCAGATTGCAGCCGGAGTTCGCCGGAAAGTTGGAGAGGTGCGCGTGGACGACGTGCAGGCCAATGTGTCGGTGGGCAGCGCCATCGGCGACGGCGCCTCGATCGCAACCGGCCAGATCGCTGAGGCGACGGCGCCCGCGCGTGCTACTCCGCGCCCGCGCGCGAACGCGAAGCAAGAAGCACCCGAGGCCGCCGTACCGTTTTGAGAGATCGGCACACGCGGCGGATTGACCACGCGATCGCATGGGGACGAAGATGAACGGACTTCTGGGGCACGCGGCGCGCAATATCCTCTTTGCGCTCCTGATGGGACTTTCGATCATGGCCGTCGGCGTCGCCGGCGCTGTCGATCAGGCCGAGGCCCAATCGTTCGGCGATTTCATGAAAAAGGCGCTGACGCAGAACGCTCAGCCCCAGCCGACGCCGCCCCAGGAGGCAGCCGACGACACGCCGCAGACCGAAGAGGCTCCTGTCCCGCCTCCGAGCAGGTCCTGGCTCGGCTACTCCCTTCAATTCGAGGCCGTGCGGCCGCTGTTGCGAAACGGTGATTTCGCCGCCGCAAAGACCGCCTACGAGACCGGCAAGGACGCCTCCGGATCGTCGATCGCGCTGCCAGTGCAACAGGCGTCGGCGCAGCCGTCTCAAACCGCCGCCGTCAGCAACCTGTTCTCCAGCCTTGCGGCCGCATCGCGAGGCGCCGGGACGAACACCGCCCCATCGTCCACTGGCGTCATGCGACCGCTGTTCTCGACTGCCGCGCCGTTCCTGTCGAATGTCGAACTCGGCACCCTTTTTCTCGACGCAGGAGATTTCTCCGCAGCCCGAGGCGCATTCGACGTCGCCGGTCAATCCGGAGGAACCTCCGCGTCACAGGCCACTCAGGGGGGAGAAAGAAGCGTTGGCGCGCGCGCGGCCGGGGCGCTGCGCTCGCTGGGACGCGGCGCTGCATCGCTTGCGGGAAACGCTGAACTTGGCGCTTACAACGCGCCCGACTTTGAACGGGTGCTGCAGCTCAATTTCCTCTCTTTGTCCTATCTCCTGCTGGGAGACGACAAAGCCTTCAATGTCAGCAGGCGCGCGTCAGAGCGCCAGAGAGATGCATTCGAGAGCCTGAACGACCGGGCGGCAGCCATGCAGGACGAGGCGCGGGCGGCGTTCGAGGCGGAACAGGCGCAAGCGCGCGCCAAACTTGCCGCGGCCCGGGAAAATCCGGACCAGAAGCAGGGGGCTGACGCTGTGGACAGCCAGCTTTCGGCCGCCTACCAGACAGAGGATTTTTGCGTCGCGCCAAACTTGCCGAGCGCCTATGTCAACCCCATGAGTTTTTATCTCAACGGCATCGTCTACGAGATTTCCAGCGCCCAGTTTCCAGAAGATCGCGACACTGCGCGAATATCCTATGAAAAAGCCTTCCAGCTTGCTCCCGAGGCGCGGGTGATCGAGGGCGCGGTTCGCGATCTCAACAGCCAAAGGCCGCGGACGGGGCGTCTTGCTCATATACTCGTGGCTGAGGGATTTGCGCCCACGCGCCAGGCAATCCGCATGCAACTGACCTACAACGCGGTTGTCGCGCCTATCGTCATTCCGCGTCTGACGTGCCATCCCTCCAGCGTCGCCTCCATCGAAGTGCGCACCCTTGATGGCCGCACGGCGGCCCGCCTCGACCAGATCGCCAACTTCGAGGGCATGATGCTTCAGCGCCAGAAGGACCGGGAATCGATCACTGCTCTGGCGGTTTTCGCCAACACTCTGCGAAGCGCACTGGAAAATCAGGCCGCGCAGCAGAACGCCGTGCTGGGCCTCCTGGCGCAGGTCAAGCAGGAGAGCTTCGACAGGCCTGACATGCGAAGCTGGTCGACACTGCCGGCGCGGATGCACGCCGCGCGCGTCTACCTCCCAAATGATGTTGCAGAAGTGGACATCGTGAGCCTCAACGCGCAGCATCAGGTCATCTCATCCAGCCGCGCGCGGATCGACACGCAAAGCCGGCAAAACGTCATCTACGCGCGCGCGACGGAGGCGGCGCTGGCGGTCGCGCCAGCGGCCCAGCTCTGGATCAGAGGGCTTTGAGCATGAGAAAGCGAACTGTCGCGGTGGCGTTGTGCGCGGCGACGATCGTCGCGGCAGGCTTCGTGTCCGCCCCGGCGCCTGCGCGCTCGCAAGAGGCGCCTGCGCTTTCGGACCGGCGCATGGACGTGGTCTACCTCAATCGAAGCGTCGCGCGGCGCGTCTCCGTCAGCGTCCCGAGATTTGAGATGGCCGGGACGCTGCCGAAGCTTGAGGCCGATGTCACAAACACGACATCCTCGGAGCGCCGGTTCGAGTACAAGATCGAATGGCTGACCGAAGAGGGCGGTGCGGCGCAGACGACGTCGACATGGCGCACGTTGTTTCTTCTGCCGAACGAGACTCAAACCTTGATGTCGGTAGGGCAGGTGCGCCACGCGCATCGCGCGCGCCTGTCGCTTCGCGAAACGGCGCGTCGGCCGAACTGATGCGGCGCCCATGATGAAGGAGGCGGGGATGAAGATGAAACCGGCACGGTTGTTGGCGTTCATGGCGTTCGCCGTCATGGGGGCAGACCTCGCCATGACGCCAGCATCGGCGCAGCCACGTGCGCGCGAGGTATCCTCTGGACGCGCATCAAACGGCGCCGGCGTGAATACGAACCTCTTCGCCGAACTCGCCGATGAGGTGACACAGAAGATGCTCGCGTCTCAGTCGTTTCAGCGCGTGCTTGCCGGGGGCGACACGCCGCGCCTGGTCATCGGCAACGTTTCGAATCGCACCAATGACGAAACCATCCTCGTGGGCGACATCGGACGACGGATTTCCGAGGTCGTCATCGAATCCGGGCTCGTGCGGTGGTTCGAGTTCGGAACCAACGAGTTTGATCTCGTCGCCAGTCCGATGCTCAGCGGCGTGGCCATCACAGAGGGCCGGCGCGGCGAATACCGGCTGACCCTCACGCTCACGCTCTCCGACGCCTATGGCGAGGTCAAGGGCCGCTGGTCTGCTGACCGCACCTACGTGCGCTGAACGACTTGCGGGAGGTCTTGAGCCGATGGCCGATGTCTTCATCAGCTACAAGAAGGAGGATCGCGCCTACACGGAGCTGATTGCGGCGGTGCTGCGATCCCAGCAACTCACCGTGTGGTGGGATGAAGACCTGGGCGGCGGACATCGGTTTCGAGGCAAGATCGAAGAAGAGCTCACGGCCGCCGGCGCCGTCATCGTCATCTGGTCGGACCTGTCGGTTCGTTCAAATTTTGTGCTCGATGAAGCGAATGAGGCGGCAGGCCGCAACAAGCTCATTCCCGTCACGTTCGATGAGGGCTTCGTGCCGCCGATCGGGTTCCGGGAAATCCAGGTGCAGGACCTGAGCGGCTGGGCAGGGGATCACGCCGATCCGCGGATCGCGAAACTCGTCAACCGCGTCGACGCCGTCCGCCGAGGACGTGTCGGGGATGCGCTCTCCCAGGTCGGGGTCGCGGTCGCAGATGCGGTGAAGCTGAAGCGTTCTGGCGGACGGTCGAAGGGCCCGTCTCTTATAAATGCCATCTCTTTCGTCGATTTTTTCGGTCTTCCCGCCTACCGGCTTGCTGCGGGCGCGCTCGTGCTGGGGATGGCGCTCGCCTCGATCTGGTTCGTGCCCGCCATTTTGCGCGCCCAGGCGCGCGACTGGTGGACCATGGTGCTCATTCTGGTCGGATTCATGTTTGTGATCCGCGCAACGCACCAGGTCGCCACCATCCTGCAAGGGAAAGGCAGCCGGCAGTTTCTCGACAGGGCCTTTTCCTTCTGGACGTGCGTCTCGGCTATCATGGGCGTCGCGATCGTGGTGCTGTGGCTTCCCAGAGCCCGGGTTTCCCCGTTCACGATCATGGAGTTTTTCCCGTTCGGATTCCTCGTTGCGCTCGTTCTGATCACCGCGCTCCGTTTCGCGGGCGCAGCGGTCGGCCGTTTGGTCGCCAGGACCTGACCTCCGGCGTTCGAATAAGCGGACCTTGGGCGATGGGGGCGAGCCGGCGCGTGTCATCGAAGGCGCGTGGGAATTTGACGCCATGCGCGGATCTATTGAGTGGACGCCTCTTCCGGCGGCGATACCTCCGGAGCGGCGCCCATGTGGTCGGACGCCTTGCCCGAACCGTTCGCGGCCGATCTACGTAAATCCGACGCCATTGTGACCAGCGAACCTCGCTGCGTTGCCATTCCACGCGCTGATCTGGCTTGTGCACAATCGCGCGGCGATGCTTGCTCGATTTCTGGACCCCAGGCGACAATTGTTCCGCGCGGTGAGCGGCGCGCCCGGACTGGACGCTGGAGATCTTCGCGCCGGAAGCGCGCTGACTCAGCGATGAGGAGACACTGACCTGTCTGCATGACCGTTCGATTGGGTGGTCGGCTGCGCAGGAAGCTGCGCGTATGCGCGAGTACGAGCTTGATCGCGGTGCTGCCGGCGTTTCGACCGGCCCAATCCCCGCAGCACATCCGCATTCTCGAAAATCCCGCTTCCATGGGATCGGGAAAGGTCGGAGCTGGACCTCCTGTGGAGGAGGCCCAATGTCCAAGAACCCCTTGGGTCCCATGGTGGGCGCGACAGGGATTGAACCTGTGACCCCTACGATGTCAACGTAGTGCTCTCCCGCTGAGCTACGCGCCCGAGCCGCCTTGACGGACCCAGATCCATGGGAGCGCCGATATAGACGGGGCGCCCCTGTCGGCGCAAGGGCCATGGGCGGGGAAGGTGTTGAGGAGCCCGTCCGCCGGGCTTCACTGGAGGCGGCGCGGGCCCCGCGCGCGGTTCAGCCTTCGATATAGGTGACGCGGTAGGTGACGGTCATGCGGCCGTTCGCCGGCACGGTGACGGTGAAGGTCGGCGCGCCGTCCTTCATCGCCCAGCGGGCGCTGGCGTTCGACAGGCGCTGCGAGGCGCCGAGCGTCGATTGTACGAGTTCGACGACCTCCGGAACGCCAGCGGCGTTGGACAATTCGACCGAGACATCGGCGGTGTGGCGCGCGCGGTCTCCGGACAGTTCGCGCGTGGTGTGACGCGTGATGGTCGTCTTCGCGGTGAGGTCTGCGCTCTCGCCGGTCTCCAGCTCCCACTCAAGTCCGACGGCCGTGTCGCGCGTGTCGGACTCGCCCGAGTAGAGCACGCCGAAATCCCGCGAGGGTGCGAAGACGCGCGCCGTGCCGCGCGGCAGCGGTTCGCCGAGGCCCCTGGCCTCTTCGTTCTTCGTGCGCAGCAGGATCGTTGTCGGCTGCACCTCGTCGTCGCTTTGCTCTATCTGGTTCACCTCGTGGCGCAGGATGCGCGACACCTCGACGTTGGAGCGCGCGAGAAACATCACCTGCTTGGTCTGGTTGGCCGAGACGCTCGTGCGTTCCGAGAGGCGGTAGAGCTGGTAGTCGCCGAGCTCTTCCCGTTCGGCCCTCTTGGAACCCGTGACGATGATGTTGTCCTCCGCCATCATGGCGCGTTCCATCATCACGGGTGCCATCATGGGCGCCGGCGGGGGAGGCGGGGGGGCGTATTCATCGAAACCGTCGTCGGGCGGGAAGTCCGTTGTCGTGCCGCTCGCCCAGCAGGCGCGTTGCGCTATGCGGTCGAAGTTCGCGCGCGCGCTGTCGGAGTAGACGCGCGAGAGGTCGCCCGCGACCACGCCCACGGTGGCGCCCGCGAAGCCCTCTTCGCCGCCGTTGGTCAGCGTGATCCAGGCCGCGACGTCCGCGCGCGTGGAGTCGTCGTTGAGCGTGACGACGTAGTCGGTTTTCCACTCGAGCCCGGTTGCCAGATAGGATAGCGTCACTTCGCGCCGACCGCCCGGCGTCGCGCCGAGCATCGTCGACAGCGCGGGACGCGCGCGCAAACCGTCGGGAATGCGTGAGAAGATGATCTGCTCAGGCGCGCCGGAGCAGCCCAGCGCCTCCCAGTGATCGGCGAAGCGCAGCGCCACGCCGTCGCCCGCCGCCTGGATCGTTGCTTCCTGCGCGACGCTGGCGCCGGAACCCGGGGTCATGCGCCGGACAGTGACCGTCTCGCCGATGGAGCGCAGCAGCAGCGAGCGGCCATTCAGGCCGTCGAAATCGAAGTTGCGTTCCTGCTCGGCGCCCTCGAAGCCGCGCACGATGGCTGACTGCGGGATGATGCGATCCAGCACGCCGTCGAACACGATCTTCGCCGGCCCGCCGGGCAGGTCCACTTCGCGCGTCTCGGTGATCAGCGCGAGATCGTCGCGGTAGATCGTGACCGATACGGCGGTCGGCGCGCCCGCATGCACCTCGCGCGGGGCTTCCTGCGCGAAGGCAGGCGTCGCGAGCGCCAGAAGCGTTGCGAAGGAGACGCGGGCGAAGGTCATCAGCGCGAGGGCTCGGTCCGCTTGCCTTCGCGCACGGTGAAGGTCAGCCGCGTCTCGCCGCGCGCAGGCACCGGCACCGACCACGCGAACGTGTTGGCGTCGACCTCCTTGGGTTCGACGCTGGCGCGCTGGAGGTCGTGATCGCCGTCGATGCCGCCCTGGCGGAAGTCGATCGTGACGGGCTCGGCGCGCGCATTGCGGAAGACGTAGGCCATCTCCGTGACGGTGACGCCGGACGTGGGGTTCTCGCGGCGCACGATGGTGGACTGCGACGTCACGTCGAAGGCCGTGCCCACATCGAGAACGACGTCGGAACCTTCCGCCGTGTGGCCGATATTGTCTTCGCCGATGAACTGCACGCGGCCGGTGGAATCCTTGGTGTAAAGACGCACGGTGCCTTCCGGCAGCGCTGCGCCGAGTCCTGTTTCGCGCGCGTTCCTGAGTGTCAGCCGCACGGCAGCGCCGCTGGCGAAGCGTTCGCTCTGGTAGCCGTTGCGCTCGATTTCGTAGACCTTCGCCGCACGCGCGTTCGGCGCATCGAGGAAGCTGACCTGCTTGGTCTGGTTTTCCGCGATCGTTGTCGGCTCGGGCAGGGTGTAGATGTGATAGTCGGCGAAGGACGTCTCGTCGCTCGACGGTCCGCCCGTGCCGCCGCGGCGCACGCCCGGCGACCCACGTCCGACTTCTCCGGGAGCGCCCGCCACGAGTTGCGTGCGGGCGTTCGTGTAGGAAGCGCCGGTGCGGTTGGTGAGCGTCACCCAGCCCTGCATCGAAAGCGCGCCGGCGCGTTCGTCGAACACGCCCACATAGTCGGCGCTCCAGGCGATGCCGTTGGTCAGGTAGCGCAGCGATGCGGGCCGCGTCCCGGCGCGCTGGCTGTCGACGGTGACTGACAGCGTGGGCTTGGCGCGGAGGTTTTCCGGGATGCGGTCGAACAGCACGCGGACCGGCAGGCCGTCGTCGCGCAGCACTTCGATGCGGTCGCCGATGCGCAGCACCACGCCCTGGTTGGCGGAGAGGACTTCGGCGGTCTCGATCACCTCGCGGCCCGTGGCGGGATTGGTGCGCACGAGACGCACGCGCGAGCCCACGGCCTTTTCCATCATCTTCACAGGCGTCAGCAGATCGAAGTCGAAATTCTGTTCGACGATCGAAACACCGTCGGCGCGCAGCGATGCGGTCTGCGGCTGGATGCGGCCCGAGACGTTGGGGAACTCGAGGCGCGTGCGCCCGGCGCCAACCTCGACGTTGCGGACGTCTTCCACCAGCGCGATGTCGTTGTTGTAGATCGTGATCGCGAGCCGGGGCGCGGTCTGCTGCGCGGAAGCAGCCGTCGCGACCAGAACTGCAGCCATCGCGGCGAAAGAAGCCAGTCTCATGAAATTCCCCTTCATCGCCGCGACTTAACCCGGAACAGGGAGCCGCGTCATCACAGCATTTTTGAGGCCGGAATTTCGCGTCGCAGGGGAGCGAACCTAGCGCGGCAGCGCGCGCAGGACGCGGGCGACCATGGCGTCGAGGTCGTGGCCCATGCCCTCTGCGTCGAGCACCAGGTCGGCGGCGGCGGCCTGCGCTGCGGCGTAGCGGCGGTGGGCGGGGCGGACCGTGCCCTCGTACTGCGACAGCACCGATTCGACCGAACGGCCGCGCTCCGCCACGTCGCGCCGCACCCGCCGCAAGAGCCGCAGGTCCCCCGGCGTGTCGAGCCAGACAGCCACGTCGTAGGCCGCGCGCACCTCGGCGTCGGCGAGCGCGAGGATGCCTTCCACGATCACATGGCGGGCCGGCGCAACGGTCTGGGTTTCGGTGCGTCGGCTGTGGGTCACGTAGTCGTAGAGCGGCTTCTCGATGGCGACGCCCGTCCTGATCTCGGCCAGGTCGGCGGCGAGGCGCGCCATGTCCTTGGCGTCGAGGCCGTCGAAGTCGTGCGTCTTCGCGTTGAAATCCGGGATCGTCGTCGCGCAGCGGTAATAGTCGTCCTCCGCGATGATCACGACGGAGGGTTCGAGGGCGTGCGCGAGCGCGCGCGCCAGCGTGGTCTTGCCGGAGCCCGAGCCGCCCGCGATGCCGATGAGGAGAGGTTGCGCCATGGGGAGCCGGAGTGCTTCGCAGGCTCTCCGGAGTCAATGTCGCTTCTGGCGCCGATGCTGGCGAATGGGCACGAAGCGCGCTAACGCCGCGGCGATGACAGATGCGCTCGCCCTCCATGGCCTCGTGAAGATCTACGGCGACAAGCGCGCCGTGGACGGGATTTCGTTCGCCGCGCCCGAGGGCAAGATCACCGGCGTGCTCGGCCCCAACGGCGCCGGCAAGTCGACCACGATCCGCACCATCGTCGGCATCCTCACCCCGGACGAGGGCCGGGTGGACATGTTCGGCGCGCCGCTCTTGCGCGAGAGCCTGCGCCGCGTCGGCTATCTGCCGGAGGAGCGCGGCGTCTATCGCTCGATGTCGCCGCGCGCCTTCATCACCTACCTCGCGCGGCTGAAGGGCATGAAGGCCGCCGACGCCCGCGCCCGCGCGGATGCGCTGCTCGCCGCGCAGGGGCTTTCTGCGTATGCGAGGAAGCGCATCAAGACGCTGTCGAAGGGGATGGCGCAGAAGGTGCAGCTCGCGGCGGCCATCGCGCACGAGCCCGATCTCGTGGTGCTGGACGAGCCCTTCTCCGGCCTCGATCCCGTCAACCAGCGCGGCGTTGAATCCCTCGTGCGCGATCTCGCGGCATCTGGGCGGACGGTGATTTTCTCCACGCACGTGATGGAGCATGCAGAACGGTTGTGTGATCGCATCGTGCTGATCGCCAACGGCAAGAAGGCGTTCGAGGGCACCGTGGCCGAGGCGCTCGCGGTCGTGCCGGCGACTGCGACGATTGAAACCGAAGGCGCGTTCGATCTCGCGGCGGCGCTCGCCCCGCACGGATTCGAGACAGCGAGCGACGGCGAAGCCCACGGCCACCGCAGATGGCGCGTCGCGCTCGACGGACCGGACGCTTCGCGGCGCCTGCTGGCGGCGTGCGCTTCGGCGAACGCGCCGCTCGCGCTCTATGAGCCCGCCCGCGCCACGCTGCACGATGCGTTCGTGCGGATCGTGGGCGAGGGTGTGATCGGGGATGTGGTGTAGACGAGGTGGCGGAGAGCAGGACCGCGGGCCTATGGCCCGCATTGGAACCACGACGACGAACGGCGGCGCTCGCGTATTCGTCCCGTGCGGGCCGGAGGCCCGCGGTCCTGCCCGCAGACACCGGGGCAAGCAGAGCCAGGTGTTCGAGAACAGGACCGCAGGCGCCCTCGCCGGCAACGGTGTCGACATCACGCGCCAATCTCTCAGGACGTTCCACTTTGCCGGCGAGGACGCCGGCGGTCCTCATCGCCGTCATCTGGCGTGAGCAAGCTGAACACCGCAACGTGCCCCTACAGGTCGCAAGGGGACTCGGGGTATACGGGCGTCGTGTGGTCACGAGCTTTTCTCGCAAGTCTCTTCGTCGCCTGCCTCGGGCTGGCGTGGAACTCCTTCGATGCAATGCACCCGGAGTTTTTTCCGTGGGCCGCCCCGTTTCTGCTTGGAGTCGGGCTGTTGGGCGCGCTGATTTTCGGGGCATTGTGGTGGGCGTCCGCGATCACACCGCCCGCACTTGGCTTTCCAACCATGCCACTGAAGGACGCAGTTCGATACCTTGCTGATGAAAGCGCATGGGCGCGCGAGCTGAGTGACTCTGATCGTCATGCCGATTTTTTGGAGGCGGTACAGAAGGAGTGGGCTGATCGGTTTGCAGCGCATGAATCGGGCTTCGGCGCGCGAGGTTTTCCCGTTCATCGAAATGACTACATCGGCGCCGTGCGGAACGAGATCCCGAAGGATTTCCGGGCGCGCGCGCATCAACGCCGGTGAACTGTTGATGCAGGAACAGCCGGACGAGATGGTGACCACGAGGGGTCGCTCAGCCTATGAAGACATGTTCGGGGGCGGCCCGAATTCCGCGATGATACCCGGCAATCCCGTGACGGACTACTCGGGCGTCGTGGTGCGCAAGAGCGACATAGAGGCGGAATGGCCGCGCGCTGGCCTCATCTTAAGGATCATGCGCCCGCTCACCGAGCTGCAGGAGAGCCTGCGATGGCATCGGATGGACAAGCCGGCTTCCGATTGCGGTCGGGAGAAAGCCAGAAAGAGAGTGTCTAGCAACGCGCTCCGCGGGTAGGTTGGATTCAGCATCGCGAAATCCACCACTATGTAGCTCGATAAATCTATTCAACGAGCGCAATCTTGCCACGGTAGCCCATCGCGCCTGCCAAGTGTGGCGGCCGTGGTTGGAAACGGGGCGTAGTCTGCTCGTATCTCCGAGATCGGTTCAACCGCAGTGATGATGAATGGTGTTCGCCGCGGCGCTGTTACCTCATAGACCGCCGCCATGGCTTTTGGTCCATCTTGAAGACATGCTATCGGGCGCAGCGAACCGCCCAAAATTCGAACAGCGCTGGTCAATTCGATCACCAGATTTTCGCTATGGAAGTCAGTGAAGGCCGTATAACAGGTGTCCAAAGTGATCTTTGCCGCGCCCAGTCGACCAACCAAAGCGACGCTGTTCCGCGGCACCCACTGCACCCGTGTGGCGCGCGCCTTAGCCGCGTCGACCTCCGCACCCGTCAAACAGCCGCCCCGGGACGCGTTCGGTCTACTTTCCATTGCCAGCGCGAGCAAAGTTTCCGCAATCAGTTGAATTTCAGGGTTTGCGCGCCGGCTGCCGATTCCCGGATTTGGCTGCGCAGCCGCGCTCACTGCCAATACCGATGCAAAAACTATCGCCGCCGCAGTTCGCGCGAAAAATTTCAATTCGAAGTCTCCCTGCACCAAACAGAAGGTCGGTATCCACTTCAGCGGAGGTCGTCAAACTTGGAAGTTTGTTCGTAAGCAATGCTCAATCCGCTGTTTTGCGTCGCGCCGGACGAGGTCGAATTCGCTGTGCTTCATGCACCCTACAGTCGCACCTTCGGCGGGGGGGGGGGGGGCCGCCCCG
>CAZGYQ010000008.1:0-56284 GCA_964530695.1 uncultured Caulobacteraceae bacterium
GACGGCGCCCGTCATCACCGCCATCGGGTGGGCGTCGCGCCGGAAGCCTTCGAAGAACCGGTCGAACTGCGCGTGCAGCATCGTGTGGTAGGTGATGGTCTTGGTGAACTGCTTCAGCTGGTCGGCGTCGGGAAGTTCGCCATTCAACAAGAGGTAGCAGACCTCGACGAAGCTCGATTTTTCCGCGAGCTGGTCGATTGGATACCCGCGGTAGAGCAGCACGCCCTCATCGCCGTCGATGTAAGTGATCTGGCTTTCGCAGCTTGCGGTCGAAGTGAAGCCCGGATCGTATGTGAAAGCGCCGGTCTCGGCGTAGAACTTGCGAATATCGACGACGTCTGGGCCTACTGAGCCGCCGTAGACGGGAAGATCAAGCATCTTTCCGTTGAGATCGAATTTCGCCGTGCCCTTGGGCTGCACCTTGTTTTGCATGACCCGTTCCTCTCGTGTTCGGTGCGGCGGTCGCCGCGTCAAATTCCATCCGCGATCCGGCCTAACGATTCGTGACGGCCGAGCAGCGCAAGTGTCTGGCCGAGGTCCGGAGCGGGCGCTCCGCCGGTCAACACCGCACGAAGACCCGGCCCGATCTGGCCCATGCCGACGCCTTCGGCGACGGCGAAGTCCTTCAACGCCCGGGCCAGCGCCTCCTCCTCCCAGGCGGTCACCGACTCCAGGCGGGGCACGAGCCGGCCGAGCCGTTCCGCCACGCCGTCCTTCATCGCCTTTTGCGCTGCAGCGTCAAGCGCGAAGGGGCGGCGCCGGACGAGGAAATAGGCCTGATCCGCCAGTTCCACCATGGTCTTCGCTCGGTGTTTCAGGATGGGGATCGCGGTTCTGATCCGGGCATCCTCCACGTCGCCGATGACCCAGTCTCGCTGCGCCGCGATATGTTCAAGTGCGAGCTGCGCGAGCCGCGTATCGTCGGCGCTCTTCATGTAATGGGCGTTCACGAAATCGAGCTTGGCGAAGTCCAGCCGCGCGGGTCCGCGGCCCACATTCGCCAGGTCAAAAACGCCGGCGGCCTCATCGAGCGCCATGATTTCCTGGTCGCCATGGCTCCAGCCGAGACGCATAAGGTAGTTGCACAGCGCCTCCGGCAAATACCCCATGTCGCGATAGGCCTGAACAGCCAGCGCGCCGTGGCGCTTGGAGAGTTTCGCGCCGTCTGGGCCGTGGATCAGCGGGATGTGCGCGTACTTCGGCGGCGTCCAGCCCATGGCTTGGAAGATCGGGATCTGGCGCGCGGCGTTGGTCAGGTGATCGTCGCCGCGGATGACGTGCGTCACGCCCATGTCGTGATCGTCGCACACGACGGCGTGCATGTAGGTCGGCACGCCGTCCGCGCGGAGCAGAACGAGATCGTCGATGTCGCGCGCCTTCACCCGCACGGGTCCCTGTACGAGATCGTCATTCAACACTTCGCCGTCGTCTGGTGCGCGAAGGCGCACGACGAAGCTGCGATCATTCGGCGCAGTCCCGCCATCGCGCCACGGCGAACGGAACGCGCGCCCCTCCGCCTGCGATTTCGCGCGTTCCGCGTCGGCTTCCTCGGTGTCGAGGTAGCAGCGATAGGCCGTGCCGCGGCTGATCATCTCCTCGGCGATCTCGCGGTGGCGTGGCGCGCGTGCGAACTGAAAAACCGGATCGGTGTCCGCTGTCAGGCCAAGCCAGTCGAGCCCCTCGATGATGGCGTCGATGGCGTCCTGCGTGGAGCGCGCACGGTCGGTGTCCTCGATGCGCAGGAGATATTTCCCGCCGTGGCGGCGTGCGAACAGCCAGTTGAATAGCGCCGTGCGCGCGCCTCCGATATGAAGGTAGCCGGTGGGAGACGGGGCGAAGCGCGTGACGACGCTCATCGGCGGGGATGACCTTTCCAACAGGAAGCCGGCGCGCCTGCGCCGCGCGCCCCGTAAAGCCCGCCTTGGCGATCTGATCAAGGCGTGGCGTGAAGCGTTCGCCGGCGCGCTCGCCCTGCAGCACGACCGTTGGGCGCTCTGGCCGCCGGTGGCCATGATCTTCGGTGCAGCCGCCTGGATGAGTGCGCCGGCGGCGCCGCCGCCATGGATTGCGCCGCTAGTCCTGCTCCTTTCGGCGGGCGTGGCGCTGGCGCTCGCGACTGCGCCGTTGTCCGGGCCCGGGCGTGTCCGCCTCGCTGGGGCAGGGGTGTTCGCACTCGTCGCGGCTTTCGCGCTCGGAGCGGTCGCAGGGGATGTCAGGACACATGCGGTGACCGCACCCCGAATCGCGATGGAGACGGGGCCGGTCCGGCTGACCGGCTGGGTGCTGGATGCCGAACCTGGCGTCACGCGTCCGCGCATGAAGGTGCTGGTCGATACCCTCGACGGCGTCGCAGCGCCGCCTCGATATGTGCGCTTGTCAGTGAACGCGGTGCTTTCGCCCGGGCGCGCGATCGACTGCCTGGTCCTGTTGCGGCCGCCGGAAGGGCCGTTGGCGCCAAGGGGCTTCGATTTCGCGCGCCGCGCGTGGTTCCAGAAAATCGGCGCCACGGGCATCGCCCTTGGTCGGTGCAGGCCCGCCGCATCGCCGCCGCCGGCCCGTTTCGCTGATCGCGCCATGCTTTTCACGACAGCGGTGCGACGGGACCTGACCGAAAGCATCGTCACCGCATCGCCGGGAGAGGGCGGCGCGATCGCCGCAGCGCTCGTCACCGGCGATCGCAGTTTCATGACGGATGCGACCAATGTCGCGTTTCGCGACTCGGGTCTGGGCCATCTTCTCTCTGTCTCTGGCCTGCACATGGCGCTCGTCGCCGGCGGGATCTTCGCGGCCCTGCATTTCCTGCTCGCGCTGCTTGCGCCGGTTGCGTTGCGCTTTCCCATTCGCAAATGGGCCGCTGGCGTCGCGCTTCTCGGAGCCGCCGCATATCTGGTCGTGTCCGGCGCCAGCGTGCCTGCGCAGCGCGCCTTTGTAATGACAGCCGTCGCGCTCGGCGCCGTGCTGATCGACCGGCCCGCGTTCAGCCTCAGAGCGCTTGCGCTTGCGGCGGTGATCGTCGTGTTGCTGGCGCCGGAGTCCGTGGTCGACCCGGGGTTCCAGATGTCGTTCGCGGCGACGGCGGCGTTGATCGCCGCTTTTGAAAGACCCCTTCGTGCGCCGGGCCCCGCGCTTGCGCCGGGGATCATACTTGGGGGACTCGACGCGTCGTGGCGTCTGTTGTCGGGAATGCTGGTGGCGAGCCTGGTGGCCGGCCTCGCGACGGATGTTTTCGCCGTCTACCATTTCCAGCGCGTCGCTGTTTACGGGCTCGCGTCCAACCTCGCATCGACGCCGCTGATCAGCTTCGTCATCGCGCCAAGCGCTGTCGTTGCAGCCGTTTTGGCCCCGTTCGGTCTCGCCGATCCGCCGCTTGCGGTCATGGCTGGAGCGCTCGACATGGTGGCCTCGATCGGCCGCGTTTTCTCGGACCGTCCGGAGGCTGTGCGACCGCTGCCTGTCGCGCCCGCACTGGCGTTTCTCCTGGCCGTGGGGGCCATCATCTGGGCCTGCCTCTGGCGGGGTCCCTTGCGATGGTTGGGCGCCATGGCGTTGTTGGCTTCGCTCACCGTGTACGCCACGACGCCGAAAGCGGTGCTGTGGGCGGACGGCGATCTGCGTGCTGTCGTTGCGCGCACTTCGCAAGGGTGGATCGCCGCCGCCGACGCGCGGCGCGGTTCGTTCGCGAAGGGAAGGCTGGGCGGCCTCGCGGGGCTGTCCGCCATGCAGACGGAAAAACTGCCGCCGCCAGACGCGTGTGATGCAAATGCATGCACATGGCGCACCCCGCGAAACCGTCCCGTCATCCGGCTCCGTTGGATCGAAGGCATTTCCGACGCCTGCGTCCCGGGCGCAGTCGTACTGAGCGACGCACCGCTGGACGATGCCTTCCGGCGCCGCTGCCGGCCTGCGGCGATCATCGATCCCGCGGATCTCGCGCGAAACGGCGGCCTGTCCATGACGGAGACAGTGAGCGGCTTGCACTTCCGGCGTGCGCGCGACGACGCCGGCGACCGCGTCTGGTCGGGAAAACTCAGGCGTATCGACGAATGAGCGCCACCAGCTTGCCCTGGATCTGCACCCGGTCGGGCCCGAAGATGCGCGTCTCGTAACGCGGGTTCGCGGCTTCGAGCGCCACCGAGTTTCCCTTCCGGCGCAGACGCTTCAGCGTCGCTTCCTCGCCATCGACGAGGGCCACGACGATGTCGCCCGTATTCGCCGTGTCGCACTTCTGCAGGACGACCACATCGCCCTCGAGGATGCCGGCGTTGATCATGGAATCGCCCTTCACCTCCAGGGCGAAGTGTTCCGCATTGGAGGCGAGATCGCCGGGCGCCGTGATGCGGCCGATCTCGGTTTCGATGGCCTCCTTCGGCACGCCAGCGGCGATCTTGCCGAGGATCGGGATGTCGTAGCCGCTTTCAGTCTCCCGCTGCGCATCGACCGCACCTACCAGCGCGGGCTTGAACGCAGCCCGACCGCGCGGCGGGGCGGCGGGTGTCGCCGAGTCAGGCAGCTTGAGCACCTCGAGCGCGCGCGCCCGGTGGGCGAGGCGGCGCAGGAAGCCACGCTCTTCCAGCGCGGTGATCAGGCGGTGGATTCCGGACTTCGACGCCAGATCCAGTGCGTCCTTCATCTCGTCGAAGGACGGGGAGACGCCCGTTTCCTTGATCTTCTGGTGGATGAAGAGCAGCAGCTCTCTCTGTTTCGCCGTCAGCATGCAACGCCTTCCAGTACAGCCTCCCGCGGGAGGAACAAAAGGTCAACAGCGTTTGTTCTATGTCCGTTCCCGACTCGGGTCAAGCATGGTCATTGCAAGTGTTCCTGATGATCTCATCCTTGCGCGCCAAGCAACCGCCGGGTCGCGGCAGCGACGTCATCGTGTCGCATGAGGGATTCCCCGACGAGGAAAGCGCGGGCGCCTGCCTTCGACAGTCGGTCGATGTCGGCGGTGTCGGCGATCCCGGATTCGGCGACGAGGATGCGGTCGTCCGGTATCAGCGGGGCGAGGCGTTCGGTGGTGTCGAGGCGGGTTTCAAAGGTCCGGAGGTCCCGGTTGTTCACGCCAATGAGGCGCGCAGGGAGCCGCAAGGCGCGTCCGATCTCCGCTTCGTCATGACATTCGATGAGCGCGTCCATGCCGAAGTCATTCGCCGCGGCGGTGAGTTCGCGCGCCAGCCCGTCGTCGACTGCCGCCATGATCACGAGGATGGCGTCCGCCCCCAGCGCCCGGCTTTCAGCGATCTGCCAGGGGGCGACCATGAAGTCCTTCCGCAGCGCGGGGAGGGTAACGGCGTCGCGCGCCTCGGCGAGGTACCGGTCGGCGCCCTGAAAGCTCGGGCCATCGGTCAGCACGGACAGGCATGTCGCGCCGCCGCTGGCGTAGGCGCGCGCCAGCGCAGCGGGGTCGAAGTCGGCGCGGATGAGTCCCCTGGACGGGCTGGCCTTCTTGATCTCGGCGATCAGCGGATAGCGACCGGCCGCATGGGCTGTGGCGAGCGCCGCCGCAAATCCGCGGGGCGGAGCGGCTGCCCGCGCTGCGGCTTCGATGTCGGACGTGGCGCACGTCGCGCGGCGCGCGGCGACCTCATCGCGCTTGTAGGCGAGGATGCGGGCAAGGGTGTCGCTCATGGCGCATCCGCGGTGATCTTGCGCAATGTATCCAGCGCCGCCAGCGCCTTTCCTTCACGCAGCGCTGTTCTCGCGAGCGCAACGCCGTCCGCGACAAGCGCTGCGCGGCCCGCAACGACGAGCGCAGCGCCGGCGTTGAGCAGGACGAAATTTTCGTACGCGCCGACTTCATGCCTTCCGCCCAGAAGCTCCGATAGTCGGTCGGCATTGTGCGCCGCGTCGCCGCCGAGGACCTCGATATTGGCAGAGTGTGCGATACCCGCGTCCGCCGGCGAAATTTCGAATGTCCGGACGCCGCCGCCCTTCGTTTCCGCCGCCTGGCAGGGGCCCTCACACGAGAGTTCGTCGAGTCCGCCGGCGCCGTGAACGATCCACGCGCACTCTGCTTCGAGCAGCGCCAGCGCCTGCGCCATCGGCGTCACCGCCTCCGGGCTGAACACGCCGATGAGCTGGCGCCGGACGCCGGCGGGGTTCGACAGCGGTCCGAGCAGATTGAAGATCGTGCGATGACCGAGTTCGCGGCGTGCGCCCGCGACGTGACGCATGGCCGGATGATGATTTTGCGCGAACAAGAATGCGATGCCGGCCTCGTGCAGGCATCGCTCGAGCGTCGGCCCGTCGCCCGTCAACCTCACGCCGATCGCTTCGAGTACATCGGCGGCGCCGGACTTTGACGACATCGCGCGGTTGCCGTGCTTGGCGACCGGCACGCCGCAACCCGCGACGACAAACGCCACTGCCGTGGAGATGTTCAGCGTATGCGCGCCATCGCCGCCGGTCCCGCAGACATCGATCGCCCCGTTGGGCGCCACGACACGGATCATGCGGGCCCGCAACGCGCGGGCGCCCGCGGCAAGCGCCTGAGGGTCCGTCATCTGCGCAACAGTGCGCATGAGGAATGACTTGATCTCCGCACCGCCCGCTTGCCCGTCCATGATGGCGGCGAACGCTGCGTCCAGTTCTGCAACGGAGAGAGGCGCACCGCTCATGCGATCACGCCCGCCGCCACGAGGAAGTTGCGGAGCAGCGCGTGACCGTGTTCGGAGGCGATGGACTCCGGGTGGAATTGCACGCCGTAGATGGGGCGCGTCTTGTGGCTCAGACCCATCACTTCGCCATCGGCGGTTTCAGCGTCGATGCTGAGAACATCGGGGAAGGTGCGGCGTGCTACCGCGAGGCTGTGGTAGCGCGTGCCTTCGAACGCCGATGGCAGCCCCGCAAACAGGCCGCACCCGTGGGACCGGATGGTCGACAGCTTGCCGTGCATGATCGCTCCCGCGCGCACGACGTCGCCGCCGAAGGCCTGTCCGATCGCCTGATGGCCGAGACACACGCCGAGGATGGGCATGTCCATCGGCGCGGCCGCGATCAGGTCGAGGCAGATGCCTGCCTCGTTCGGCGAGCAGGGCCCCGGCGACAGGATGATCGCCTGCGGCTTCAGCGCGAGCGCTTCATCGACGGTGATCTTGTCGTTGCGGCGCACGACGACGTCCGCACCCAGTTCCTCAAGATAGTGCACGAGGTTGTAGGTGAAGCTGTCGTAGTTATCGATCATCAGGATCATGGCGGCGGTCTTTCAATGCTGGTGGAGACAAGGGCGGATCAGGTGAATCGCCACGCCTCCGCCGCCGCGCGGAACAGCGCGCGCGCCTTGTGCACGGTCTCTTCCCATTCCAGTTGCGGGTCGCTGTCGAGCACGACGCCGCCGCCCGCCTGCACGTACAGCATGCCGTCCTTCACGATGCCGGTGCGCAGCGCGATGCAGGTGTCGAGATCGCCGGCGGCGGAAATGTAACCGACGCCGCCGCCATAGACGCCGCGGCGGTGCTTCTCGAGTTCGTTGATGATCTCCATGGCGCGCACCTTCGGCGCGCCGGAGACCGTGCCGGCGGGATGCCCGGCAAATAGTGCGTCCAGGGCATCGAGTTCCGGCTTCAGTTGGCCTTCGACGTTGGAAACGATATGCATGACGTGGCTGTAGCGTTCGACGTGGAATTGTTGGGTCACCCGCACGCCGCCGTCCTTGTTGGACTGACGCTTCGTCGTCGCCACGCGGCCCACGTCATTGCGCCCGAGATCGAGCAGCATCAGGTGTTCGGCGCGCTCCTTCGGATCGGCAAGCAGTTCTTCCTCAAGCGCGGCATCCTCAGCGGGGGTCTTGCCGCGCGGACGAGTGCCCGCGATCGGACGGATCGTCACGACGCCGTCGCGCACGCGAACCAGGATTTCGGGTGAAGATCCGATGATCGCGAAGCCGTTGAAGTTGAGGTAGAAGAGAAAAGGGGACGGATTGATGCGCCGCAGCGCGCGATAGAGCGCCAGAGGGGATTCCGCCAGCGGCGCCGAAAAGCGCTGGCTGGGCACCACCTGAAAGATGTCGCCCGCACGCGCATAGGCGCGCGAACGCTCAACCATCTCGCGATACTCGGTCGGCGTTGTATTGGAGGTGGGTTCCGCCTGCACCGGGGGAGGGGCGCCGACGGCCCTCGTCGCGGGCAGACGTGCTTCAAGCGCGTCCACGGCCCGCTGCAGGCGCGCCGCCGCGTCGGCGTACGCGGTCGTCCCCGAACCGGGGCGCGCCACAGTGACGAACGTGATCTCGCTGGCGACGTTGTCGAATACCGCCACAATCGTCGGGCGCACCATCAGCGCTTCGGGCGTCCCGAGGGGATCCGGCGCCTTGTCGGGAAGCGTCTCGACGTAGCGCACCATGTCGTAGCTGAGATAGCCGAACAGTCCTGCGGACGGCGGCGGCAGGACTGAGGGAATGGCGGCGGCGCTTTCCTTCACGATCCTTCGGAGCGCCTCGATCGGAGCTTCCTCCATCGGCGTGAAATCCGCGTCGGCGAAACCGCCGGCGCTTTGTTCGGCGCGACCGTCGCGAATCCGGAAGACCAGATCGGGCGCAAGACCGATGATCGAGTAGCGCCCGCGCCAGTCGCCGCCCTGGACGGACTCAAGCAGGAATGTTCCCGGCGCTTCCGGGCCGAGTTTCAGCAAGGCTGAAACCGGTGTTTCAAGGTCGCTGACGCGCCGCGTCCAGATCAGCTGTGCGCGGCCCTCCGCGAGTCCCGCGTCGACGACTTCGCGCGCGGGCTCGATGGCGATCATTTTTCAGCGCTCTCTTCAACGGTCTTGCCGACGAGGCGGTCGATCAGCGGCTGGTTCAGGCGGACGCGCGCATCCCGCTTCGCCACCGCCTGCACGGTGGCGATGGTGTCGTCGGCGAGCATCGCGGTGAGCGACTGGCGCGCCTGTTCGAGCATCTGCGGCTCGCTCGCGGGATCGGCGCGTTCGACAGACTCGATCTGGGCGACGAAAAGCACCGCGCCGCCGGGCCCGCCGGCGCCGGTGACGACATCGCCCTGACGCCCGCTGAATACGGCGCCCATCAGTTGAGGGGAGGGCCCGCCTTGCCCAGCCATGCGCCGATCCAGTGTTTGTGATGTCGTGACGACGGGGACGCGTTGCGCGCGCGCAGCGTCGGCGAACGTCGCGCCCCCTGCGACGGCCGTGCGGATGTCGTCGGCGATCTTGCGCATGCCTTCGCCGATCTTCTGCATGCGCCAGGCGTACGCGACCCGTTCACGCACCTGTGCGAGCGGGGGCGGACCTGCCGGACGAACGGTGTCGATGCGGATGAGATAGGAGCCGCCCTGGTCCGTCGAGGTCCAGTCCGTGGGATCGCCTTCTCCGGCGGCGAAAGCGCCCTGCACGAGTTCGGGACGGTCGAGGATGGATGATTCAGGCTGGCCCGCGGCATTCAGGCCCCGCGCATCGACAAGCGGAATCTTCGTGATCGACAGTCCCGATTGGGCGGCGGCGTCTTCCAGCGCCGCCCCGCCGGCGCGCATGTCGTCGAATTTCTCGACGGCGTCATTCATCAACGTCTGCGCTTCCTCCTGGGCAAGTTCAGCCTGGAGTTCGCCGCGCACGCCCTCAAGCGTCGGCGTAGAACCAGCGACAATCTCGCTGACGCGCGCGATCGACCACGTTACGCCCTGGACGGGCGCGGTAACCTGCCCGACGGGCGTGGCGAACACCGCATCGCCGATGCCGGCGTCAGGCGCCTCGGTCCTGGCCTTCTGGGAGAGTTCCACAACCTGGAGGTTCAGCGCCGCCGCGATAGCTTGGGGCGCTTCCCCTGCGGCGAGACGGCGTCCCGCCTGTTCCGCCACGGCGCGGTCCCTGGCACCGCTGAGCATGACGTATGAACGCTTTTCAGGGACAACCAGTTGCGCCTTACGAAATTCGAAGAGCTCGACGATCTTGTTTTCGGGCACTTCCACACGCGCGGTGAAGTCGCCCGGCTCGGCGGCGATGACCGTGAACGCACGGTACTCCGGCAACGCAAATCCTGCAGATTGAGCCTTGTAGAACGCTTCAATCTCGGCGGCGGTCGGCGCAGGCGGCGCGCCGATGCGGTCAGGCGCCACAGCGGCGATGGAAATCGTGCGCTTCTCGGTTTCGAACGCGACCACCATGCGGCCGAAGGACGATGGCGGCCGGATGCCCGCCACCAGCGCATTCGCCAGCTGGCGGCGCGCCATGTCGTTGCGCAGGTCCGTCTCGTAGAAAGCGCGCGTGATCCGGTTCTGCGACAGCATGGACGCGTACGTGGCCGCATCGAAGGCGCCGGTCACCGGATTGCGAAAGGCTTCAGTTTCCTGAATGTCCTTCCTGACCATGCCGTCCGACGCGCTCACGTTTACGCGGCGCGCGAGGCGGTCGAAGACACGTTGCGTCACGAGCCTGTCGAGGAGGCGCATGTGCAGGTTGGCCTCGACGGCCTCTTGTCGGGTGACGGTTCTCTTGGCCTGCGCGCGTGCGCGCTCGATTTCATTGTCGAAGGCCTTGTTGAATTCGTCCTGGTTCACCTCGACGCCGCGCCCCGACGCGACGGAATTGGACTGGATCGGCTTGAAGACATCGTTGATGCCCCAAATCGCGAAAGCCAGGGCGAGGAGACCAATAACGCCCATCGCGACCCAGCCGCGCGTGACATTCCGTAATTCCGTGAGCATGTTCCCGTCCGAATTTTAACGCGGGCGAACCTTAGTGAGCGCCCGCCTCGCCGACAACGGCTCCGACGTCCCGGGGTACAGCGGCATGACAGGCCAGGAAACAGATGAGCAGACGCCCCCTGATCGCCGGCAACTGGAAGATGTTCGGGCGGAAAGCAGACCTGTCGCAGATCGCCGCGCTAGCCGCCGCCGTGGACGAGACTTCGCCGGACATCGAGATTGCGATCTGTCCGCCTGCGACGCTGATGGCGGCGGCGGTCGAAATGGCGGCCGGCTCCCGTATCGGCATCGGAGGTCAGGATTGTCGAGCGGGCGGCGACGGGGCGTTCACGGGTGACATCAATGCGTCAATGCTGGCGGACGCGGGCGCGGTCTGGTGCATTGTCGGTCACTCCGAAAGGCGACAAGGGCACGGCGAAACTGACGCAAGCGTCTGCGAAAAAGCCATGGCCGCCATGGCGGCGGGCCTGACGCCGATCATCTGCGTTGGGGAAACGCTGGAGGAACGTCAGGCGGGGCAGGCCGAGGCCGTGGTGCGACGCCAGATCGCCGGCTCGGTCCCGGCGGGCGGGCCGCCTACCATGGTCGTGGCGTATGAGCCTGTGTGGGCGATTGGGACCGGGCTGACGCCGACACTCAGCGAGATCGCCGGTGCTCATGCCGCGATCCGCATGGCGCTAGCCAATGGCCGCCAAGGCGCAGAGGGTATCCGGCTGCTCTACGGCGGCTCGGTGAAGCCGGGGAACGCTGCGGATATCTTCCGGGTTGAGGGCGTCGATGGAGCCCTTGTTGGCGGGGCCAGTCTGAAGGCCACGGAGTTCGCGGCGATCATCTCGGCCCATCCTGCGGCGGCGCGCCGCTGACAGACTGCGGCGGCGGACTTTAAGTTAACCTTTCACTCAGGTATTGAGCCCGCTTCGCGCGCGACCCATCTGTGTCTGCGAGGCGCCCCGGAGTCCCGATTTCCATGCAGAATATGCTGCTCGTCCTGCACCTACTCATTTGCGTGGTCCTTGTGGGCGCGGTCCTCATGCAACGTTCGGAAGGTGGCGCTCTGGGCATGGGCGGCGGCGGCGGCGGTCTGATTTCTGGTCGCGGCGCGGCGGACATGATGGTCAACATCACCAGCTGGGTCGGCGGCGCCTTCTTCGTCACCAGCATCATCCTGACGGTCCTGGCTGGCGCGCGCCCTGTCGATCGCTCGGTGATTACCGATGGTCAGCGGCCGCAGTCTGGCATTCACTTCAACCTCCCGTTTTTCAACCAGGGTGCGGCGAAGAAGGAAGCGGCCGCGCCCGTCACGACGGCGCCTTCGCCTGCTTTGCCCGCGCCAGAAGCCGCGACTATCCCGGTGGGAGCTGCGGTCGCCCCGACGCCAGTGGAAGCGGTGACGCACGCGGGACCGCTCGACACGGCGGCGTCGACCGACTCCGGGGCGCCGAAGGCGGCGCCGGCGGCCAGTCTTCCTGCTGGCGCGAGCCAACGTGTGGCTGGGCCAGTCGTCGCCGGTCCCGTCGGCGGCGCGCCGGCCAGAACCGCCGCTTCGGTGGGCGGCGCCACCCCCAAGACGACGCAGCGTCCAGCCGCGAACACGCAGAGGGTCGCACCGGTGCCGATGATCCCGCTGCCGACACAGACGCTTCCGACGACTGCGCCGGCGACCGAATCGCCCCAACCTGCAACCCCGGCCCCCGCGCCACGGGAACGGACAGGTCCGGACGAGTGATCCTGGCCGCCTTCGGCGAATTTTGAGGGCCGAAGGATCGGCGAACTATGGCTCGTTACGTGTTCATCACCGGCGGGGTGGTGTCTTCCTTGGGGAAGGGCATCGCCTCCGCTGCTCTCGGCGCGCTTTTGCAGGCGCGGGGGTACAAGGTGCGACTTCGAAAGCTTGACCCCTATCTGAACGTCGATCCCGGCACGATGTCGCCGTACCAGCACGGCGAAGTGTTCGTGACCGACGACGGCGCCGAGACCGACCTGGATCTCGGTCACTACGAACGCTTTACCGGCGTTTCAGCGCAGCTCAGCGACAACATCACCACAGGGCGGATCTATCAGGAGATCATCGCCAAGGAGCGGCGTGGCGACTATCTCGGCGCGACCGTGCAGGTGATCCCGCACGTCACCAACGCGATCAAGGAGTTCATACTCTCCGACGCAGGCGGCGCGGATTTCGTGCTCTGCGAAATCGGCGGCACCGTTGGGGATATCGAGGGGCTGCCATTCTTTGAGGCCATCCGGCAGCTCGGCCAGGAACTCGATCCGGGCCAGGCCGTTTTCGTCCACCTCACATTGCTGCCCTACATTCCGGCCGCCGGCGAGATGAAGACCAAGCCGACGCAGCACTCGGTGAAGGAGCTGCGCTCGATCGGCATTCAACCTCAGATCATCCTGTGCCGTTGCGACCGGCCGATCCCGGAAGGCGAGAGGCGCAAGATCGCGCTCTTCTGCAATGTTCGCGAGGGTTCCGTCATCGAGGCGCGCGACCTGCAGTCGATCTATGAAGCGCCGATCGCGTACCACAATGCTGGTCTCGATACGGAATTGCTGCGGCACTTCGGAGTCAACGTCGCTCCCTCGCCAGATCTCTCGCGTTGGCAGACGATCGCACAGCGGCTCAACAATCCCGATGGCGCAGTGTCGATTGCGGTGGTCGGCAAGTACACCGAGCTGAAGGACGCCTACAAATCACTGATCGAGGCGCTCCAGCACGGCGGCGTCGCGAACAACGTCAAGGTCGGCATCCGGTGGATCGAGAGCGAAGCGTTCGAGCGGACGGATGGCGCCATTGCGGAACTTGAGGACGTGCACGGCATCCTGGTGCCGGGCGGTTTCGGAGAGCGCGGTTCGGAAGGCAAGATCGCGGCGGTGCGCTTTGCGCGCGAGCGGGACGTGCCCTTTTTCGGAATCTGTTTCGGCATGCAGATGGCGTGCATCGAAGCGGCGCGCAACCAGGCGGGACTGGAGGGCGCAAGCTCCACTGAGTTCGGCCCGGCAAACCATCCCATCGTCGGCCTGATGACCGAATGGCTGCGCGGCAACGAACTGGAAAAGCGTCGCGCCAACGGCGATCTTGGCGGCACGATGCGCCTTGGCGCCTATGACGCCGTTCTCGCGGAAGGGTCTCGCGTCGCCGACATCTACGGCGGTCAGACCATCTCGGAGCGCCACCGCCACCGCTTTGAAGTGAACGCGGGCTACCGCGACACGCTCGAAAAGACCGGTCTGATTTTTTCCGGCATGAGTCCGGACGGCGTGCTGCCAGAAATCGTCGAGCGTCCCGACCACCCCTGGTTCATCGGCGTGCAGTATCATCCGGAGCTGAAGAGCCGGCCGTTCGAGCCTCACCCGTTGTTTGCTGATTTCATCCGCGCGGCGGTGGTGCAGAGCCGGCTGGTGTAGGCGGCGGCCCCGCTGTTTCGCCGTAGGCGTGCGCCTGCGCAATTTTCCACTCGTTGTCGCGGCGCACGAGCGTGAACGTCACCCGGCTGGAATTGACTCCGCCCGGCTTCGCCGGATCGTTGACGATTTCCAGGCGCACCACTGCAACGATAGCGTCCTCGGTGATTGCGCGCGCGCCCTCCAGTTGTGAGATCATACGCACGGAGGGCGAGTAGCTCGCCCGGTTTCTCCGATGCACGTCGGTGATGGTGTTTCGACCGCGGAGGAACTCGCCGGACATGTTCACGTGCCGGGCGTCTGGAAGATAGAGCGCCCCGAACGCCGCCATGTCCTTTGCATTCCAGGCGCTTGCGTAACGGTCGGAAAGCGCCCGCGAGACGCTCATGACTTCGGTCCGCTCAATCAAGGCCGTTGCGGAGGGGCTGGTCTCGCAAGCGGAAACGGAAAGCGCAGCGAGCGCGAGTGAGGCCGCAACCAGGATCTGACGCATGCGTTTTCCTCCGTGCCGGCGTCCTCGGTAGCAGCCCCGGAGAAGCCTCGCGAGCACCGGTCGCATCCGAATGGGGCCGCGGCTGCATCCAGTCACAAGCTGACCCGGCGGGCGACAGGAGGACTTGGGATGAGGTTTTTTGCAGGCATGGTCTTGGCGTCGAGCCTGTTCGGGGCGATGGCGGCTGGGCCGGCGTTCGCCGAAACGCGCAGAGTGAACAATATTACCGCAATTTCAGCCGTCGATCTGAGCGGCAGGTTCAAGGTCGAGATCTCCAGCGGCGACCAGGCTGGCGCGACGATCGAGGGATCCGCTCAGGATCTCGAACGCGTCGGAATCCGCGTAAGCGACGGACAGCTCAAGATCTGGGAGAAATGCACGATCTTCTGCGGTCGTCGGAACCTTGATGTGGTGGTCCGGATCGTCTCCCTTCGGCTCGACGCGATAGAAGTTTCGAAGGGCGCCGAGGTCATTGTCGCCGGCACTTACGGACCGTTGCTTTCGCTGGACGTAGCCATGGGCGGCGCGCTGTCAATTTCTGGCCAGTGCGAGACGCTGGAGGTCGATGTCGCCATGGGCGGCGTGCTCTCGGCGGAAAATCTCGCCTGCCGCACCGCGGCTGTTGATGCATCAATGGGCGGAGTGGCGGACGTACGCGCCAGTCAGGCCGTGACAGCTGAAGCCAGCATGGGCGGAGCGATTGTCGTGCATGGCAAGCCGCAGCTCGATTCGAACACGTCCATGGGCGGTACGGTTTCCGGGAAAGACTAGACGAACGCCTCGCGTTTCGTCGGGGCGTACGCGCGGACGAGACGTGTCATCGCCTTGCGGGCATGTTCGGCGACGGCCTCGTCGCCGGGGTGGGGCTCCACGCCGATCATCACCCCGTACTGCAGGTTCCCGCGCAGGAGCCCGATGAGGTTGTCGTTGAATTCGGCGACATCGTCGATGTCGACGATCCCGGCCCGCGCCAGAGCAGCGCCTATGCGCGTCGTGATCTGGCGACCGGTCTTGCAGGTAAATTCATCGAATACCCGGGCGACTTCGGGCATGCGTTCGGCTTCAGCCAGGGCGATGCGATAAGCCGCGATCGACTCCGGCTTCATCAACTTGACGAGGCACTCCACCGCGTAGTCGTCAAGCGCCCGTCGGGGGTCATCGAGTTGCTCGTCATTGTAGTTGTCCTGGTGAACGCCAGACTTGAGCGCGCCCCAGGCGAGGAGTGCGTAGAACAGGCCCTCCTTGGAATCGAAACGAGCGTAGAGCGTTTCCTTCGAGACCTTCGCCCGCGTGGCGATTTCCAGCATTGTCGCGCCGTGCAGACCCTTTTCCGTGAAAATGTCGAATGCGGCTGACAGAATTGTCTCGTTGCGCGGGTCGGCCAACGGCGCAAGCCAGTCCGGGCGCGGCATGTCGGAAAGGGGGGGCATGGCGTTAAACCTCTTTCGGTACCATTCGGTACACCTAGGTACTGCACGGTACGCCCCCGCGTCAAGCCTACCGTTCGGGGCGCGGGTCTGGTTTAGTCCTGAAGAGGGAGGCGGACATGTCTCAAGCAAGGGATTTTCTCGTCGACAAGGGCGCGCTCCGGCTCTTCCGGTTTGCGCCTGCAGAGACGGTGCTCAGCGAAGGGCAGGCGCTCTTGCGCCTTGATCGCTTTGCACTGACATCCAACAACGTAACTTACGCCGCGATTGGCGAGCAGTTCGGTTACTGGAAGTTCTTTCCTGCGCCCGCGCCGAACGGACGCGTGCCGGTTTGGGGCTTCGCAGACGTCGTGGATTCGAAATCTGCGGACGTCGTTGTCGGCGAGCGGATCTGGGGCTACTTTCCGATCGCGACGCACCTTGTCGTGACGCCGGCGAAGGCGACCTCCCGCGGATTCGTCGATGGGGCGGCGCACCGCGCCGGCTTGCCGCCTGTATACAATCAATACGAACGTGTCGCGGCTGACCCTGCTTACAAGCGTGAGCAGGAGGGTCACATCGCACTGTTTCGCCCGCTCTTCGTGACGGGCTTTCTTATCGACGATTTTCTCGATGAAAATGCGTTTTTCGACGCACGCCGCGTGATGCTGTCGAGCGCATCGTCGAAGACGGCGCTCGGCCTCGCCAAGTGTCTGAAAGACAGGGGCGGCGTCGAGGTGGTTGGTCTGACGTCGGCGCGCAACGCGGCGTTCGTGGGCAAGACCGGCTACTATGATCGCGTCGTCAGCTACGAGCGCCTGAGCGAAATGCCAAAAGATCAGCCCGCGTTGCTGGTGGATATGGCTGGCGACGCAGCATTGATCGACTCACTGGCCGACCGGCTGGGAGATGCCTTTGTCTACAACTGCATGGTCGGCGGCACGCACTGGGAAGCCGGTGCGAGCCAGACCAAGGGCCCCCCCCGCACGCTCTTCTTCGCCCCGGATCGGATTGTGAAAAGACACAAGGACTGGGGGCAGGAGGGGTTCGCGGCGCGGTACGCTGCTGCGTGGTCTAGCTTCTTGGGGTCCACGAGCGGCTGGTTGAAGGTCGCCGACAAGACCGGCGAGGCGGCGGTTGGCGAAGCGTGGAGCACGCTGCTGGACGGACAGGCTCGACCGGAGGAAGGGTACGTCTTGCGGGTCTGACCCGGCATTCTCCGGTTGCGTTTCCGGGGCGCTTGTCCCATAAGCCCGGCTTTCCCGCGCGGGCCATTCGTCCGACGCGCACTGGAGCTTTCCGGCCATGGCCGTTCCGAAACGAAAAACCTCGCCGTCTCGCCGCGGCATGCGTCGAGCCCACCACGCGCTCGGCAAGAATGCATATGTGGAAGACGACAAAGGTGAACTGCACCGTCCCCACCACATTAACCTGAAGACCGGCGTCTACCGGGGAAAACAAATCCTGAAGGCCAAGGACGAGGACTAAAGTCCTGACTCGGTCGTAATTGCAGGCCTCGCTGGTCACCCGGCGAGGCCTTTTGCGTTCCTGTTTCGCCGGTTGCGAGACGCCGCATTGATCCCCGGGTGCGGCGCGGGATAGACCCTCGGGCAACTTTCCCATCCGTCCGAAAAGGCCCGCTTCCATGACCGGCATCGCCGAAATCATCGCCCGTGAAATCCTCGATAGCCGGGGCAATCCCACGGTCGAGGTGGATGTCGTTCTGGAGGACGGCTCCATGGGGCGCGCCGCCGTGCCGTCAGGCGCGTCCACGGGCGCCCACGAGGCGGTGGAAAAGCGCGATGGGGAGCCTGACCGGTATCTCGGCAAAGGCGTCCGCGACGCTGTCGAGGCCGTCAACGGCGAGATCTTCAACGCGATAGGCGGCATGGACGCCGAAGACCAGCGCCGCATTGACATGACGCTGATCGAGCTGGACGCCACGCCGAACAAGGCGCGCCTCGGCGCCAACGCCATCCTCGGCGTTTCGCTCGCGGTGGCGAAGGCCGCCGCCGAAACAGCCGATACGCCGCTCTACCGTTATGTGGGCGGCGTGCAGGCGCGGACGCTGCCGACACCGATGATGAACATCGTCAATGGCGGCGCCCATGCCGACAATCCGATCGACATCCAGGAATTCATGATCATGCCCGTCGGCGCCGACAGCCTGGCGGACGCGGTACGCACCGGTGCGGAAATATTTCACACGCTCAAGAAGGAACTGAAGGCCGCCGGACACAACACTAACGTCGGTGACGAGGGCGGCTTTGCGCCAAACCTGAAAAGCGCCGACGAAGCGATCGGCTTTATCCTGAAGGCCATCGAGAAGGCTGGATACACCCCGGGCGAAGACGTGGCGCTCGCGCTAGATTGCGCAGCGACCGAATTTTTCAAGAAGGGCGTCTACAAGCTCGATGGCGAAGGCAAGGCGTTGAAGCCGGAGGCGTTCGCGCAGTATCTCGCTGATCTTGTTGAGCGGTACCCAATTGTCTCCATCGAGGACGGCATGGCGGAAGACGATTTCGTCGGCTGGAAGGCTCTTACGGATCTCGTCGGTTCCAAGTGCCAGCTCGTCGGCGACGATCTCTTCGTCACCAACCCGAAACGGATCGCCATGGGCATCGAGAAGGGGCTGGCGAACTCGGTTCTCATCAAGGTCAACCAGATCGGTACGCTGACGGAGACGCTGGAAGCCGTCGAGATGGCGCAACGCGCGGGCTATTCCGCCGTGATGTCTCACCGGTCCGGCGAAACCGAGGACTCCACGATCGCCGACCTGGCGGTCGCGACAAATTGCGGACAGATCAAGACCGGCTCGCTCGCCCGCTCCGACCGGACGGCGAAGTACAACCAGCTTATCCGCATCGAGGAAGAACTCGACGAGATGGGCGTGTACGCGGGCTGGGCGACATTGCGACGTCGCTGAGCTCAGCCCCCCTGATTTTGGGCCGGATTTCCCGTTCCGGCACAGAATCTAGGCGAGTGACATATGGTAACGATGTCTTAAATTTTTCGATTCACGGTGCCGCCGAATCGGGAAATTCGACAATGACCTTGACTCGCGCCGCAGTCGTCAGACTCGGCCTTTCCGCTTTGATTCTCTATCTTGCCGCCCATGGCCTCACCGGTCGGCAGGGGTTGATCAGCTATATCGCCCTGCAGGAACGCGAGCAGGTGCTGGAGGCGGAACAAAAACAGCTCGAAGAGACGATCAATGATCTCTCGGGCCGCGCCGCGCGCTTGCGGACGGGCAGCGCCGAGTTCGACCGTGACTATCTTGAAGAGCGAGCACGCACCATCCTCGACGCCGCCCATGCCGACGAAGTCCTGATTGATCTGCCGGGTTGAGGCGGCTGGCGCCTTCAAAAACGCAATCCTGCCCATCGGGCCCCCTTGTGTGGACGCAGCCTGACCTGCGACTTAATCTCTCCTCAATTCAGGGAGGTCGCGAGAGCCATGGCGGAAACGACGCGAGCCAGGACCCCTAGGGTCTCGAAAGACGAACTGCTCGGCTACTATCGCCAGATGCTCCTCATCCGTCGCTTCGAGGAGCGCGCAGGCCAGCTCTATGGCATGGGGCTGATCGGAGGATTCTGTCACCTCTACATTGGCCAGGAAGCGGTCGTGATCGGCATGCAGGCGGCGATGGCGGAGGGCGACCAGGTCATCACCGGCTATCGCGATCACGGCCACATGCTGGCCTGCGGCATGGACGCAAATGGCGTCATGGCGGAGTTGACCGGCCGCTCGGGCGGCTACAGCCGCGGCAAGGGCGGCTCCATGCACATGTTCAGCCGTGAGAAGAACTTTTTTGGCGGCCATGGCATCGTCGGCGCGCAGGTCTCGCTCGGTACGGGCATCGCATTCGCCAACAAGTACCGGAAGAATGGCGCGGTCTGCGTCGCCTACTTCGGAGACGGCGCAGCCAACCAGGGCCAGGTCTACGAGAGCTTCAACATGGCGAGCCTGTGGAAACTGCCGGCTGTCTACATCGTCGAGAACAACCAGTACGCCATGGGCACCGCCGTGCAACGGTCGTCCTCGGAAACGCATCTCTACAAGCGCGGCGTCAGCTTCAATATCCCCGGCGAGGAGGTTGATGGCATGGACGTCGTCGCGGTGCGCGAGGCCGGCCGGAAAGCCCTGGCGCGCGCCCGTAAGGGCGAGGGACCGACGCTGCTGGAGATGAAGACGTACCGCTATCGCGGTCATTCGATGTCCGATCCCGCCAAGTATCGCACGCGCGAGGAGGTTGATGAAGTACGCGCGCATCGCGACCCCATCGACCATGCCAAGGCATTGTTGATCGAGCTCGGGCATGCAGAAGAAGAGACCCTCAAGGAGATCGACCGCGAGATTCGCGCCGTCGTGACTTCATCGGCTGAATTCGCTCAACAGAGCCCGGAGCCGGACCCAGGCGAATTGATGACCGACATCCTGGTGGGGGCGTAAGAATGGAGACTGTCGACGCCGCGCCGTTCATCTTGCAGATCGCCTTCTTCGGCGCTGCTGGCGCGTCGTTCGTGATTGCACACCTGAAAAACCTCGACGCACGGCGGCAATCCGGCGAGACTGGCAATCCCGCCAGTCGATGGCGCTTCTGGCGTCACCCGCATCTAACTCCTCCAGAAAGCGCGGCGACCGCACACTTGAAACAGGCGTCGCTCGTCCAGAGCGTCTGGGGCTTTGGTTTCCTCGTCGCGGGTTTCCTCGCGCCTTTCATATTCCGTTTCTTCCACATCGGATCCTGACATGAGCCTGCAAATCCTGATGCCCGCGCTCTCGCCGACCATGGAGGAGGGCAATCTCGCGAAATGGCTTGTGAAGGAGGGCGACGTCATTGCGCCGGGCCAGATCATCGCCGAGATCGAGACCGACAAGGCGACCATGGAGGTCGAAGCCGTCGACGAAGGCGTGATCGAGACGCTGCTGGTGCCGGAAGGCGCGCAAGGCGTGAAGGTCAACACACCGATCGCGCGGCTGAAGAACGGCGACGCGCAAACGGCGGCGCCGAAAAGTCAGAGTTCGGGCGTCCTCGCCCGCGAACCCGCGACAAAGGTCGAGACGCCCACGCCGGCGCGCGCGGCGGGCGAGGGCGCCGCCGTCCACGCGCCCTCGCTGGCGGCGGATCCTGAAATACCCGCTGGCGTGGCGTTGGTGAAGATCACGGTGCGCGACGCCCTTCGCGATGCAATGGCCGAGGAAATGCGCCGCGATCCCGACGTGTTCGTGATCGGCGAGGAAGTCGCGCAATATCAGGGCGCCTACAAGGTCACACGTGGTCTGCTGGAGGAATTTGGTCCCGACCGCGTCGTCGACACGCCGATCACCGAGCACGGCTTCGCGGGTCTCGGCGCTGGAGCGGCGATGGCGGGCCTGAAGCCGATCGTCGAGTTCATGACGTTCAACTTCGCGATGCAGGCCATCGACCACATCATCAATTCGTCAGCCAAGACACTTTATATGTCCGGCGGCCAGATCACGAACCCGATTGTTTTCCGGGGGCCCAACGGCGCCGCCTCGCGTGTCGCGGCGCAGCACAGTCAGGATTATTCAAGCTGGTACGCGCACGTTCCCGGCCTCATCGTGATCGCGCCTTACGACGCGGCGGACGCGAAGGGCCTCTTGAAGGCGGCGATCCGCAACCCTAACCCGGTCGTCTTTCTTGAGCACGAAATGCTCTACGGCACGGAGTTCGAGATTCCTGACGTCGCTGACTGGATCGTCCCCATCGGCAAGGCGAAGGTCCGTCGCATCGGAAAGGATGTGACGATTACGGCGCACGCGCGGATGGTGGGTTTTGCATTGAAGGCGGCCGAATTGCTCGCCGCGGACGGCATCGATGCGGAAGTCATCGACCTGCGCACGCTTCGCCCGCTCGATACCGCCACCGTGATCGAGAGCGTGAGGAAAACGAACCGCCTTGTTTCCGCGGAAGAGGGGTGGGGCCGCATGGGCGTCGGCGCCGAGATCTGCGCGGCGGTTGTCGCCGAAGCGTTCGACTATCTGGATGCGCCGCCGACCCGCGTCCATCAGGTCGATGCGCCGCTGGCCTACGCCGCCAATCTGGAAAAGCTCGCCATGCCGAACGAAACGAATATCGTCGCGGCGGTGAAATCGATCTGTAGCCGGAGCTAGACGCCATGGCCAGTCGCGTCATCCACTTCGAGATTCACGCCGAGGACCCCGCCGCCGCAGCGAAATGGTACGGCGACCTCTTCGGCTGGCGCACGCAGGATGTGCTCGGCGGCGAGTATTTTCTGGTTGTGTCCGGCGATGGCCTTGGCATCGACGGCGCCATCGCACGACGGCGTGGCCCCGCCGCCGCAGCAGGCGCTCCCATCAACGCTTTTGTCTGCACGATCGGTACCGACGACATCGACGCGCACTGGACGAAGGCCAAGGCCGCAGGCGCAACCGATGCGCTGCCGAAAATGGCCATTCCCGGCGTCGGCTGGCAGGCCTACCTGCATGATCCTTTCGGCAACATCTTCGGCCTTCACGAGCCGGATGCGGGAGCCAAGTGATGGATGAGGGACAAGTCGTCGAAATCCTCGTGACGCAAACGAGCATCCTGCTCGCCGGCGTCGGCGTCTTCTTTACGGTAATCTCGGTCTACCTCGCGGGGCTCAATTACTTTCTCGGCGAGGAGAGCTGGATCACGCGATTTCTGTCGTTCCTGTTCGTCACCATCGCGCTCGCCATGGTGATGGCGATCATGTACGGCGCGCAGATCCAGCATGCAGGGCTCATCGGCCGATTGCAGGAATTGGCGGGCCAAAACAATCTTACAGCGGCCGGCCGCGCCGCGCTCAGCAACTATTCGACGGGCTTCCAGTATGCGCGCGGCCACCAGCTGACCATTGACGAGGCAGTCGTCTATTTCGTCTGGGGCGCCGCGGCGCTGACCTATGTCGCCCTCATCTATCTGACGTTCTTCTACACGTGGCGCACGCGCCTCCCGCTGAGAGTTCTTCCATGACCGACATCCTGATGCCCGCGCTCTCGCCGACGATGGAAGAAGGCGGGCTTGCGAAGTGGCTCGTAAAGCCCGGCGACACTGTCACCGCAGGACAGGTCATCGCCGAGATCGAGACTGACAAGGCGACGATGGAAGTCGAGGCTGTCGACGAGGGCGTCGTCGAGGCGCTGCTCGTGGAGGCCGGTGCGCAGGGCGTGAAGGTGAATACGCCGATCGCGCGTCTGAAGGACGAGGACGGCGCGCCAGCGCCAAAGAGCGCGCCACCCGTACGCGAGACTGCTCCGAAGGCGACGGCGGGGTCCGATGGTCCACGCGCTCCTTTGCCGTCTGCGGGCGAACGGATCGCGGCGTCCCCGCTCGCCAAACGGATCGCGCAGCAGTCGGGCATCGATCTCGCGGGCCTGAAGGGTTCGGGGCCTGGCGGGCGGATCGTGAAGGCTGACGTGGAAGCCGCGATGGGGCGTGCGCCGCTGGCGCCGCCTCAACCTAACGGGTCGCGCGCATTAGCGCTCACGCCGCAGGCGCCTGTTCCCAAGACGCTCGAGCAGCTCGGCATTGAGCCGGGCAGTTACGAACTCGTGCCGCTCGACATGATGCGCAAGACCATCGCGCGGCGACTCACCGACAGCTTCCGCGACATCCCGCACTTCCCGCTCACCATCGATCTAGAGATCGACCGGCTGCTGAAGGCGCGCGGCGAGATCAATGCGCGCTTCGCCGACCAGGGCGTGAAGATCTCGGTCAACGACATCATCATCAAGGCCTGCGCGCTGGCGTTGATGCGCGTGCCGGACTCGAACGCAAGCTACACGCCAGAAGGCATCGCGCTGCATCATCACGCGGACGTCGCGGTGGCGGTGGCCATCGACGGCGGGCTCATCACGCCGATCATCCGCCATGCCGAAACCAAGGGCCTTGCTGGCATCAGCGCGGAAATGGCCGATCTCGCGGCGCGCGCGCGCGACCGCAAGCTGAAGCCGCACGAGTATCAGGGCGGCACGTTTTCGCTCTCCAATCTCGGCATGATGGGCATCAAGAGCTTCTCGTCGATCCTCAACGAGCCGCAGGGCATGATCATGAGCGTCGGCGCCGGCGAAAAACGCCCGATCGTGAAGAACGACGCGCTGGCCATCGCCACAGTGATGACCGTGACGCTGACCTGCGATCACCGCGTGGTGGACGGCGCCATCGGCAGCGCCTTCCTGAAGGCGTTCAAGGGCTTCATCGAAGACCCTATGGCGATGCTGTTGTGACCGCGGACACACTGCTGGTTCAATACAACCGCGGGCGCGAACCGGAATTTGATGACTGGCCAGATTTCGCCGATCAAGTCGACTATTCAGATCCAACAAACCTTGTTGGATTGTTGGTGTTGGTACTTGTTGGAGTCGGAATCTACAGGTTTATCCAGTGGCTCGACAACTTTCTCGTCGGACGGATCGCAAACGCGCTGATCGGAACTATCGCGTTATCTCCAGTTGGATTTCTTGTCGGGTTTACAGTCAAACAAATCATCAGCATCTGGACCGAGCATCCTCACAACTCACTTTGGTCCGTATTGTTCTCGGTGTATGCGAGTTGCGCCTTGGGTCTCATCGCCGCTCTACTTGGCGGATTTGGTGCGCGGGCCGTCTACTGGATGTGGCGTCGAATTCGACAGTAGCCTTTGGTAGCGGGGGAAAAGTGAACAACGTAAGCGCCCTGAATCCCTTAAAGCATGATTGATCTCTTCCTCGCCGCCTTTGTCACCTTCTTCGTGGTGATCGACCCGCCGGGCGTGGCGCCTATGTTCGCCTCGCTGACGCAGGACATGACCCGCGACTGGCGCCGGGCGATGGCGTTCAAGAGCGTGTTCATCGCCACGCTGATCCTCGGCGGCTTCGCCTTCGGCGGCCAATGGCTGCTGCAGAAGCTCCACGTCTCGCTCGACGCCTTCCGTATCGCTGGCGGCATGCTGCTTTTCCTGATCGCCGTCGACATGCTGTTCGAGAAGCAGACCGAGCGCCGCGAGGAACGCAACCAGAAGGTCATCGAGGATCGAAAGGCGCACCCAGGCGAGCATGACGACATCTCGGTGTTCCCGCTCGCGATCCCGCTCATCGCCGGCCCCGGCGCCATCGCGACAATGATTCTCTACTTCACCCAGAATACCGGCGCGATGGAACGCGCTGCGATCCTCGCCGGCGCCGGTGCAAATCTCGCGCTGACGCTGATCACGTTCCTCGTCGCGGGGCCGTTGACGCGCCTGATGGGCGCGACGATCGCCTCGATGATCACGCGCATCTTCGGCATTATCCTGGCGGCGCTCGCCGCGCAGTTCGTCGTCGACGGCATCGTCGGCGCCTTCGGTCTGAAATCCTGAACCTCGGGCGGAAAAGCATGAGCCAGTTCGATCTCATAGTCATCGGCGCCGGCCCCGGCGGATACGTCGCCGCGATCCGGGCGGCCCAACTCGGCATGAAAGTGGCGATCGTCGAGCGTGATCAGCTCGGCGGCGTGTGCCTCAACTGGGGTTGCATCCCGACGAAGGCGCTGCTGCGCACGGCGGAAGTCTATCGCAACATGCAGCACGCAAAGGACTTCGGGCTCTCGGCGGATAACATCCGCTTCGATCCAAAGGCCGTCGTCGATCGTTCGCGCAAAGTCGCGGGGCGACTGTCAGGCGGCGTGGCCTTCCTGATGAAGAAGAACAAGATTCAGGTGATTGCCGGAGCAGCGCGGCTCGAGAAGGGAGGCGCGGCGCCGAAGTGTGTCGTGAAAGACAAGGACGGCAAGGAGGCGACTTACGACGCAAAGCACGTAATCCTCGCCACCGGCGCACGCGCGCGGACGATCCCCGCAGCTGGTCTGGCGCCGGATGGCAAGCGCATCTGGAGTTATCGCGAAGCGATGACGCCGCCGGAGTGGCCGCAGTCGCTGCTCGTGTTCGGCTCGGGCGCCATCGGCATCGAGTTCGCGAGCTTCTACGCGGCGCTCGGCGTGAAGGTGACGGTCGTGGAGATGCTCGACCGCATCCTGCCGGTGGAAGACGAGGAGATTTCCGCTTTCGCGAGGAAGCGCTTCGAGAAAGAAGGCATCACCATCCGCACGTCCTGCGCCGCAAGCCATCTCAAGGCGACCGCCAACAGGGTCGACGCGGTGGTCGAAAGTGGCGGCAAGGCCGAAACGCTGACAGCTTCGCACGCCATCGTCGCCGTCGGCATTTCAGCCAACACTGAAAACCTCGGCCTCGAAGCGCTCGGCGTGAAGCTGGAAAAAGGGAATGTCGTCACCGACGGCGCGTGCCGGACGAACGTCGGCGGTCTCTACGCCATCGGCGACGTCGCCGGCGCGCCATGGCTGGCGCACAAGGCGAGCCACGAAGGCGTCATCTGCGTCGAGGCCATCTCGGGCAGGCATCCCCACGCGATGGTCAAGGAGCGCATCCCCGGCTGCACCTATTCGCATCCGCAGGTCGCGAGCGTCGGTCTCACCGAAGCAAAAGCGAAGGCCGCGGGCAGGGAGGTGCGCGTGGGGCGCTTCCCATTCGCCGGCAACGGCAAGGCCATCGCGCTGGGCGAAGACCAGGGCCTGGTGAAGACCGTGTTCGACGCGAAGACGGGCGAACTCCTGGGCGCGCACATGGTTGGCGCCGAAGTCACTGAACTCATCCAGGGCTACGCGATCGCCATGCAGGCCGAAGCGACCGAGGAAACCCTCGCGTCAACGATATTCCCGCACCCGACGCTCAGCGAAATGACGCACGAGGCGGTGCTGGATGCATACGAGCGTGCGCTGCACACCTGAGGCCAGGGTCAGGCGGCGTCCTGCATCCTGATCGCGTCCTCGGCCATCTTCTGCACGGTGACGTAATCGGTCTTGCCGGTGCCGAGGACAGGGATTTCGGACACCTTCAGCACCTTCTTCGGCACCGCGATTTCCGGCGCGCCGTTGCGCTGCGCCCATTCCAGGATCTTGCCGTAGTCGGCGTCCGGCGCGTCAGAAATCAGAACGACGCGCTCGCCCTTGCGAGCGTCCGGCAGAGAGACCGCTGCGTGGCGATGCTCCGGCCAGACCGCAGAGGCGAACCCTTCCACCTGATTGAGCGACACCATCTCGCCGCCGATCTTCGCGAACCGCTTCACGCGACCGATGATGCTGACGAAGCCTTCGGCGTCGATGGAGACGACGTCGCCGGTGTCGTGCCAGCCGTCGGCGATTTCCTCCATCCCGCCATCGGCCACGAGATAGCCGCGCATGACATTCGGGCCGCGAACCACGAGCTTCTTGCCATCGGTGATGCCGGGCACGTCGTCGAGGCGGATCTCCATGCCCGGCAGCAGACGACCCACGGAACCGTGGACGTTGGCGCCGCCGGGTTGACCGTTGGGCTGGTTCACCGCGATCACCGGCGAAGCTTCTGTGGCGCCGTACCCTTCCAGCAGTTCAACCCCGAAGCGGCGCTGGTAGAGCTCGCGTGTCTCCGGCTTCACCTTTTCGGCGCCGAGCACGCAGAACTTCAGGCACTTCAGGCCATCGCCCTTGGCGCTGCGCGCGTACTGGTGCGCGAACGTATCAGTGGCGAACAGAATATTCGCGCCGCACTCCGCGATGAGTTGCGGGATTTCCTTGAAGTGGAGCGGCGACGGATAGAGGAACACCTTCCGGCCGATGAGCAGCGGCAGCAGCGTGCCGCCGGTGAGGCCGTAGCAATGGAACATCGGCAGCGGGTTGAAGAAGACCCAGTCTGGCGCGAAGTCCACGTGCGCCGCCACCTGCTCGACGTTCGCGACGATGTTCGCGTGGCTGAGCACGGCGCCCTTCGGCGTGCCGAAGCTGCCCGAAGTGAACAGGATGACGCCGGGATCGTCCGGACTGCCCTTTGCGGCGAAAGTGCGCGGAAGCACGCCCTTCACCAGGGCGCCTAGCTTGTCGCCGAGGCCCACTTTTTCCCGCACGTCCTCAAGATATGTCAGCGCCACGTCGCGCCCGATTTCCTGCATCAACGGCTGAAGATTGCCCGCGTCGACGAACTTGTGAGCCGTCAGCACGCGCTTCACGCCCGCAGCCTTGCAGGCGCCCCTGATGTTCGCAGAGCCGGCTGTGAAGTTCAGCATCACAGGCGTTCGGCCGATGGCGTGTAGCGCAAAGAACACGACAGTCGCGCCCACGCCGGAGGGCAGGAGTATGCCGACGTTTTCGCGTGGCGCCGTCAGCCCCTTGAGCTTGCCGCCAAGCGCAAAGGCCGCCCGGATCAGGTCGTCGTAGGTCAGGACCTTTCGGTCGTGGTCCTCAAGGATGCCGACCTTGCCGCCGGCCTCGACCCGAGCCCGGAGGAGCGCGTCGAAGAGCGTGATGCGGGTGCGCGCCACATCGAACCGTCTCTGCCCCATGCGTCTCATGCTCCCAGAGGATGCGTCATTTTTGCCGCGTGAATTATGTTTCACGCCTGTAACAACGCTAACCGATGTCTTCCGTTTGGCAAGGCTGACGCGCGTTGAAACGCATTGATCCGCTCCCCGGAACCGCCCATGTTCCGTTCGTGGCGACCCTCATAGATACCGTTTCCGGCGAAAATCCACCCCAATCCGGGTCGGAGCCGGTCGTGCACCGGCATCCCGAGAAGCGGGAGCGACCGGATACGGCTGTGCTGCGCAAGCCCGACTGGATCCGGGTCAAGGCGCCCACCGGGGCGGAGTACCAGAAGACCCGCGACATCGTGCGGGAGAACAGACTGGTCACGGTCTGCGAGGAGGCGGCCTGCCCGAACATGGGCGAGTGCTGGCAGCAACGCCACGCGACCTTCATGATCCTCGGCGAGACCTGCACCCGCGCCTGCAGCTTCTGCAACGTCGCGACAGGATTGCCCGGCCCGCTGGACCCAGAAGAGCCGGCAAGCGTGGCCCGGGCCGTCGCCCAGATGGAGCTGGCGCATGTGGTCGTGACGTCAGTCGACCGTGACGATCTGGAAGATGGCGGGGCGCAGCATTTCGTCGAGACGATCTCCGCCATCCGCGGTGCTTCGCCAGCGACGACCATCGAGATTCTGACGCCGGATTTTCTGCGCAAGCCCGGCGCTGCGGAGCGCGTAATTGACGCTGCGCCCGACGTATTCAACCACAACCTGGAAACTGTGCCGCGCCTCTACCTGCAGATCCGCCCCGGCGCGCGGTACTACCACTCGCTGCGATTGCTTGAGCGCGTCAAGGAGCGCAATCCGAAGCTGTTCACGAAGTCCGGCCTGATGGTCGGCCTCGGCGAAGCCCGCGCGGAAATTGTCCAGGTAATGGATGATATGCGCACGGCCGGCGTCGATTTTCTCACGATCGGCCAGTATCTGCAGCCGACCCGAAAGCACGCGGCGATAGACCGCTACTGGACGCCGGAAGAATTCAAAGGCCTGGAAACCATCGCCGTGGCCAAGGGATTCCTGACGGTCTCCGCCAGCCCGCTGACGCGTTCTAGCCATCATGCAGGCGACGATTTCCTCAAATTGCGCGCCGCGCGCGCGGATTTCGAAGCGCGGCGATGACAGCGAAGACGCTCGAGGCGCAGCGCCGCTTGCCATACGCGCCTGAAGCGCTGTGTGCGATGGTCGGGGACGTGCGCGCCTATCCGGACTTCATTCCCTGGATCGAGGACCTGAAGGTCTCCGGCGAGAGGGAGCAGGCCGGCGAACGGGAAGCCATCGCGCACGTGCGTGTTGGCTGGAAGCACATTCAGGAGCGGTTCTCCACGAAAGTGCGGTGTGCGCCAACCTCAGGAGAGGTGGATGTATCGCTCGTCAGCGGCCCATTCCGCACGTTGCGCAACGAATGGCGGTTCGCCCCGGACGGCGCGGGCGGCTCAATCGTGCGTTTCTGGATCGCTTACGATTTCAGGAATCCGATCCTGAATACGCTGGTGAAGGCCAATCGGGAAAAGGTGGTCGCGCGGATCATGGAGGCGTTTGAGGCCGAGGCCGCACGCCGTTGTAGCGCTCCCAGGGCGCCCATCTAATCCATCATCTGGCGGATCAGCCCGAGCGCGGTCTCGACGGCGGCAAGGCGGATGCCGTTTCGGCCGATGTCGCCGTACCGACACGCGACGTGGATCAGCGCGCGGTTTTCCCGCGCCGCCGCGAGATGGACGAGCCCGACAGGCTTCATCGACGTCCCGCCGCCCGGACCCGCAATGCCGGTGATCGCGACCGCGATCTGGGCGTGCGCCTCCCGCAACGCGCCTTCGGCCATTGCGCGCGCGACCGGCTCGCTGACGGCGCCGCAGTCAGCGATGAGGTCCCCGGGAACCCCTAGCATTTCCTGCTTGGCCCTATTCGAATAGGTGACGAAACCGCGCTCGTACACACTTGACGAGCCGGGAATTTCGGTCAGCAGGGCGGCGACCAGGCCGCCGGTGCAGCTTTCGGCCGTGGTGAGCCGCAGTCGGCGCTCCTCCGCGTCGGCGAGAAGGAGGCGGGCGGCCATGATGAGTTCGGCGGAAAACATGCGGACAGAGCTCCATCTCCATTAAGCCCGGCCGGGCGGGCGCGCGCCAGAGATTGAAACACATGATGACGATTTCCGTTCCCATGCCGGGCGGACACTGGCACTACGCTGCGCCGGAACTCACTAAAGCGGACAAGGGATAGAAGCTATGGACGCGCAACCACAGGGCCAATCACTGGGCAATGAGGCGCGTCGCGCAGCCGGCCCCTTGTTCGCGACGGTCATGTTCGCCAGCGCCGCACTGATCTTCCTCTTGCAGCCGATGTTCTCCCGCATGGTGACACCGCTGCTTGGCGGATCGCCTGCGGTCTGGAACACGTCGATGGTGTTCTTCCAGGCTGCGTTGCTTGTCGGCTACGTCTACGCACACCGGGTCGCGCGACTGAAGAACTTGCAGACGCAGATCATTGTCCACGCTTGCGTGCTCGCGGCGGCCTGCCTGACGCTGGTCCTCGTCGGTGACGGAATGAGGATAGTCGTAAGCGACGCGCTGGGCGCGCCCAACACGGCGCACCCGATCTTGTGGCTTTTGGGGGTTCTGACGTTTTCAGTCGGCCTCCCTTACTCAGCGATTTCTGCGACAGCGCCCTTGCTGCAAGCCTGGTACGCGCGCACGGGCCGCAGCGATGCGCATGACCCTTACCATCTGTACGCCGCCAGCAATCTGGGGAGCCTGCTCGGTCTTGCGGCCTACCCCGTGCTCGTCGAGCCGTTGCTTGGCGTTTCGGCCCAAAGCTTTTCGTGGTCGATCGGGTTTCTCGCCGTTGGCGTCGCCATCATCGGGGCGGGCTACGTCGCAACGCGCTGCAATGGCGACGGCGCGTTGCAGATCGACGAAGCCGCACCGGTCTCTACCTGGGGCGACAGACTTTTCTGGATGGCCGCCGCGGCCGCACCCTCAAGCTTAATGCTCGGCGTGACAAGCCACATCTCCACGGACGTCGCGTCGGCGCCATTCCTGTGGGTCATTCCACTGGCGCTGTATTTGCTTACGTTTGTGTTCGCGTTCGGCAAGAATGCTGACAGCCTGCGCGATCCGGTCGCCTTGCTGCAGCCGATCTCCCTCGCAGCCCTGATCGTCGCCTATACGCAGAACGAGTTCGTGTTCACCCTGGGCGCGAACCTGGTCTGCTTTTTCCTTTCGGCGCTGGTCTGCCATCTGGCGCTCTCGGCCCGACGGCCTCCCGTGGGCAGGCTGACGGAATTCTACATGTGGGTATCGATCGGCGGCGTGCTCGGCGGCGCCGCGACGGCACTCCTCGCGCCGGTCATCTTCAATGACGTCTACGAGTACCCGCTTGCGCTGGCGGCGGTGGCGCTATTCCTGCCGCGCCGCGACAGGCCGCTGCCGCAGTACGCCGCGCTTGCGATCGGCATTTCGGCAATCGGAGTCGCCGTAGTGCGGTTGCTCTCGCAGGATGGCGCACTGGTCCATTTCTGGGAACCCGGCGCGCTCAGCTTGTCTGACTGGGCGCAATCGGCGGGGATCGTGTTGATCGGCATGCTGGTGATCGCAGCGGGAAGCGAACCAGAACTCTCGCGCCCCGCCTCTATTGGTGTTGCCGGGTTGCTTGGTGCGGCGTCGTTCGCTCGTCTACTCTGGGCAGACAATGGGCTCAGGGACATCGCGTCAATCCCGCCGTCGGACTACGCGATTTCGGCCGGCGTGCTGGGATTTGGAATATTGATTCTGATGGCGCATCGTCGCCAGCTCGTGCGCGAGATTGTCGCAATTCTCGGCTTTCTCCTGGCGGCGACGATCGTCATCGTCTTCATGATCCGGCGCCAAGGTCTGCCAGAGTCAGTTCTCTTTATTATTCTCGGCATCATCGCCGTCGCCATACTCGCCAATCGTTCCAAACCAGCCCTTGCGGCAGCATTGGTGATCGCCGCCTTCACGGCGGTGCATATGAACGCAGCCGATAGCAATATCGCCTTCCAGGGCCGCAGCTTCTTTGGCGTGACGCGGGTCGTCGAGTATCCAGACATGCCTGATGGAAAGCTGCGCGTGATGATGCACGGCACTACCATCCACGGCGCGCAGTACCTGACTGGAGCGCGCACGCGTGAGCCGTTGACCTACTACCATCCTGACACCGCGCTTGGGCACGCGACGCAGGTAGCGCTCTCACGTTACCCCCAGGGCCGCCTTGGCCTGATCGGGCTTGGCTCTGGATCGACCTCGTGCCTGAAACGCCCACTCGACACGCTGACGATCTTTGAGATCGATCCCATGGTCGTGGAGTTTTCAACCAAGTCCGGCGTTTTCACATTCGAACCGCAATGCGCGCCGGACGCCAAGATCGTTCTCGGCGATGCGCGGCTCGGGGTTCAGCGTTTTCCGGACAACTCCTTCGATGTCCTGGTCGTCGACGCCTTTTCCTCTGATGCGGTGCCGGCCCACCTCCTGACGAAGGAGGCGATCGCGCTTTATTTTCGGAAACTTTCGCCGAATGGGGTGATTGTCCTGCACCTGTCCAATCGCAATCTTGACCTAGTCGGAGAAGCATCGCGCGTGGTTAGAGAGGGAGGATTCGGCGGACTCTGGGCGTCATCGGATTCACCGCCATCGACGGACTACTATACCTCGTTCTCGACCAGCGTGATGATCATTACGCGCGATCAGGCGACAGCAAACAGCCTCCTGTTGGGTCCCGGCTGGGCGCCAGCCGAAGATCTGAAGGGCCGCGCCTGGAGTGATGAGTATATCAACCTCGTCCGACCGCTTCTGGCGAACATGGGCGGTTAGGCCGGCAGCAGGACCGTGGCGGCGGCTTGTGCGGCGAGGCCTTCCTCGCGGCCCAGAAAACCAAGCCGCTCGGTAGTCGTTGCTTTCACGCTGACGCGGTTCAGCGGCAAACCAGTCACCTCGGCGGTTCGCGCCCGCATCGCCTCGCGATGTGGTTTTACCCTTGGATATTCGCAGATCACCGTGACGTCCACGTGGACAATGCGGCCTCCGGCTTGAGCGACGAGTTGCACGGCGTGACGCAGGAACACCTCGGAATCGGCACCGCGCCACCGAGGGTCCGTCGGTGGAAAGTGATCTCCGATATCTCCAGCGCCAAGCGCGCCGAGTATCGCGTCCGTAAGCGCGTGCCAACCAGCGTCGGCGTCCGAATGGCCGATGAGACTCCTGTCGTGTTGCATGCGAACGCCGCACAGGGTCACGTGGTCGCCTGGGCCGAAGCGATGAGCATCGAAGCCTGTCCCGATGCACGGGACCCAGGAATCTGCGGTCAGCATGCGCTCAGCCTGCGCGAAATCTTCGGGGGCCGTTACCTTCATCAGCCTCGGGCTTCCTTCAAGCAGGCGCGTGGTCATCCCAGCCTGGCGCGCGATGGTCAGATCGTCGTCGAATGTCGCGCCCGGCGGCAGGGTGCGGTAGGCCGCGAGGAGCGGGGCGAAGAGGAACGCCTGGGGCGTTTGCACCCGCCACAGCCCCGACCTCGCCACCTCCTCCAGGACCGCGCTATCTCTGTCGACGCGCTTGAGGGCGTCTGCGACCGCAAGGCCGGGCGCGGCCGCGCAAATTGGGCCGAGAGCGGCGCAAAGGCGCGCGACCATGTCCGGCGTAAGGCCGGGGCGCGCGGCGTCGTGGATGAGCACTGCCGCCGGAGGGGAGCCCCGGGCCAGCGCTTCGAGGCCGTTGGCAACGGAAGCTGTTCGCGTGTCCCCGCCGATAGTCCATTCAATTCCATCAAGGCCATCGATGGAACCTTGGAAGGACGCTTCGTCGCTCGGCCCGACCACGACCAGGATCCGGTCGATTTCCGAGCTGGCCCGCATGGCCTCAACGGACCAGCGAAGCAAAGGCTTTCCGCCGAGCACCCGGTATTGCTTCGGTGCGCCGCCCCCGGCGCGTTCACCCCGACCGGCGGCGACGATGAGAGCGGCGGCGCGCATTCCAGTCTCCTGAATGGGGAGCCTTAGACGCTTCTTGCTGACCGAGGCAATGCGCCGCTGGCGCCCACGATTTAGGCGCCCTAAATTAGGGCATGCTTTCGCCCATCAAGCTCGGCGCTATCGAGATCGACTGCCCTGTGCTCTTGGCGCCCATGGCTGGCACGACCGACTTTCCATTCAGGCGCCAAGCGCAAGCGTTCGGGGCCCCGTACGTGGTTTCCGAGATGGTGGCCGGGGAGCAGCTCGCGTGTTCGCGCGGAGACGTGGTGCGCCGCACGGCAGGCGTCGGTGTCGTCACACCGCTCGTTATCCAGCTCGCTGGGCGAGAAGCGCGCTGGATGTCGCTCGGCGCGAAGCTGGCCGAAGATGCAGGCGCTGAAGTCATCGACATCAACATGGGGTGTCCGTCGAGGACGGTCACCAATGGCCTCTCGGGTTCGGCCCTGATGCGCGACCCCGATCACGCCCTCAAGTTGATCGAGGCGGTCGTGAAGGCGACATCTCGTCCGGTCACACTCAAGATGCGCCTTGGCTGGAATCATCAGTCCCTGAACGCGCCGCAGATCGCATCGCGGGCGGAGTCGGCGGGCGTTCAGATGTTCGTCGTGCATGGACGTACGCGTTGCCAGTTCTTTCGTGACAAAGCCGACTGGGCTGCGATCAGGGAGACCGCTGAGGCGGTCCGGGCGCCGGTCATCGCCAACGGGGATATCGAGACTGCGAAGGACGCGCGCGAAGCGCTTGCGCTCTCCGGCGCAGCCGGGATCATGATTGGTCGAGCCGCACAGGGGCGCGCATGGCTGCCTGGAGCGATGATCGAGGCAATTCGCTCAAACAGCGAAGTCCGCTCTCCGACTCCCGAAGCGATTCACGGCATGCTCGCTGAAATCTGCGAAGATTCGGCAACGCTTTATGGCGCCAACCTTGGTCTGAGGATTGCCCGCAAGCAGATTTCCTGGGCCATTGACTCCGAAGCTACGTGGCTGGACGCGCAGCGCCGAAGAAGCGTTCGCGCAGAGATTTGCAGTATGGTCAATCCGGGAGAGGTTCAGACGGCCCTGGCGCGTGTATTCCTTGAACGCGATCTGCTGGAAGCAGCATGACGAAGGCTCCCACCATCACTCGGCCGGCGCGTTTGGCGATCGACGCCCTTTCTCTGCTGGACGCGCTTCCTGTCCTGGTGTTCGGCGTGGACGTGGTGGGACGCATTGGCATGGTGAATGTCGCGGCGGCCGAAACGCTGACCGCAGCAGCAGGGGGGTTGGTCGGAAGACGACTGGGAGACGTGTTCGGTTCAGAGAGCGTCATCGTTGCAACCGCGCGCCGCGCGGCTACTGAATCGATTCGCCTCGCCCAGCCCGACATTGCCCTCGAAGGGCCCACGTTTTCTCTTGGGCGAACAGACCTGATCGCGACTCCGCTCGATGATCCTGCTGGAGCCGTACTCACGTTCATCATTAAGGCGAGTGCGCGCTCAGACTCTGCTGCACGTCCAGCTTCGCCCATGGCTCGAACCCTGGCGCATGAAGTGCGGAATCCTCTGGCCGGAATTCGCGCGGCGGCGCAACTTATCGGCAAGGACGCTGGCGCCGACACTCGGGTGCTGACGGACATGATCTGTGGCGAAGCGGATCGTATCCGGCGCCTGACGGACCGCCTTGACGCGCTGGATGATCTCGGCCCTCCGAGGCTCTTGCGCGTGAATGTTCATGAAGCGCTTGGGCGCACGCGCGAAGTTGTCGCAGCCATGTTTCAGGGCGTGGATTTCGAGGAGAACTACGATCCCTCATTGCCCGACGTGGATGGCGACATCGACCAGTTGATCCAGGTTTTCCTCAATATCGCAAAGAACGCCGCCGAGGCTGTTCGTGGTCGCGCTGGCGGAGTTGTGACGCTGTCCACACGGTATCGCCCGGGGATTCGGGTCCGAAATTCTGGGACCCGCGCCGCGCGCCCTCAACTCGAAGTGGCTATTTCCGACAATGGACCTGGGCTTTCATCTGCCATAGCCGGACGGGTGTTCGAACCGTTCGCTACAACAAAACCGACCGGCGTCGGACTCGGTCTTGCCGTCGCCGCGGAAATCGTGGCGCGCCACCAAGGCCACATAGAAGTTGAATCCAGGCCAGGGCGCACGACCTTTCGCGTGCTCCTGCCGATCGCCGAAACGGGGGCCGCATGAGCGCGCGCATTCTACTTGCCGACGACGATTCCAGTCTTCGCCTTGTGCTGTCTCAGGCGCTGGCGCGCGAGGGGTATGCCGTTCGCGCAACCGCAAGTCTCTCGACGCTCGCCAAGATGGTGCGCGAAGGAGAAGGCGACCTGGTCATCAGCGACGTCTACATGGGCGATGACTGCCTGTTCGACGTGTTGCCCGGCCTTCGGGTGCAGCGCCCGGAATTGCCGGTGATCGTGATGAGCGGCCAGAGCACTGTGCTGACCGCCATATCCGCCGCCGGCGCCGGCGCCTACGACTACGTGCCAAAGCCGTTTGACCTCGATGATCTACTCGATGCCGTGCGGCGTGCGCTGACCCGCGGCCCAGAGGCGAAAACCCGCGCCCTCGCCGCCGCCGCGGAACGCGAGGAACGCCTACCGCTCATTGGCAGGTCTCCGGCTATGCAGGAGGTCTATCGGATCATGGCGCGATCGGCCGGCACGGACATGTCCGTTCTGATCGAAGGCGAAACGGGAACCGGCAAAGAAGCCGCGGGCCGGGCCATCCATCAATTCAGCAAGCGGAAAGGGGGGCCGTTTGTGCGCCTTAGTCTGGCGGGGGCGCTGGGCGCAGCCGCCACGGAAGCCTTGTTCGGCGCCAAGAGCGATGCCGCCCAAGCGGTCGGCGGGACATTGTTCATTGACGATGTGGATGCGCTGACCCCGGATGGGCAGACCGCCTTGGAGAGGTTCCTCGATCGACGCGGCGCAGACAGTGCAGGAGATGCGCGAATTCTCAGTGCGTCTTCCCGTCCCTTGGGGGCTTTGGCGCTTGAGGGAACCTTTCGTCCGGATCTCTACTATCGGCTTGCAATTGTAACGATCCGAATTCCGCCGCTGCGTGAACGGCTGGAAGACGTAGGCGATCTGGCGCGGGCCTTCCTGGTGCGCGCCAGGAGAGAAGGGTTGCCCGAGAAGAGCATCGACGGTTCGGCTATTGAAGTCCTCAAGACCCACACTTGGCCCGGCAATGTGCGGGAACTTGAGAATCTGCTCCGGCGCGTGGCTGCCCTCCGGCCGGAAGCGCTGATCACGGCGCGCGAAATCATCGGCGAGATGTCTGCGGCGCGCCAGGACACCCACCCGCGCAGCGAGTCACAAGACACGATTGAAGATTTGTTGAAGCCCCGCCTCGCGGCACTGCTGGCCAATGCCGGCCCGGAGGCCAACGTCTACGATCTGGCGGTAGCCACTGTCGAGCGTCCCTTGATCGAACTCGCCCTACAAGCGACCCGCGGCAATCAGATCAAGGCGGCAGGAATGCTGGGAATCAATCGGAATACCCTGCGCAAGAAGCTTCAGACGCTTGGCATCCGTGCTGGGGCGGGCGATTGACGCGGTCGCCCAAGTAGGCGCATTTGTGGTATTCGCGCCACGCAAGTGTGACCTGAATGACAACAGCGCCTATCCCGGCTCGCTCGGATTTGACGTCCTGGACCTCACGGCTTGGGGGGGCGGGATTTGCAGGCGGTTTTGTGATTGCGGCCGCGCTAACCGGCGCCGCCACCCTCTTCGCGGTATCCGGGGCAGGCTCCGTCGGGCCTGCGAGCCCCATCATGCTCGCCTTGCTTGGCGCCAGTCTCCTCATCAGCGCAGGTTTGGCCGCGCTGCTCATCCTCCGCATCGTCCGCATCGCGGGCGCCCGATCGACACCGGAAACCGGCGCGCGGCTTCATTTGCGGTTCGTCTCGCTGTTCAGCGCCGCCGCCGTGGCCCCCGCGGTGCTTGTCGCCCTTTTCCTCGGCACAACAATGAGCCGTGGCGTGGAAGAGTGGTTCAGCGCTCGCGTAGAGACAGTTGTCGAGAATGGCGCGAAGGTCGGCCGCAACTACATTGAAGCGGCGCAGGAAAATTTGCGCGGCGAAGTGCTTGCGATGGCGACCGATCTCAACGGCGCGGAGTCCGGTCTGCGTGACCAGTCGAACGCGTATGCAGCCTATCTGGACGCCCAGACACGTCAGCGCTTCTTCGCCTCCGCGTACGTGATCAATCACGAAGGCAAGGTGCTGGCGGCAGCGCAGACGGACCAGACGCCAGCCTTCTCCGTTCCGGATCCTGCTGATTTCGATGAGGCCGCCAAGGGGCAACTCACAATGCGTCTTTTCGAAGATGCAGGCCTCATCCGAGCCCTCTACAAACTGGACGCGTACAGCGACGCATATCTTTACGTCGCGCGCTTCGTGGATCCGGAAATTCTCACCAGCCTGCGATCATTCGAGCGTGCAGTGGTGAGTTACCGCGAAGCCGAGGACAGCCGCGCACGGCTCCAAGTTTTCTTTGCACTAGCATATCTCGCAACCGCTGTTCTGGTTCTTCTTGCAGCAGTCTGGCTAGGTCTTTCGAACGCCTCACGTGTGGCAGAACCTATCGGGAGACTTGCCGAAGCAGCGGGAAAGGTCGCCTCAGGCGACCTTGCTGCACGCGTCGCGGTAGGTACTGAACGTGATGAAGTGGATGCGCTGGCGCGCGCCTTCAATCGCATGACGGCGCAGATTGAAACACAGCGCAATGAGTTGGTAGGCGCGCGGCAGGATGCAGAAGACAGGAGCAGCTTTACGCAGGCGGTGCTCTCCAACGTAAGCGCTGGCGTAATCGGGCTTGATCGCGCGGGGCGCATTACAGCAGCGAACAGCTCTGCCGCTATGTTGCTTGGTGTCGGTCAGGACGAACTCGACGGACGCAGACTGGTGGATATTGCACCAGAATTTGGAGAGATAGCTATTCAGGAAGCTGGCATGGCGTCGCCTAGTCGCATCGACCTCTCCAGGTCCGGCGACACCATTCATCTGAGCGTACGCGTCAGCGGTGGTGGAGCGTCCGGCGTCGTGCTCACGTTTGACGACATGACCAAACTCATAGCAGCCCAGCGCCAGGAGGCATGGAAGGATGTGGCGCGCCGCATCGCGCATGAGATCAAGAATCCGTTGACGCCTATCCAGCTATCGGCCGAACGCCTGCAACGAAAGTACGGCGGCGAAATCAAGTCCGACCCAGATACTTTTCAGCGCTGCACGAACACGATCCTCAGGCAAGTCGCCGACATCGGGCGCATGGTTGACGAGTTTTCGGGTTTTGCGCGGATGCCCACGCCGCGTTTCCAGCCCTGCGATCTAGCGGAGATCGCCCGCGAGTCCGTGTTCGCCCAACGCCTTTCGTTCGCGGACGTGCGATTTGAGATCGAGGGCGTTGAAACTCCTTCGGTTGTGACATGCGACGGGCGCCTCATCGGCCAGGCGCTGACCAACGTCTTGAAAAACGCCGGCGAGGCGATTCAGGGCAAGCGATTGAGGGATGGCGAGCCCAAGGAGGGACGTGTCGTTCTGGTTCTTGCGCGCCATGGCGCCTCGATTGTGGTGTCTATCCACGACAATGGTCCAGGCTTTCCTCCACAAGATCGCGACCGTCTGGTGGAGCCATACGTAACGACACGCGCCAAGGGCGCCGGCCTTGGGCTCGCGATCGTCCAGCGGGTGGTCGAGGATCACGGTGGTTCGCTTGCTCTTGGCGATGCGCCTCCGCCCGGGCCAGGCGCCCTTGTGCAGATCACTCTTCCCATACGGCGAGAGACCGTCTCGCCCGAACAGACAACGCTCAGCTGAGGAGCAGACTTATGTCATCCGACATTCTGGTGATCGATGATGAGGCGGACATCCGGGACCTTGTGTCGGGTATCCTGGAAGACGCAGGCCATCAGGTGCGCACTGCGCGCGATAGCGATGAAGCCATTGAAGCCGTGCGGCGACGGCGCCCGACGCTCGCGATTCTCGACGTGTGGCTTCAAGGGAGCCAGATCGACGGCCTGGATTTGCTGGCTGTCTTGCGCGAAGCCGCCCCTGACATTCCTGTTATCGTGATCAGTGGGCATGGCACCATCGAGACCGCGGTCGCCGCCATTCGGAAAGGCGCCTACGACTTTTTGGAAAAGCCCTTCAATGCAGACCGTCTTCTCATCGTCGTGACGCGAGCCATCGAGACTGCTCGTTTGAAACGAGAGAACGCCTCCCTGCGCGTGCGCGCAGCCGCCAGTGCGGACCTCGTCGGATCTTCACCAGTGATGGCGCAGCTGCGGGGGGCAGTGGACAGGATTGCCCAGTCAAATTCTCGCGTCCTGATATCCGGTCCATCGGGTTCGGGCAAGGAACTGGTAGCGAGGCTGCTGCACGACCGATCTCTGCGAGGCGCTGGTCCGTTTGTGGCGATCAATGCAGCGTCCATCGCGCCTGAGCGAATGGAGAGCGAACTTTTTGGGGAAGAGGGGCCGGACGGTCGTCCAAGAAAGATCGGCGTCTTTGAGCAGGCGCACCAGGGCACTCTCCTACTCGACGAGGTCGGCGACATGCCGGTCGAGACCCAGAGCAAGATTCTCCGCGTTCTCGTCGATCAGCGTTTCCGACGTCTGGGTGGATCAGCCGATGTACAGGTCAATGTCCGCGTGGTTTCATCGACTTCCAGGGATCTGCGCATCGATATCGAGCGGTCGCGCTTTCGCGAAGACCTGTTTCATCGTCTGAATGTCGTTCCGCTGCGCGTGCCGACACTCGCAGAACGGCGTGACGATATCCCGGAGCTTGCCGATTACTTCGTCAAGCGAATCACAGAGGGGACGGGCTTGCCTGCGCGAATTCTTGCGCCGGATGCTCTCGCGGCGCTGCAGGCGGCGGAATGGCCCGGAAATGTTCGCCAGCTTCGGAACATCATCGAACGCATCCTAATACTTGCCGGCGGCGAACCCAGCATTCCAGTCACCCTTGACTCGCTGCCGCCAGAGGCGTGGCCCGCCGCCTCATTCTCGCAGCAACAGGGCATGCAGGAGGTGATCGGCATGTCGCTGCGCGATGCGCGGGAACGCTTTGAGCGCGAATACCTGCACGTGCAGATCACACGTTTCGGCGGAAACATCTCGCGCACCGCGGCGTTCATCGGCATGGAGCGATCGGCGCTCCACCGCAAGCTCAAGTCCCTTGGCGTCGATGCGCCCGGCCGCAGTCCCGGTGATGGCGAATGAGCCGTATCGCCTACGTCAACGGCGCCTATGTTCACCACAGGGGCGCGACCGTGCACATCGAGGACCGCGGATTCCAGTTTGCAGACGGGGTCTACGAGGTGTGGAGCGTTCAGGCGGGGCGCCTTGTGGATGCCGACGGCCATTTCGCCCGACTCGATCGGTCCCTTGCCGAACTCCGCTTGCAGGCGCCGATGACCCGACCCGCCTTGGAGGCGGTCCTCGCTGAAACTCTCCGGCGCAATCGTGTGCGTTTCGGCATCGTCTACTTGCAGATCACACGCGGAACGGCGCCGCGTGACCATGCGTTTCCGGGGTCGGAGACACCTCCGAGCATTGTAGTCACGGCGCGCGCGATAGACCGTCGCGCGCTGGAGGCTCGCGTCCAGAGTGGCGTGGCGGTGGTCACCACCCCGGATATTCGGTGGGGGCGGTGCGATATCAAGTCGGTCTCGCTGTTGCCGAACGTACTGGCCAAGCAGGCGGCCCGGGAGGCGCGTGCGTACGAGGCCTGGCTGGTGGATGAAGGCGGCCACATCACCGAAGGCGCATCGACAACGGCCTGGATCGTTGATGCGAACGGCCGACTGCGGACGCGAAAGCTCGGTTACGACATCCTGCCCGGCGTGACGCGCGCGACCTTGCTGCGCGTGGCGCGTGAGCGCCAGATGCCGGTGTTCGAAGAAGCCTTCACCGTGGACGAGGCGAAGCAAGCGCTGGAGGCGTTCATGTCGTCGGCCTCAGGCATTGTCGTTCCAGTCGTCGCTATCGACGGCGTCCAGATCGGCGACGGCGCACCGGGGCCCACGACGCTTGCGCTGCGGGCGGCCTATTTCGAAGGCGCCGCGCGCTGAGCTGAGCCCCTTCCGGTTCCCATGTTGCAGTGCAACCGGGCAGGGCGGTATGTACGGGCGCGCCCTTTGATTTTTGGCGCGACGATCGAAGGCGAGGGCCCAAGAAATGGAAAAGAAGCAAAACCTGCAGGACACGTTTCTCAACGCGGTCCGCAAGAGCAAGACGCCGCTGACGATTTTTCTCGTCAACGGCGTAAAGCTGCAAGGCGTAGTGACCTGGTTTGACAACTTCTGCGTGCTGCTGCGCCGCGACGGCCAGATTCAGCTTGTCTACAAGCATGCGATCTCGACGGTGATGCCCGGCGCGCCGGTGCAGCTCTTTGACGGCGAGAAGGGTCCCGAGCACGGTGACGACTAGGGCGACGTCGACCCATGCCGCTCAGCAACGGGCGCTCGTCCTTCTGCCGCTGACCGGCTCCCGTCCCGGCGCGGACGGCGCAATCCGGAGTCCCGAGCTTCGCTTGAAGGAGGCCGCAGGTCTCGCTGAGGCGCTCGACCTCGATGTCCTGGCGACCGAAGCGTTTCCGTTGCGCCGTTTTGATCCGGGAGCCTTCATCGGTCGCGGCCGCGTGGAGGAACTCAAGGCGCGGGTTGAAGCTGACTCGATCGATGTGCTGATCCTCGACGCTGCGCTGACGCCCGTCCAACAGCGCAATCTGGAACAGCAAACGCATGCCAAGGTTGTGGACCGCACCGGCTTGATCCTCGAGATCTTCGGCCGCCGGGCGCGAACCCGGGAAGGACGACTGCAGGTCGAGTTGGCGCGACTTGGCTACGAGCGGTCCCGCCTCGTACGCACCTGGACCCACCTTGAACGTCAACGCGGCGGCCTCGGAAAGACGGGCGGCCCGGGCGAGACGCAGATCGAACTCGACCGCCGCATGATCGCGCAGCGGATCGAGAAGCTGAAGGCCGAGCTTGAGGATGTGCGTCGCACGCGCGCCTTGCAGCGTCGTGCGCGCCATCGCGCCGGTTACCCGGCCGTGGTTCTGGTCGGTTACACGAACGCTGGAAAGTCCAGCCTGTTCAACAGGTTGACTGAGGCCGGCGTCCTCGCCAAGAACATGCCCTTCGCCACGCTCGATCCGACCGCGCGGCTGGTGCGCCTGCCTTCCGGGCGATCTGTGGTGATGTCAGACACCGTCGGCTTCATCACCGACCTGCCGACGGAACTCGTGGCTTCCTTCCGCGCAACGCTTGAGGAGGTAACTGCCGCGGATGTGCTCGTGCATGTGCGCGACATCGCGCACCCGGAAACTGACGCACAACGAGACGACGTCCTCGGCGTGCTGGAACAGTTGGCCGAGAGCGAAGACGTTTCGCCGCCGCCGGTCATCGAGGCGTGGAACAAGATCGACCTCCTGCAGCCGGACCAACTCGCCGCCCGCATGACACGCGCGCCGTCGGAGGTCGCCGCTGTCAACATCTCGGCGGAGACTGGTGAAGGGGTCGCACAGCTTCTGGACGCCATCGACCGGCTGGCGTTCGGCGCCATGCAACTGGTGACGCTGCACTTCGCCCCCTCCGACGGCGCGGCGATTGCCGAGCTTTCATCACGCGGAAGGGTTGTCGAAAAATGCGTGGGGGAGGATGGAACGCTGGCTGTCACCGTCGAGTTGCCCGCCGCCATCGCGGCGACCTATCAGGCGCGCGAGGAACTCAGTCAGGCGCCGCTTGTGGCCGAGTAGTCACGTACGCTCCGCCTTCTTGGCGGCATCCCAGAGAGCTTCAAGGGCTTCAAGCGAGCGCTCGCCTCCGCCATCGGTCGCCATCGTAGCCTCCATATGCTTGAAGCGACGCTCAAATTTGGCGTTGGCCTGCCGCAGAGCCTCTTCAGGATCAACGCCAAGCTTGCGCGCGAGGTTCGCCATCACAAACAGGATATCGCCCATTTCCTCGGCGACGTTCGCTTGGTCCTGAGCCGCACGACCCGCCGCCAGTTCGGCCAACTCCTCATCCAGCTTCTTCAGCACATCATCTGGGGACGGCCAATCGAACCCGATCCGCGCCGCCCTTCTGGTCAGCTTTTCAGCGCGCATGAGAGCGGGGAGGGCATGGGCGACGTCATCGAGCAGGCTCGTCGCGCCCAGGGCCTTGCGCTTCTCCGCCTTCATCGTCTCCCACGCCTGCGTCTGTGCGACAGCGGAGCGGGATTCAGCGTCGGCGAAGACATGCGGATGCCGTTCGATCATCTTGGCGTTGAGGCCCTCGACGACATCGACGAGGGCGAACCCACCTTTTTCCTCGGCCATGCGCGAATGAAACATGACCTGGAACAGCAGGTCGCCGAGCTCTTCCTTCAGCGCCGGCATCGAACCCCGCTGGATCGCGTCGGCGACCTCATAGGCCTCCTCAATCGTGTAGGGCGCTATGGTCTCAAAGGTCTGTTCAAGGTCCCACGGGCATCCGGTTTCAGGCGTCCGCAACGCAGCCATGACATCCCGCAGGCGCGCTACAGCGTTGAAAAGTCGCTTGAATTCGTCAGGCTCATCGCGCATCTATGGCTCGCATAAGATATATTATGTGAAATGGTGGATCGAAAGTTCGAGACTCCAGCCGTCGTGGGCAGGCTCGACGCCCATGGGCAGCTCGGCCCGGAGCGTGGCGTAGTCCATATCGACATGCATGTTGGTCAGCACTGTTCGTGCAGGGCGCAGCATTTCGACCCATCCCAGCGCGCGTTCGAGATGTGCGTGTGACGGATGCGGCGTCCGACGAAGCGCATCGACAATCCACAGATCAAGTCCCGTCAACCCCGCCAGCGTCTCTGCCGGGAGACCCGCGGTGTCATTGCTGTAGGCAGCGCGGCCGAAGCGAAATCCAAGCGACCGGATGTGGCCGTGATCCTGATCCAGCGGCACGAACTCGATCGCGCCGCCTGGCCCTTCCACGGAGATCTCCTCTCCGGGCGACAATGGAGCCTGAGGCTCAAGGATTGGCGGATAGCCGCCCTCGCCGTGAAAGATGTAGCGAAATCTCGTCTCCAGGGACCACCGCGTGGCGGCATCCATGAAGGTTGGGATACGGCGGCGCATCGCGTAGGCGATCGCTCGCACGTCATCGATTCCGTGAGTCTGGTCAGCGTGATCGTGGCTGTAGAGGATCGCGTCGACACGGCGCACCCGTGCGCCAAGCAGTTGCTGGCGCAAGTCCGGGGATGTGTCGATCAGCACGGTCGTCGGATCGCCCGCGCCGGGCTCCGCGCGCCACTGTTCCACGAGCAGGCTGCAGCGCGTCCGGCGATTGCGCGGCTCGTGAGGGTCGCACACGCCCCAGTCTCCGTCCACGCGCGGCACCCCGCCCGACGAGCCACAGCCCAGTATGGTGATACGCCTCGTGCTCATTGTGGGCGGTGGGCCCGACTGAAGAGCCGGAAGAAGTTGTCCGCGATGATGCGTGCGCCTTCCGCCTCTTCCAGGCCTTTCCACGCACAGAAATACCGATGCACGTCGGCAAGAAATGCCGGTTCATTCCTGCGCCCCCGGTGCGGTAATGGCGCCAGGTACGGACAGTCGGTCTCGAGAATGATGCGGTCGAGCGGCAACATCGCCGCCGTTGCGCGCACGTCGCCTGCGGATTTGAATGTCACGATGCCGGAGAGCGAGAAGTATGCCCCCAGATCAAGCGCTCTACGCGCCAGCCCTTCCCCGCTCGTGTAGCAGTGCATGAGAATGCGGAAGGGCCCTCGCCGATACTCCTCCTCCAGAATTGCGGCTGTCGCGTCATCCGCCTCCCGCGTGTGCACGATCAATGGAAGATCAAGTTCGCGTGCGGCCTCAATGTGAGCGCGCATGACTGACTGCTGATCTTCCAGCGAACTGTAGCAATAGTGCTGATCGAGCCCGGTCTCGCCTATTCCGATCACTTTCGAATTGTCCGCAAGAGCGATCAAGTCGGCGGGCGTGAGGTCGAGATGATCCTTGGCGTAGTGCGGATGTGCGCCCGCGCTGGCCCAGATGCCAGGAAACGCCTGCGCGATGGCAATTACCTTTGGAAAATTCTCGACCCTGTCGCAGATCGTCAGCATGACTTCGACACCCGCGCTGCGCGCGCGGGCGACCACTTCGCCGCGATCCGCCTCGAATGCGTCGGCGTGAAGATTCACATGGCTGTCTATCAGCATCATGCAACCGCCCGCTCAAGAACCCGCGCGACACGTGCGAATGCGTGAGACGGATCCATGTCCAGTCCTTCTGTCTCCCGTTCGATCTCGGCGAGCGCTTCAAACGCCTCGGCGAGGCGTTGCGCGTGTGCGGGAGCGGCAATCCGTGCGAAGAGTGCAGCGTCCCTGGGATCCGTGGCCTCGCCTCCCGCACTCACCATTGCAGCACGGCGCACCCACTCGCGCGCAAGGCTAAGGAAAATCGTTAGGCGTTGCCCGCGATCGCCAGATTTCCCAAGGAAGCCCTTCAGAAAGGCTCGCGCGCCTTCTCTCGGCGCATCTTTGATCGCGTCCGTAAGGGTTTCATAGATTGCGCCGACATCCGCCGCAGCGAGAGCGATGGCCCGGCCGGGACGACCTCCCGCGAAGCGAACGGCTGCTTCGTCCATTTCGCCGCTTCCCTGCGTCAAGATGGCGGTCCGCACGTCTGTGTCCGTTAGCGGACGGAGATCGAGGCGTCTGCAGCGCGAGCGGATCGTCGCCAGGGTGGCGCCTGGCGAGTGACACACCAGCAGCAGCACCGTTTTTGGCGGCGGCTCCTCAAGGGTCTTGAGGATCGCATTCGCTGCGTTGCGGTTGAGTTCGTCAACCGCATCGATGATCGCTACCCGCCACCCCCCTTCCGATGGCTTGAGACTGAAGAAGGCGACCAGCCCTCGCGCCTCTTCCACGGTGATCTCGCTTCTGGCTTTTCCGCGATCGTTCAGGCCGCGCCGCAGCACGAAGATGTCCCCATGCGATCGCGATGCGATACGGCGTGCGATCGGGTCTTCTGGGGTGACATCGAGCGGACGGGGGCCAGCGTGCCGGGCCCCAAGAACCCGCCGTGCGAAACGATACGCCAGCGTCGCTTTGCCCACGCCCTTGGGGCCGGAAATCATCCAGGCGTGGTGCATGCGCGAGCCGACGAATGCGTCAGCGAGCGCTGCCTCAGCGGCTTCGTGTCCCGTCATCGCAAACGTCTCGCGGGGATGGGCCACTCCCGGTTCCTGGTCTGTCTCGAGTTCCTTGCTCATAGCGACAGGCCTAGCCGTCTGGATATGAGTGCGCGCGCCTGCTGAAGCACGACTTCGGGCGGCTGGCTCGCATCGACAACCGCGCAACGCGCCGGTTCACGTGCTGCCACATCCAGGAACGCCTGCCGGACGGTATCATGGAATCCCACGTCCAAATTTTCAAAACGCGCCTCTCCGCCGTTGCGCGCGCGCGCGCGCGCCAATCCGGACGTTACGTCGAGGTCGAGGACAAGCGTGAGATCGGGCATTGGAGGCGCGAGGACCTTATTCAATGCTTCGAATACCGTTTGGGGTAGCCCCTTTGCCACGACTTGATACGCGTAAGTTGAATCAACGAAGCGATCGCAGATAACCCAGTCGCCACGCTCCAAAGCCGGCCGGATTGTGCGCTCAAGGTGATCGTTGCGCGCCGCAGTCAGGAGCAGCGTCTCAGTGATGCTGCTCCAGCGGTCCCCGGAGCCAGTCACGATGAGTTCCCGGATATCGTCGGCGCCCACTGACCCCCCAGGTTCACGTGTCCTGAGAACTGTTTGTCCAGCGTCTCGAATCGCCGCTTCCAGACCCGCGGCAAGCGTCGACTTGCCGACGCCTTCTCCGCCCTCCAGCGTAATGAAGCGCGGTTGACCCACGTTCAGCTGCCGCCGAATAGGTGCTGCAGTCCGAATACTGCGCGCGCGATCGGGTTCGCGCGACCGACCTTGACGCCCGCCGCCAGGGGAAATTCCTCGTGCACTCCGGGGCCTTCGACGACGAGTTTTGCGATCACAGCGCCCTTCTTGATGGGAGCTTGAAGAGGGCCCTCGTAGACGACGTGCGCGGTCAGCCCCGCTTGCACCGACCGGTGCGCGGCAATGGACACTTCACTTGTAGTAACCAATGGCACATGGCGACGCGAGCCGAGCCACACGTCACCTTGCGCCACGACCGCATCCTTCGCGAATAGCGAAGTGACGGAAAAATCGAACAGCGCCGCGCGCATCAACCGTTGCGCTTCCGCCGACCGCGCCGTCATCGAGGGGAGACCGTTGAAGACGATGATGCGCCGCTGGCCATTGACCTGCGCCGATCCGATCAGGCCATAGCCGGAGACGGATGTGTGTCCGGTCTTGACGCCGTCTGCTCCCTCCATCCGGCCCAGCAGCGGGTTGCGGTTTTCCTGCGTCTTTCCGTTGTAGGTGAAAGTGCGCTCGGAATAGTGGCGATACAGCTCTGGGTAATCATGGATGATGATGCTCGTCAGTCGCGCGAGATCGCGCGAGCTGATGACGTGATCTGGATCCGGCAGACCGGTTGCGTTGCGGAACTGGGCGCTGGAAAGCCCTATTTCTCTCGCTCGCTGGTTCATCAAGGCGACAAAGGCCGTTTCCGAGCCCGCAATGCCCTCGGCGAGTACAATGCACGCGTCGTTTGCAGACACGATCACCACGCCCTTGATCAAATCCTCCACCCGCACGCGGGAATTGATATCGAGGAACATGTGCGAACCGTCCGACTGCGCGCCGTGGCGCCAGGCGTTTTCGCTGACGGGCAACTGCGTATCGAGGGAGAGCTTCTTGGCTCGAAGTTGATCGGCGACGATGAGCATGGTCATCAGTTTGCTCAGCGATGCTGGCGGCATCGCGACATCGCAGCCGCGGCAATAGAGCATTTGGCCCGTACCGTGGTCGATAATGGCGATGTGCTGGGCTTCGCTGATCACCGGATCGGGCGCCTGCGCCCGCACGGCGGGTGTGGCGGCGAGCGTGAAGCAAAGCCCGAGTGCCGCCAGTGAGGGGAGGCGGGTAACGCTCATCCGGTTTCTCCGAAGTGATTCGCGCTCTTGGCGCGGACGACGGATAGAAGCCTTGAGCGCCCCGGGCGTCAACGAGACGCCTGCGCCGACGTCAGCGGCCCTCGGAGACGACCGCGCCGGCGAACCCGCGTTCCACGATCATGTCGCAGGCGAGTTCCGCCGCAGCTCGGGTGGGCCACTGACCCAGACGGACCCGATGCAGCGTCACTGAGGCGCCTTGCCGCTGATCGATTGTGACAGATCCGACGTCCTGCAGCGCTTCCCGGACGCGTTCGGCGTTCGCTGGGTTGGCGAAGGCCCCGACCTGGACGAAGTAGGCGTCGCGCGCGGGCGAAGTCTCCGCGCTGGTTGTTGGCGCAACATCCACGGACGGGCTGGGCGTCGCACTGGTCGCAGCTTGGTCTACCGCCTGCTGCTCATTTGCCTGAGGCGGCGCCGCGGACGCCGCGGGGGCCATTGAGGGCGCCAATTCATCGAACGCATCGTCAGCCAGCGCGACCGTTACGGTTGGCCCGCGCAGTGTTCCGCGAAGGTCGAGCGGCGCGCGTTCGGATCGATTGCGCGCGTTTCCGTAGCCATACAGAATCTCGTGTTGGTCCATTGAGGCTGCCACCGCGCGTTGACGCGTTGGCGCCGCCGTCACAGCCGCTGCGGGCGCTCTGACCGCCTCGAAGGACGTGGGCCGCGCAGAGCGAGTGGCGTATTCGATCGGCGCGCGTTCCCACGCCGAAGCCGTTTCCGCCGCCGCCATAGTTGCGACCATGAACAGCACGAGCGATTTCACGACAGACGGCATTCCGGTCTCCGGGGGGGCGGTTGGCCCCACGATTACCAGACGCTCATTGAGGCCGCGTAAGCTTTTGCGGTTTATTCACTTTCATCACTAACTGGTGGAAACCAATCCACCCCCGACGGCGCGCCTCGACGCGTTGTCACATACCGCCTCCAACTGCGGCAGAATTCGTCCTGGTGGCGGGACCGCAGTCACGCGATGATCGGCCCCATTGACGGTGACTTCCGCCGTCAATGGGGCGCCTCGCATTAGTCCGGCGCCCGAACCACAGGCGTTGAGTCCTGTTTCGGTCTGCGGGTTGCAGCGCGCGGCGGCGCACATGTCCCTATCATAGGGGCGCCAACGGGGTAGTCGCCCTTGTCGCGGAAAGCGGCCTTCTTGGCGGGCGAGAACTGGGCCCACGCATCCGGACGTACCGTGCACCAGGCAGACAGCCCGCGCGCGCGCGCAGTCGCCTCGGCGGCTTCTGCTGCGTACGCGCCGTCGACGCCCACGGCATACCCTTCTTCAACCAGCCGCCGCGCGACGTTGAACTCTTCACCACCGCTCTTGACGGCGGTGCACGTGGCGATTCTTTCGCGACGGGCGGTATCAAGAGCATCCCTCGGACGCTCCAAGGCGCACATTACGTACGCGCCATCGAGAATGCGACGCAGCGCCCGCTCGGACTCAGAGCTGCAATCCAGCACGCGCGTTCCGAGGCGGCAAATCTGGCCCGGCTCTGGCGCATCGATGCCGCGCAGGCGCAGCAGATCGCCATTCAGGAGCAGCGTCTCCGCGGTGTGCACCGTCTCAAGGCTCGCCGCGCCCGCATAAGCCTGGCGCTCTTCCCTTTGCCCAAATCCGGTACCAACCATGGCCAAGGCAAACACGCCGCCAAGGATGGCGCCGATCATGCCAGTCATCACCGGCCGGATAGCGTTCTCCAGCTGTTCGCCTGGCCGGAAGGCCACGAGCGCGAGCGCCCCGACCAGCACCGCGAAAAACAGGAAGATGTCGAACAGCGACAAGATCATGCGCGCAACGGTCGCCCCGTTGCTCTCCAGCATGCGCAACAGCATGCTTTCGCCGGGCTTGTTCCACTTGGCGGCGAGATCGCCCAGGGCGGTCGCGAGTTCCGGATCACGCTCGCTGCTGCCGAGCAGCAGCCAGGCGACGACCAGAAGGAGAAGGCCGCCCGCCCAGACTGCGCCCCTCATCCAGAGCGCCCATTGGCGTGTGCTGACAATGAACAACACCAGCGCGCTGATGAGTAAAATGAACGCCAACATTGCCATAACTCATCCCTCTCCAACCGTGGCGAGCCTGCGGCTCGCCGTAACCATTTCCAGTTCCTCGCCCAGCGCCCCGCGCGCCCGGCATCAATCAGTTCGGCGCGTTCACGACCGGCATGGTCCGGGGCGCCGCCCCGCTCCCGCCCTGCGCCACGCTCTGGTTGCGTTTTCGCGCGATATCGATTTCCTCCAGCAGACGCGGCCGCGCTGGAGGCTGCGGTACGGCATCCGCCGTTCGAATGCGCCGGTAAGCCTCCATCTGTCGCGCCAGTTCGCGTCGATACGCGACGACGGCATATGCGTCCGCCCCAGGCTCTTGACGGAGCGTTTCAAGTCGCGCCTCGGCCTGGAACATCTGATTGAGTGCGACGCCGCTTCCCATGGCGGCGCCTACCAGCAGGCCGACCACCCACAGTCGTGAGACGACACGGCCAATTTCACCTATCCACTGGATCACGCTTCGCACCTGCGCGGGCGGATCCACGTGCAATTCAGCGGTGGGAGGCGGTTCTTCGATGCTGCTCATCGCCCCTAGGTCGCCTTGTCGACAAAATCACGCGGCGCCAGCTTACCCGGATTGCACCAGGCCTCGCCATTTTTTTCGGAACAAACAATCGCCTGCGCGCTCGGCGTGCAACGAAGCGCGGGGTTGCTGTCAGTCCTTTTTTGAAGCACTTCTTCGGCGCGCTGGCGTAGAAGCACCTGCACTTCTCCCTCCATCCGCGCGGTCTCAGCAGGGTCTGATAGGAGAGCGCGACGCTGCCGCGCCTCTGTCAGGCGCGCATCGATCTGTCCAATTCTGCGCTCGTAGATGCCCTCCCTGATGCTCAGGCACATGTCGTCCCATTCGCGACGCAACTGGTCTATTCCGCCGGGATCGCTCAACAGCGGATGCGTCGCGCGTGTTCTGCGCTGGTCGAGATTGTCTGTGCGCACATGATCGAGAAATGTCACCAGACCATCGGCGCGTGCGTTGATCTGCGTCCGCTCCTCGATCTGCTTCGCGAGCCCGAGCGGACGTCCCTCAGCGTATATGAGGGACGCTTGATCCGCGTCGTGCGCTGGATTCAATACCCGCCAGTAGCAAAAGCCGACGACTCCAAGACACAGGCTAAGCAGTGCGAGCCATGACAGCAGCCCTAGCGAGCTGCTCGCCAATGCATCCGGCCGGTAGCTCGGATAGCCTTGGTAGATGATGATCGGACGATCGCTGTCGCGAATGATGTCCGGAAGTCCGCCGGGTCTTTTGACTGGTCCAACCATTGGCAGACACACTCAGCGCCGATCAGCTCGGACGCCCCCCGCACTGCAGTGGAATGCCGGAAAGGCGATAGTACTCTTTCACTTCCGGCGCTGTTTGCTCGCCGTCATTGTAGTTGATGCCTCTGCAGGCAAGGACATATCGCTGGCCGTATGACAGCAAAGCGCCGAGATCGATGGCCGGCGGCAGGCTGGGCTGGCCGGACTCCACGGTCTGCCCGGTCATCTTCGTGGAGACTCCACGGTTGAACGCCTGGATTGACCGAGACCAGCTTCTCAGCCGCTCATCGGTGCGGGCTTCCCGCTGCCCGCGGCGCAACCAGTACATGCCTTCATAGAGAAGGGTCTCCGCGCGCTCCTCTCCCTGGCCCGCAGCCGCACAGAAGCCTTGCTCGGCGGTCTGTCCGAAGAGGATCTGCGCCTGGCAGGCTTGACGACGGAACGGCGGTCGCTGCGCAAGGCTAAAGGCCTGCGCGGCGAAATTCACGGCCTGTTCGCCGTCGCGCAAGAAGGAGCGCTCCGTCGTGCTACGTGCCCGCTGCGGATCCGCGGCGAGCACGTGCTGTTGCGCCAGCGTCAGCCGGCGGCTGGCAAGAAACAGGCCCTCGGCATTGCCCTCGACGCTGCCGCTCTGGCGACGCACGAAGAACTCAAGGACCTGGTTCGCTTTCGGATAGGGCGGCCGATCGACGGTGGCTCCGGAGGAGGGATCGGATCCCAGACGGAGATAGATGTGGCCAAGCGTCAGCCGCGCTTCGACGTTCTCGTGGTTGAGGAAGATGGCGCAACGAAGATCCGCTTCTGAATCCCGCAAGCTTGCAGGTCGCGCCGCGGCGACTTCCGATATGGTCCGATAGTAGAGATCGGCGCCAGGATCACCTGCCGGCAACTCGACATCGCGAGGCGCACTGCCGTAGGCGTACCGGGTGCGGGCGACTTCGACATAGATGCGCGAAGCAAGCGCGTCCCGATTGCCTGCAGGGAAGTCCACTTCCCCGCTCGGGCAGCGCGTCGTCGCGCCCGACAGGTCCAACGCCTGCTTGAAGCTGGCGCGGGCGCTATCGACTTGACCCTGCATCACCTGTGCACGCGCCAGCGTCAGCATGGTCAGCGGCCGTCGCGGCGCCAACTTCAACTGTTCGACCGCCTGCGCGATCTGACGCTGGCGTTCGCTCGGCTCCGAAACATTCGGCAGGTTCGCGAGGATCGTGCAACCCGACCCCCATCGAGCGTCGGCCGACGAGGCGGCGGAAGCCGACGATCGCCGCGTATACGCGTCAAAGGCGTACCGGGCGTATTGGAAATGCTGGGCCGCATCGGGGGCAAGCTGACTTCCAACGCAATCAAGCGCGCCAACGCCGCTGCCCCCTTGTGGCCCCGCCAGTGCGGAGAAGCCCGGGCTCTCCTGCAGGCCCGCCGCCTTCAGATGCGCGATGCCGATCTGGAAGAATACGTCGAGCAGCTGCTCGCGCGTCGGCGCAGGCCGGCCTTCGAGGGCTCCGATGGGATCCGTTGCGCCGACACCGGTCGCGCAATCGATCGGCGCCGGATCGGGGCACGCCGCATCAAGCGCGGCGGCCGCCGGGCCCAGGAAGTCTATAGCCCGTTGCGCGTCGCTACGTCGTTGCTCGCCGTCGCGGCCCTGCGATCGCAGGGCCGTCTGTCCAAGCGACAGGCCCAAGCGAAACAGCCATGATCGGCCCCGCGCTATCTCCGCGGGAGTCATCAGGCTCAGCGCCCCCGGGCCGCCGCCAAGGCGCGCGCTGTCTTGCGCAAAGACGATCTTGAGTGCGCCAAAGGCGCTCTCTTCACCCGCAGGGCCAAGCTCCGCCAGGCTCAACAATGCCCGCTGATACGCTACCCCTGGGTCGTTCGGGCTTAGCGAGGGACTGGCGAGCAGCAGACGAGCCGCTTCAACTCTTCCCTTGGTCAGGTAAGCCTGCGCCAGTTCCAGTTGTCCGGCGCGCAGCTCGGCTCGAAAAACAGACTCGAAGTCCTGTCCAGTGTTGACCGCCGCCTCTAGCTGACGAATTGCGTCGTCCGGTCGTCCAGCTCGAGAAAATGCGCGACCGGAATAAAAGCGCGCGCGAGCCGCCTCGACGCCGCGTGCCGTTGCGCTGACGCGCCTGCAGGTTTCCGCAACCTGCAATTGCATTGAGACATCAGACGCGTTCAACGCCTCCAGGGAGCTCTTCCCCAGTTCCCGAATACATGCGTCGCTGCGCAGACGCTCCTGCGTCCAGGCGTCTCCGGAGAACAACGATATCGTGATCGCCAACCCGGCTCCCACAACCGCAGACAAGGCTTTGCGCATGCCATCCCCTCGATGCTGACGCGTAAGCACGCCCCTAGCCCCTCAATTTGTTAATGTTTATTACTTTCTGGGCGCGGGGTAAAGGCAGCGCGAGCGGGTCTGCCTCAAGTCCTTCAGCCGGCCACGGTTGAAGGTGCGCGCCCGGAAGCGCGATCATCAAATACTGGGAGTTCCTGCGCCCCGTCTGAGCGCCTGCGCGACTGCGCGAGTCAACCAGGTTCAGGTCAAGTCTGATCCGTGGCGGATGGGGTGGGATTCGAACCCACGGTAAGCTTGCGCCTACGCCAGTTTTCAAGACTGGAGCCTTCAACCGCTCGGCCACCCATCCGTGAACTACGCTTCAAGCGGTGCGGACGTCCGCTTCCGTCTTTGCGCGGATTTCGTCAAGCGTCACGCCCGGAGCGGTCTTGAGGAGCGTGAGCCCCCCTTCTCCCTTCTTGTCGACATCGAAGACGCCGAGATCGGAGATCACGCGGTCGACGACGCGCACGCCGGTGAGGGGTAGCCGGCAGGCCTTGAGGAGCTTCGGCGTTCCGTCCTTGGCGGCGTGTTCCATCACCACCACCACGCGCTGGACGCCCGCGACAAGATCCATGGCGCCGCCCATGCCCTTGACCATCTTGCCGGGCACCATCCAGTTCGCGAGATCGCCATTTTCGGACACCTCCATGGCGCCAAGGATCGAGAGATCGATGTGGCCGCCGCGGATCATCGCGAAGCTGTCCGAAGAGGAAAAATACGAGGTCTTCTTCAGTTCGGTGATCGTCTGCTTGCCCGCATTGATGAGATCGGCGTCGACCTCGTCGTCATAGGGAAATGGCCCCATGCCGAGCATGCCGTTTTCGGACTGCAACGTCACTTCCATCCCGGAGGGAATGTAGTTTGCGACCAGCGTCGGGATGCCGATCCCAAGGTTCACATAGAAACCGTCGCGGAGTTCCTTGGCCGCGCGCGCGGCGAGTTCATCGCGTGTCCAGGCCATTACGCAGCCTCCCGCTTGCGCACGGTGCGCTGCTCGATGCGCTTTTCGAATGTCGCCTGTACGATACGGTCGACGTAGATGCCGGGTGTGTGAATCTGGTCGGGATCGAAGGACCCTACCGGAACAATCTCCTCGACTTCGGCGACGCAGACCTTGCCGGCCGTCGCCATCATCGGGTTGAAATTGCGGGCGGTCTTGCGGAACACGAGATTGCCCTCGGCGTCGCCCTTCCACGCCTTCACGATGGAAAGATCGGCCTTGAGGCCGGTTTCGAGCACGTATGTCTCGCCGTCAAATTCCCGGAGGTCCTTGCC